>DAIDAQ010000032.1 GCA_027310535.1 Candidatus Micrarchaeaceae archaeon
TTGGCGATGGTTCCCTGATGGTAAGCGGGACCCCAAAATATCATGGATGAAGCTCCTCCTATACTCACCAAACCGTTTGGTAGGGATGGGGCGAGACCGGAAATCGTCCTTGTATACGCCTGCGCACCATTCACGTATAAAGTTTGAATTGAGTTTGAGGAGCCTGAATTCTGCCATGAGAACACAATGTTATACCATGTTCCTGTATTTATCGCGGTTGACCTGTCTCCAGGATTTGTGCCAGAGCTGACGCTGACTATAGTTTCGAAATTAGCCGACCGACTTGCGATGCCAAATCCATTGTTGTTAGTTCCGTCCCAGTACTGAATCAAAAAGTCCTTATTGACGCCTCCGGTAAACGAACTGGTCTTGAACCATAAGCTGACGCTAAACTCCGATGCGCTCGCCCTGGTGGTTACGCTGCTGCTCTGCCCGTCGAACTGCACAACGTACTGTGGCTGCAGCCCGTTGTTACATGTACCTACTAGGCTCACCCCTAAAGTAGTGTACGGGCCCTGAGGCCTAAGAATCTTGCACCCACCTGGCGGAAGCTTGGGGGAAAATGTGCTGGAATTAAAGAGCCCGAGTGAGTATATTGCGCCTATCACTACGGCAGCTATAAGAATCGCCCAGCCGTAGGTCATCAGGTACTCCATTGCTGACTGTGCTCTTTTGAATGTGCTTGCCATTGGTGCACCGCTTAGCACACGCATGGAAACAATAAAAAGCTTGTGTGATTCTTTGCACTTCACTCGGCTTCTCTATTCACTACTTTTATTACGCCTGGCTTAGGTGAGAAGACATCACCGCTCCTCTCTAGCTCTGCCAGATATTTCAAAACCGATATGCTGTCAATCCCTGACCGCTCTGCCTCCTCTGTTATCCGCTGCATCCTTGCGCTCCCCTCCTTCTCCTCAAGGTCCTTTATTATCGTGAGCACTGCATTGAGCTTGTCAACCTTTTCCCTTGGCATGCCGGTCAGGATCGTGTCGATGTCCCTCCTTCCCCCCCTGTCTATCGCGAGGGTTCTCAGCATGTATTCAGAGAGTGCTATTGCGCGCTCCGCATCGGCGGCCTCGACGACAGGGGCAAGCCTCGTCTTCGCGCTTGCCTCGGCCATCCGAATAAGCCCCTCGATCTGCCGCGGGGTTATCGGCACGGCCCCCTGCTGCGCCCCCTTCTTCCTCAGGTCGACATAATAGTCCTCGATCTTCGCCCGAGCCTCAGGGCTCAGCCTAGGCGCCACGCTCTTCCTAGCGTACGCGATGTACTTCCTCAGGAAATCGGTGTCTATAGGGGGCAGCTCCACCTGCTCGAACTTCTGCATCTCGGCAAGCTGAGCGCCGGCGGCCTCGTGCTGGAGCAGTATGTGCTTCGCTATCTCCTTGTCGAGCTGCACGTCCATAATGTCCTTTATCGGGAAGATCAGATCAAACCTAGAGAGGAGCGTTGGGGGTATGTCAAACTGCTCTGCTGGGTAGATATGCACATCAAACCTCCCGTATTTTGGGTTGGCGGCGGCAAGGACAGCGGCCCTTGCGTTGAACGTCGCTATGATTCCTGCCTTCGCGACGCTTATCGTCTGCGATTCAAGCGCTTCGTGCAGGGCCGCCCTGTCCTCATCACCTACCTTGTCAAACTCGTCTATACAATTGTGGATGTAGACAAGTGAAGCTTCATAGTTGTGGTACTTACCAACGGATAGGTCATATACATAGCCATCATAGTTAAAGTGTTCAACCTTCACAACCTTCTCCACACCTCTCGTCGCATTTTTGTGCCTGATCACAAGTTTTTGGTCTGCTTCCCTTCTAACTTTGGCACTGTAGCTCCGTATTCCATCTATGAGCACAGACACGTCCTGTCCAGTTATCTGTATAATTGGCATCGACTGGGTCTTGCCATGTATTCTTGCATAAATCCCTAGCCTCCTGAGTGCATAGAGCATAACCTTCAGCTCATGCTCTGACTTTGTAGGATACATTCTAGCAGCTGTTATCGTGCCATGCGCGTGGTTAAAGCCCCCGTCTGTATCAAAGACACCTGCCATGAACGCCCATAAGCTCTCATCCTTCAGCATAAGTATGTTGTCAGTTGAGGGGCTTTTCAGCAGGAAGAGCGTCCTGCTGAGTATTTCCTTGTCAGTCGAATACATCTGGTACATCCTAGAAGTCAGCATGTGCTGTTTCCCACCATGCACGAGAAGCATACTATCCCTATCGCCCTTGCCGCAGACCGCGAACTTGCTAGACATTCTGCCTGCAATAGCTTCCACCACATCATAGTTGACCTTCGCTTGCGATACAACGATCTGATGCATGTCGATGAAACCATAGCCATATATGCAGCCCATGACATAAGCTTCATCAGGGCCGACATCCAGCGTTATCTTTGGGCCATATACATAGGTTGGAGCCCTGAGCTCCTGGCCTTCTTTTACAGAACCTGCCTTCACCCACAGGTTCTTGACATTGGTTAGCCTCCTGAGCAGGTGTTCCGGTGTTAGTTCAAGAGTTAACCCGGATGCAAAAGTGAGCCTCACGATCTCACCCCTATAGCTCTTGCGCATAATTGAGTATGCATTCCACTGCATGGTGGTTCTGGACTTCCTATTGTAGGTCGTAACTGGTATCATGGCATTCTTTGCCTCTCTGCCGGATTTTGTCATGTAAACCCTGCCAGGCAAGGCATCCCATACCTGCTTCGCAGTGAGAAGCGACTGCCCAGTGTATATCTCAGTGTTCTCGGTCATGCAAACAATCCCGCCAGACCCCAAAACCAGCGCTCCTGCTTTGAGCGTCCATCCCCCGTCAGAGAAGTCATCGCGCTCAGCGATCGCGGTCATCCCGCCGCCGGTGACCGATTTCCCACTGACATAGATGCCTTTGGGGACGAGCTTTGACACTGACTGCAGTATCCTTGTCTTTGCGCTCCCCGGATCTCCGATAAGCAGAATGTGCATGTCGCTCCTTATTATCCCGCCATCTACAAGCAGCTTGCCGAACGTCCCGCCGAACAGCTGCAGCGCGACGGCCTGCTTTATCTCCTTGTAGCCGTAGATCGAGGGTGCGATCGAGGACGCCACCTTCTCGAAGATCGTGGGGTCCTTCGCAAGCTCCTTTATCCTCCGCTCCTCCTCCTCTGTTATGTTGAGCTCTGCGAACTCCTTCTGCTTCGGCACGATCGATACCGTATCGAGGAACATGGTGTAGAGGTTCTTCTCGAGCTTGCCGCGCTGGTTCCTCCTCGGCCTTATTCTTAGTATGCCAGTGAGCTCTATTCTGTCGCCAGGGATGACTGTATTCACAAGATCGTCCTCTATCCATACCTCGAGCTGCCATGTAGGGGTGTTGCCGCGAAGCTTCTCGAGCGGGTCCTGCACAGCTATCTTCTGGAGGTTTATGAACCTAGACTCCTCCGGGACGGCCTTCATCGATGTGCGCTTGCACTGCGGGCAGCGCTCAGGCAGCTCCTCCTTGTCTATGTTTATCTTTATAGTGGCCTCACAGTAGGTGCACTTGTAGGTCCCGACCTTTACCCTCGGGTTTATCTCCGAGCGCTTGACGATCAGGCTGTCCAGCTGTATCATCTTGCTTATGTACTTCGAGCCGACATCCTGCACGAGCGGACTGTTCGTCTCCTGACCGAAGAACCTGACGTGCGGCTCGTAGCCATCCTGCATGACGAACTCCATCTTTTCCTTAAGTGACTCAACAGATGCACCTGCAACAAGGTCAGGTGTCTCGAGCAGCTGATCCGCCAGCTCTGGGTCGAATTTCTCGAGGTCTTTGAAATTTACTGCGAGGCTGAGCTTTTCAGGATAAGAGGTCATGAGTGCCTCTATCTGCTCTTTGTAATGCCTGTCGAAGAATTCGTCGAACTTGATCTTCATGCCTTCCGTCACTGCGTCTGCCATTGCCCCACACTCCGATTTCTGTGGGTATTTATAAAAAGGCTCTCATCCGGCACTGAATAATGGCTGTGATGCACAGCTCAGAATATCCCGAACTTCTTTTTCTTTGAATCAAGCTCCTCGAACCTCTTGATGAGGTCCCTCTGCTCTTTCGACATGGCCCTTGGCATGTCTACCCTTATTATAACAACCTCGTCGCCGTAACCCTGCCGCTTGAAGCGGGGCATACCCTTGCCCTTTAGGATTATCTCAGTGCCGTCCGTGATCCCTTCCTCTATCCTCACCTCCTGCGCCCCCGAGAGCGTATGCACAGAAGCTGTGCCACCAAGGAGCGCAGTGTAGAACGGGATGTGTGCATCGACGCGCACGTCGTCGCCGGCGCGCTCGAACAGCCCGTCTGGCTCAACGTTTGTCTCGACGTACAGGTCCCCTGTCCTGCCCCTGCCGAAATCCCCCATTCCGGCAAGCTTTAGCCTAATCCCAGTGGCAACGCCTTTCGGTATCGAGACAGTTATCGTTTGCTCCTCGACCCTCCTACCTGCACCGCCGCACTCCCTGCAGACCTTCTCAAACGCCTGCCCTGATCCGCCGCACTTCTGGCATGCTGTGACTGTCTGCATGATGCCGAACGGCGTCCTGGCCGTGGTCTTTACCTGCCCGGTCCCATTGCATTTACCGCATGCCGAAACCCTGCTCCCGGGTTCTGCACCGCTCCCGCCGCAGCGCCCACACCTGACAACATGCTTGACCATTAGCCTCTTCTCGACACCTGTGTAGGCTTCTTTCAACGTCATGTCGGCCCTGGCAAGTATGTCGTTGCCTATATCGTCCCTCATGCGCGCCCCTCTTCCAAACCCAAAGAAGCTGCCAAAGATGTCGTCCATGCTGCCGGTGCCGAAGCTGAATCCAATATCCCTGAAAACCTTGTCAAAGTCAAAATCGCGGAAGATATCCTGTTCGCTGAACCTCTGGCTGAAGCCTTCTGGCCCATAGGCATCGTACTGCCTGCGCTTCTCTTGGTTGCTGAGGACAGCATAGGCTTCATTAATCTCTTTGAAGATGTTCTCTGCATTTTTATCCTTGTTGCGGTCTGGATGATACCTGAGCGCGAGGTTCCTGTATGCCTTCTTTATCTCGTCAGCACTGGCTCCCTTGCCTACTCCCAGCACTTCATAAAAGTCCCTGGCCATCTTATCATTTTTCTACTTTGAAGTCCGCATCCGAGGCACCGCTCGGGCCAGGCCCGTCATCCCCTGTTTCTCCTCCTGGGTTACCCTGCTGCCCCCCATACACGCTCTTGCCGATCTCCTGCAAGGAAGACGCAAGCTCATCACTCAATGCCTTCATGGCATTGCAGTCGCCGTCCTTTATCGCTTTTTCGAGCGCGTCCTTTGACTTCATCACCTTTTCTGACACATCGCCAGGTACCTTGTCCTTGTACTCCTTAAGTGTCTTCTCTGCAGTGTAGAGCATGGATTCAGCGCTGTTGCGCGTTTCTGCATTCTCCCTCTCCTTCTTGTCTTGCTCTTCGTATTTCTTCCAGTCATCAATCTTCTTCTCAATCTCGTCCTTGTTCATCTTGTTTGGGGCTACTATGTCCATGCTTTGTGCCTTGCTCGTTGCCTTGTCCTTTGCTGTTACGTGGAGTATGCCATTGCTGTCGATATCAAACGTCACCTCTATCTGGGGCATACCCCTTGGAGCTGGTGGGATCCCAGTCAGCTGGAATCTTCCCAATTGTATGTTATCCTTAGACATCGCACGCTCTCCCTGCACAACATTTATATCGACAACAGTCTGGCTGTCCTCTGCTGTGCTGAATATCTGCGATTTCTTGATAGGTATTGTCGTGTTCCTGTCGATTATGTGGGTAGCAACGCCGCCAAGTGTCTCGATGCTAAGCGTCAATGGAGTCACGTCGAGCAGCACAATATCCTTGACCTCGCCTGTCAACACTCCGGCCTGCACTGCAGCGCCAAGCGCGACTGCTTCCATAGGATCAACCCCGCGCTCTGCCTTCTTTCCGAGCAGCTGCTCGACATACCTCTGCACTATCGGCATTCTTGTCGGACCTCCGATCAGTATTACCTTGTCGACGCTGCTAGGCTCTAATTTTGCGTCGTTGAGCGCCTGCATCACTGGCTTCGTAGACTTTTCTATTATAGGGACAACGAGCGACTCAAGCTTTGCTCTTGTCAGCTTGTAGGTAAAGTTGACGGGGCCTGATTTGCTCTGCGCCAGAAACGGAAGATTTATCTCACTCTCTAGCACTGTAGATAGTTCAATCTTCGCCTTCTCGCCAGCCTCTCTTAACCTCTGCGTTGCCTGCATATCCTTTGCCACGTCAATGCTGTACTGCTTCTTTACCTCGTCTGCCAGGAACCCCAAGATAGTGCTGTCCATGTCAGTCCCTCCGAGCTGGGTATCACCGCTAGTTGACTTTACTTCAAAAACACCGTTACCGAACTCCATTATCGTGACGTCAAGTGTGCCCCCGCCAAGGTCATAGACCATTATCTTCATCTCCTTGCCAGCCTTGTCCAGCCCGTATGCAAGGCATGCGGCAGTCGGCTCGTTTACAAGCCTTACAACCTCAAGCCCTGCAATCTCACCTGCATCCTTTGTCGCCTGCCTCTGGTTGTCGTTGAAGTATGCAGGGACTGTTATCACAGCCTTCGTGACAGGCTCTCCCAAAAACGCCTCGCTATCCTGTTTTATCTTTTGTAGAAGCAGGGCAGAAAGCTCTTGCGGTTTGTAGTCCTTCCCGTATATTTTGTATGTAAAGCCAGTGCCCATCTTCCTCTTGAATGCGTTGACTGTTCCTTCAGGGTTGGCAACCGACTGCCGCCTTGCTGGCTCCCCTACAAGCTTCTGCCCGTCCTTTGTGAACGCAACATAGCTTGGGAAGGCCTTCCCATACAAGCTCGCGCCCTCGCTGCTCGGTATTATAGCTGGGCGTCCGCCTTCCAGAACCGCCGCTGCAGAATTGCTCGTTCCCAGGTCAACTCCTATCACTTTTGCCATATGATTCACCTAAACATTAACATTATTCATCTTCCCTCTTCTGCACCTTTCCCTCAGCGCCTTCTGCACCTTTCGCTGCTATGACTGCAGCCGGCCTGAGTAGCTTGTCATTAAATATGTAGCCTTTCTTTATCACTTCAAGTATCTGTCCGTCTGTCTTTCCATCCTCCTCTTTCACTATCATTATCTCGTGTTTGTAGGGGTCAAACTTACCGTCACTACCAACTTCCTCCAGGCCGCTCTTTTTCAGTACGTCCATGAGGTTGGTATAAAGAAGTTCAACGCCTTTCGCAAGCCCCTTGTCGTCGGATTTCATTGCAGTTGCAAGCATCAGGTCGAATTCGTCTATTATGTTCAGCATAGATTTCAGTAGCTCGATCTTGCCCACCTCTTTCGCGTTTGCAATGTCATTAGCAGTCCTCTTCTTGTAGTTGTCAAATTCTGCAGCCAACCTCAGGATCCTCTCCTTCGTCTCGGCACAGTCCTTGCACCCCTTGTCCGGATCTGGCTGCCCATCAACATTTACACTCTTATCTTCAGGCTTCTCTTTCTCGCTGGCCGCCATGCTATCACTCTATCTTAACTTCCTTGCCCTTCTTGTGGTAAGTGTCAAACATCCTGTCGAAGTCGCGCGCGACATCCATGAGCCTCATCATCTCCCTGTTTATGTCGTATTCGAGCTCCTCTATGACACTCGAAAGCTCCTGGCCACGCAGGTAGTAGAGCCTTCCGCGCTTGACGACAATACCAGCATCGATGAACCTGTTGAGGTGGTAGACTACAGTGCTCCTCGCGACCTTTGGCTTCAGCTTTATCTGCGAGCTCGATATGCCAACGTTGTGTGCCGCCGCTATTATGAACCTTTTGAGTATCTCGGCCTCTAGGCTGTCCTTCTCTGCTGAGTTAGTAAGGCCGAGTGCTTCACAGAACCAGCGTATCATGTCGTCAGGGTTCCTCTCTGCGGGCCTGTCGACTGATTTTATCACTATCTTCTCCATCTTCGTATATTTGACATACATATATAAATACTTTTTGCTTAATAATAATTTGAAATGTCGAAAAAAAGTTGACATGTGATAAGATGGGTAAAAGCAAGAACGAAAAGAAGAGCAAGAATGGCCTTGTTGGCATGGACGATTTCCAGAAGTGGTTCGCGGATCCATTCCCGAGATTCCTAGGCGATCCTTTCAGGGAGTTCGGGATGAGGGGAGGGATTATACGCGAGCTTGCGAGCCGTGGGTTCTCAATACCGAGGATAGATGTGCAGGACAATGGCGACTCATTCGTGATAGAGGCCGACATGCCCTCTGTTGATAAGAAGGACATAGAGCTTAAGATCAGCGAAGACACTCTGGCGATAAAAGCACAGAAGAGCAGGGAAGAAGAACACAGTTCCAACAACTTCTACTCGAAGGAGAGGAGTTCATCAGGCTACTATAGGATAGTGAAGTTGCCTGCTGAAGTCAATTCAGACAGCGCAAAAGCTTTGTACAAGGACGGCACGCTGGTCATCAGCGTCAAGAAGGCAAGGAAAACGACGACGCACAAAGTCAAGGTCGAGTGACTGGTCAGTAGGACGTGCGCTTGCAGTCAAGTACCTTTTTGACCTCTTTGCTGACCTCTATGTCCACGCCCAACTCGGCGAGCACATGCAGAGGGTATGCGAGCGCAATGTTCTGCAGCAGCTTGACCTCATTGGCTATCCCGTTCGCCTTCGCTGTCTGCTCCTCTGACGATATCGATGCAGATATTCTCGCAAGCAGCTGTTCGGTGATCCCACGGAGCTCCCCTGAATCCTTCTTCTCAAATGCTATCTTCTTTGCCTCCCCTTCAAGCCAATGGGTTGCCTCTGTTGTTGCGTTGAAAGCCTTACCAAACGAGCGCATGAACTCCGGTGCGACAGGGTAGAAGACCTTGTAGAAGACAAAGCCGAACGGGTACGAGAACGAGTACTTGATGAATATGCCTGATGCTATGATCCTGTCGTCCCAGCTGGACAGCGCCTCTATGTAATCGAAGAGCTCCTTGACCTCCTTCTTCGGCTTCCTTAGCTCTATCCCTATGCCCTCCATGAGGTTGTCGATCGCACGGAGGTGCTTCTTTGAGAGAAGGGAGAGCTCGCGGTAGCGCTTCTTACGCTCTAGATCTTCATAACCGGGCTCGGCGGCCCAGCGTCCGTATATCTGGTCTATCCGCTCCTCTCCGTAGCGGAAGAGGCTTAGCATCTCCTCGATGAACCCGATCCTGAAGGTAAAGCCGTTGGGAAGCCTGACGTGCTCCCTTGTTATCTCCCCCTTTTTCCTCCTTATCTCGATGAAGCTCGTCGCGTGCTTTATCGCATTGAGCGGGTTCGACTTTATATAGTCAAAGACGTAGGGCTTGAGCCACGGCGGCAGTCCGTACCTATGCATCGTCCTGTCGACCAGAGACGAAAACTTCGCGTCCATGTTATCCATGCCACCAGCAGGGGGAATGGCTCACTGCTTCGCCCTCTTCTTGGCCTTCCCTCTTTTCACTATTACTCTTGCTGCAATAACAATTATAACTATTGCTGCTGCAGCTGCAGCAACCAGGGCCGCCGAGCCCGAGCCAGAGGGCTGCTGGTAAACAGAAGCATAGTAGTTGTTTGAGCCGCTGAACACCTGGTTGACTCCAGCATTGCTCTGCCTCCACTGCTCGTAAAGGGTGAGCAAGTAGGAGCCTGGCAGGCCGTTTTGGTCGACGTTAACGTAGAACGTCACGCCTGTTTCATTGCCGGGAGCAAGGTAGTCAATGTATGCGTTGCCGGCGACAGGCGTTATTGGGTAGATGCTCTGCAACGAGAGGGCGACCTGCTTTGCAGGCTGGTTGCCGACGTTCTTTATGACGAGCCTGATGGGGCTGTACGCACTCCCCGGGTTCAGCGAGTCGTTCACGGAGATGATCTGGAAGACGGCGCTGGGCGAGACGCGTATCGGCAGATAGTCCACGCTCTCTATCCTCTGCTGGTAGTTAGACGTTGAGTAGGAGACGCCTATTGGAAGGGTGCTGTTGCTGCCGGGCGTGGAGTTGGCTGTTATGGTTATCACCTCTGTAGCGCTGGCGCCGGCTTGAAGGGAACCTATGAAG
>DAIDAQ010000045.1 GCA_027310535.1 Candidatus Micrarchaeaceae archaeon
TCAAAATGAATGGCTGAATCTATGACCCGCAAAGGCAACCACGATTCAGTTGGATGGCTGAAAAAGGCTTCGGCTTACCTGTTGGTTTCCTTGTTGCTGTTCCTCGCCGGCTCTGCGTTCTCTTTCGCATCGTCCAATCTATATTACAATAACTACGCAGACGTGCTGCTGGTAACTAACTCAAACAGCCCTGGATCCGTAGCCATATCTAACGCTTTCCTAAACAGCAGGGTGACGTTGACGAAACAATGTTTCATTTCGACCGTTGATTCTAATTTCATAACATGGCCTGCTTGGAACGCCACGATGAGGAATCCTATAGAGAGTTGCATCTCGTCAAACGGTTGGGCGAACAGCATAAACTACATCGTTCTCACGATGGGCGACCCGTATTTTGTGACTGGCAACAATATCAACAACGGTGATGCGATGCTATCGCTTATTCTGGGGCCATACGAAAACAGCATAGTTAGCACGTGCAACAACCCGACGTATTGCAACAGGTTCCCTAACCCTGCCTACGGACGCTTTCTCAACCTCACGTTCTCGCGCGCCTCATACGGCGTTTATGTGGTCTCTAGGATCGACGGGGATTCATTGCAGGATGCGCTTAACCTGATATACCCATCGAATGACTGGACGAGCCAAAAGTCCAACTCCATGGTAAGGTTCCTGTTCGACGCCAACTCAAACAACATTGACCAAAACCTGAATTCTTACATCCTGAGCGCAGGGGCCTCTGTTCAGGCACTAGGCTGGAACGCGATCATCGATGACACATCATATTTCTACACCAACATAGGCAACCTGCTCGGGTACGAGAGCTGGGGCAGCAACGACTACAACAAGACGGCGAACACGCTAGACAGGAACACGGCGGACAGCAGCGAGTGGAACCTCACCTTTGTGCCTGGGAGCTTCTGCTCCGACTACGTAAGCACCGCGGCTAGAGAACTCAGCATTTACCCATGGGTGGGCGGGCAGTCCCAGACCCAGGACTTCGTGCACTACGGCTGTTCGTTCTCTGGCGGCAGCATGGCGGAGCCGTATGTCTCCGGCATACTGGAGCCGCAGTACGCGTTCAATTTCTATGCGAGGGGTGCTACGGCAGGCCTTGCGGCGTTATCGGGCGAACCCTATCTGAACTGGAGGCAGATATTTGTGGGCGACCCAAAACTCTACATCGCGAACACCCCTGTGGTCGGCTTCAGCGCCAGTCCGGCCAACGCGGTATTCACACAAAACACCATCGACGTGGGCCAGTCTGCCGCCATAGTCGTGACATTGTCGAACGGCATACAGCCATACAATGGCGTGTGGAGCTGGAGCACCCCGGTAGGGCTTACCCTGTCAAACACGATCGTGCAATGGATTCCGTCAAACGGGGTGTTTGCGCTCTCGGTGAACGCCGTATCGGCGAACACGCTTACCATGAACTTCAATGGCGTTTACTATGCCGCCAGCAGCATCGGTGCAAACACCATACGGGGGCCGTGGAACTTCACAGGGCTGGCCACCGACACCTACGGGCAGAACACTCTGGTAGCCAACACGCTGACGATAAACCAGGCACCATCTGTGAACGCACCCATCCCGAGCAATTCGATCGGGTTTTCTGGCGTATCAGTGGCGTACAATGCGATGGTGACTGGCGGCTCGCTGCCAATCACGCTTAACCTAGTCATGACCAGCAACCTTATTTCTGTAAAGATAAACGGCGCAACCACCTCGCTCGGGCAGACCATTGCGTCAGTGATTCTGCGCAGCGAGAACGCCATGGCCCAAAACACCGTGGCGTTCGGCCCTCTGTTGCTTACCTACAACAGCCCTACAGCAACCTCTGTCTCGTTCAATGTCATAGGCATAGACAGCGCAGGCGTACCTGTAAGGTTCGGCTCCGCCTCAAACACGCTTGCCCTGCTCGCAACGCCGTTTGCATCGCTAAAGCCCTCAAGCAATAACATAGGCCTAGGGCAGAGCGTCTCATTCACCGCGAACTTCGTGAACGGCGTGGGACCGTTTACCGCAAACTTCATGCACAGCAACACGCTGGTCTTCAGCAATGTCGTCACGGGCAATACAATAACCTGGAGTTACACACCATTGTACCTGGGCGGCTCGCTGCTGTCCGCCAATGTGGTCGATTCCATCGGCCAGCAGTTCTCAGCTTCAAACACCGTTATGGTGTCCGTCTCGCCGCTAACCGGCAACGTGGCAAACGCCACAGTGGAGGTGCCGCCAAACATACCGACGCGCCTACTTTTCGCCACTTCCAACACAATAGTCGCGATAAACTCCTCGAACGACATAATAGCCAATTTCGTGATTGCGAACGCGACGAGCGCTGCCTCCGGCACCCCGAGCGCCGCTTCAACCACGTTCAGGGAGGTCCTCGCCGTGAGCTTCAACTCCGTTGTCCTCAATGGCCCGGCTGGCACGAAAGTGGACTACTCCATGACGATTAACTACGCATGCGGCACTAATGCACAACCTTATAAGTGGTACAGTTCCAACAGTACATGGGTCAAGCTTCCTGCATCGACTAGCATCAATTCAACAGGATGCTACATCTCGTTCAGCGTGCCATCTGATCCATTGATAGGGCTGTTTACGAGCCTCTACACTCAACCTAGTACCAGTTCAGAGAATGGTGGGGGTGGTGGCGGAGGCGGCGGGGGAGGCGGCGCGGAAACCGTTCTTACGACCGTCACAGTCACTACAGACACCTGCACAATAAGAAACCTGGCCAAGGGAGGCTATGAAACATGCACGGTCAATGGCACAGGCTTCGGCGTTGGGCAGAATTACATATCGCAGGGCATATCCGGCACCTCCGTCAACAGGGCAGCCTACACGCTGACACTATCTGCAAACACGTCGTTCATAGGAAACAACTTGGGGAACGGCTATTACGTAAGGCTGCTCGGCATGAACGTCAGCAACTACAAGGTTGGGGCCCCCACCGTAGACCTTGAGCTCTACTCTATACCGCTGCGCCCAGTGCCAACTTCCATAGTATCCACTACAGTGCCATCCACAACAATCGCCAGCAGCACCACAATAGCCACGGTCTCTACTACTGTGCCTGAGAATTCCACTAACACACCACTGCCTGTTGCCACAGGCCAGAATTATCTGATCATAGCTATCGTGGTCAGTGCAGCAGTGGCCGCCGCGGTGTACGCGCTGCTCTCCAGGATGCGTTCAAGTTGACATACTCTTCGCACTGTCATGGTCTATTTGTGGGCCTAGCACGAGGCTCGCTGCTAAGACTCTACCACCGCAACGCAGCCAGTCTTCTCCAAGCCAAATATGGGCTGCAGCAGATTGCCGCCCTGCCATGCTTCTCGTCCCACATTATCGGGTGATAGATACTCAATTAGCTGTAGACGAACAGCAATGCCTCGTGGCCCTGCCAGGCATCATGTAAGTAGAGGTCTGGGAGATATGGAGAGGAAACTTGATACATACATGCCAATGGTGCTCCCTGTGGAAATATTTATGTGGGATGGAACACCGCCAGCCATGTACTTGTGCGCTTATATGGGCCTTGATGGGGAGTGATGAAGCCCATAACCATGAAAAAGCGTTAGTGGTGCGCCGTAGCCTCCCTTCTGTTCTAGATGGCATTTGACTGAGCGGCGTTTGGCCTTGCACACTCACAGTACTAGGGCCGACCGTTTCATCCGAACCTATGCGCTCGTCGTGTCACAGCCTATGCACAGCATCGGTATCGTTTCTGTTCCGGCCCGCAGGCCTTAGACCTTCTGTACTCTGTGTGGGGAGAGCTTCCTCCGCACGAAGCGGTGAGCCATCCGCGCACCACCTATATGCCTTTGTAGCAGAGATATAAAACCATTGCGATTGATGCTGATACCGCATTTGCCAGACCAGGAAGCGCCATCTTCCTCTGGCGGGCGGCACCTTCACCTGATAGCGCCAAACGACCCAGCCAGCCAGTCCCAAAGCTCCTGCAGGGGATTGCCATTAACAGAAGATGAGGGGGCCGGATTGCCTGCCTTTCTTACCGGAATTGTCGTTGGGGTTGTTGTGCCTGAACTGACACGCTTGACCGTGACCACATTTGACACTGCATTTACTGGCGGGTTAGCCGAATCGGTCACACTTGCGCAGTAGTAGCTGACGTTCACTGGATTGGGTACAGTAAGGTTTACGACATAAAACTTCACGTTTGGAGTGCTTTCCAGCGTGCTTCTACCAATCTTGCATGATGCGCTGGAAGAGCTTTGTATGAGGTAGAAGCTCTTGAACGGCAGCGTGCCGGCAGCAATGCTTACCGTCAAAACCTGGGTGTTGCCGGCTTGCGGCCTTGGCGATACCTTGATAGAGACAGACGGCCTTGGGTTGACGGTGAGCGAAGCGGAGGCATTGCCAATTACTGTGTTGCCCGAATTAACAGAAACCTTTACTGCCTGCTCACCAGGTGTCGTTCCAGTAACCATGCACGCGCTTGATCTAGATGTGCAGTAACTTGTTGAGTATATTCCAGCCGATGCAGTTACGTTACCTACCAGGAATGCATTTGGCACTGTCCAACGGTATGTGTAAGCGCCGGCGCCGCCAGTCCCGTTAACAACAGTGGCAACAAATAGATTAGTCTGGCCGCTGTCTATTGCCTTGTACTGCGATGAAAGGGCAACATAGCGGCGTTTGGTAGGGGGCAATGGGATGGTCGTCGTTGGTCTGATTGTAGTAGTCGTAGACCTGTTGATTATTACATTTGATGGTGCTGTGGTTGTTGACCTTGTGGTAGTTGTAGTAGTATTTGAGATAACGTTAGCGGCAAATATAACCCCCATCATCAATGCAGCTGAAACCAGCAGGAACGGCAAACTTGCCTTTATTGCGCCCATGCAATCACATATATGCTTCAAATGATAGTTATATAAAAGTTACCACGGCACGTCCTTGAGCCTGAGCCTGTACGCCCCGTGGTTCGTAAGCACATGCATGGCGCCGGTCAGGGCAGCTATGAAGAGTATCCCGTACAGGCTCGGGAAATAAGCGGCGAACGGGGCCGCGAAGGCGAACGCACCGGCCAGGAAGTCATACTGGTCTAGTATGAGGGCGTTTTTCCCTGGCGCTACGTTGACCATGCGCTTTATGAAGCTGCCTGCAAGGTCGCCGGCGTTCGCCCCTACGGTCAGCAGTATGCCGACCGGGAGCATGTACGGCAAGAATGCGTATTCTGCAAGCGAAACGACTATGCCCCCTGCAAGGCTTACCATGGTGCCTGGCAGGGTCTTGTTGTTGCCAAGGATCCTGCGTCCGCCTATCTTCTTGCCGCGGTCCAAGAGATACTTGCCGCGCCACCTCCCTTTCAAGAGCACAGGCGCACCGTTCGCCGCATAGGCCGGCAGTATGAACAGTATTGGGTAGATTACCAGGGAATAGAGGCTGATAGACAAACGACCTACCACATGATCTCAAGCTTCTTTATCTCCGCCTTGCTCAGCGGGGCTATGTGGTTGAGCTTCGTGTGCATCTCCTGCTGCAGCGTTCCGCCGGCTATCGACTTGACCACCGCGTCTATGTCGCTCTTCGCAACATACTCCCCCACGAAGGAGCCCATCTCTTTCCTTATGGCGTTGATCCTGGATGCAGTGCTGCGCTGTACGGTTATCACGATCGGCTTGACGACGACGGCTATGCCATCCTTTGTCTTTGCCTTTACAACAGTGGCAGAGACGCTCTTGTACCTCCTGACGAGTGTCCTTATGAAGCTGAAAAGGAGCTCCATCGACATGAGCTTCGTGGCTGCCTTGTCCCCGTCGACGCTGCCCACCTTGAGCACTATGTTCATGTTAGCGTTCTGGGGGTTGTGCGTCATGCTGTCCAGGCTGACGACTATGTTCCTCCCTATCACGGCCTTCTCGTCCTTCCCCGGCATCTCCCCGATCGCGACATCGCCAAAGAACTTCGGGGCGTAAACAGTAAACCACTTCTTGGCCTTCCAGCTTTCAATGCCTTTTTGAGTTGCCAAACAATCACGCCTTACCCTTTACGATAAGCTCCGCCTGCTGCGGGTCGTACCTCCATGCCTCCGGAAGAACGCCCTTTGCCCTGTAGTACCTGCTCAGCCTGAGCAGCTTTGACTCTATCCGTATAAGCCTGACCCTGCTGTAGACATCCTGCCTGTTTGCTGCGAGGTGCCTCCTCACCCTCACCGCCTTTGTCATCAGCGCGAGCATGTCACCCGGGATGCCCGGCTTTATCCCCTTCTCGGAAAGCAGCTTTGCGAGCCTGCTCCCCGTAGCCTCCTTTATGTACTGGACATTGTGCTCCTCCTTCAGCCTCTCGCCTATCATTGCCTGGCTCATCCCCTGCCTTGCATAGCCTGCTGCAAGCTCTGCTATCTCGTCCCTAGAAAGCTTGCAGGCGCCACTTGCAGGTGCGCCTTCCTCGCGCACCGGCTTCCTAGACTTTGACTTTCCTCTCTTCTTTGAATGCATCTTTGCCATTGGTCCACTTCGCTCTGCAGCACAATTAGGCCTCTATGCTTACAGAATAATCTTGTGAGGGCTTTACATTGACAGAACCTGCCTTCAATATCCCGGCGAGCTCCCCCTTCGACTGCTCTATAATCCCCAGATATTCTTCCCGAACATTTATATTAATTGCTGATATGCCTTTGTTGAGGGCTAGCCTGGCCGAGCTCTTTGCCTTCCTTACGTCGCTGACGATGCCATTGAGCAGCGCCCCTGCAGATTCGTAGTCCACCTGTATCGGCGCTGCAAAGAGCACGCCGTTGACAACGTACTTCCCGGCGGGCATCTCCTTGTGCACCGGGAGCTCGCCGGCAAACACGCTTCCGCTTTCGAACATCGCGTTCGTCTCCTCGGCGAGGAATGGCATCACAGGTGCGATAAGCTTGAGCGCGGTCAACAGAACGTGCTTGAGCGTGAACGCGGCCGACTCCCTGCTAGCCTGGCCCGCACTTCCCTCGCCGCTGACCCTGTACTTCACGTCTTCGAGGTAATAATCGCAGAACTCGTGCCAGTAGAAGTTGGTGAGCGCGCTCATCGCGGCATAGAGGTCGAACCTCTCGTACGCCTCCTCTACCTCCCTGATGAGCGAGTTCAGCCTTATGAGTATCCAGATGTCAAAGACGCCCATGTGCTTCTCGGCATGCTTCGGCTCCCTGACAGAGGCCAGCGCACCCCTGATGAAGAGCGCGGAGTTGTAGAGCTTGACGGAAAATGCCCTTGAGTGGTTGAGCTCCACATAGGAGAAGGGCTTGTCCTTCCCCACGCTGCCGCTCATCGCGGCCCAGAGCCGCATGGCGTCAACCCCATAATCGCGCAGCACATCCTCTGGGAGCACGCCATTACCCCAGCTCTTGTGCATCTCCCTCCCATCCTCCCCCAGCACCATGCCGTTGACAATCAGGCTTTCGAACGGCTTGTTGCCGGTGAGCGCCCAAGTCCTTAGGATTGTGTAGAAGGCCCATGTCCTTATTATGTCATTGCCCTGTATCCTGAAGGTTGCTGGGAACGCCCTCTTGAACAGTTCCATGTCATCAGGCCAGCCGGCTATGACCATGGGGGTTATCGATGAGTCCACCCAGACGTCGCACGTGTTCCTTTCAGCTATGACCTTCGATGAGCCGCACTTCGGGCACTCGCGGCGCGGCGCTGCGCTTGACGCCGGGTCTACCGGGAGCGACTCCCTCCTTGCGGGGATGATGGTACCGCAATCGCCGCAATACCAGAAAGGCAGCGGGGTGCCGAAGACCCTGTTCCTCGAGATGCTCCAGTCCCACTCTATGTAGTTCGCCCAGTTGCACAGCTCCTGCAGCTTGCGCTCCGGTATGAAACGCACACCTGAAGCCACCTCCTTGATCTTCTCTGCGTGCTCCTTTGTCTTTATGAACCATTGCGTGGAGACAAGCAGCTCGATCGGGGTATTGCACCTGTCGTGCACCTTGACGGTCTGCGCCACCTGCTCCTGCTTAAGGAGCAACCCTGCCTCCCTGAGATCCCTCAGTACCGCGGCCCTGGCATCCTTCGAATTCATCCCGTCATACTTCCCTGAATTGGTGAGAAGCCCTTGGCCGCTCATCGCCCCTACCAAGTGCAGGCCGTGCTTGTAGAACATTATGACATCGTTCTTGTCACCGAACGTGCATACCATCTCCGCCCCGGTGCCGAACGAGGCGTCAACAAGCTCGTCCGCTATCACTTTCACCTTCCTGCCTGCCAGCGGCACAGCGACGCCCTTCCCGACCATGCTTTTGTAGCGTTCGTCACCCGGGTTCACTGCAACTGCAACACAGGCATGCAGGAGCTCGGGCCTTGTCGTTGCTATCTCAATATGCCCTCCATCACATGCAAACTTGATGTAGTTGGATTGCGAGTTCCTTTCAACGTCGCTCGTCTCTTCCCTGGCGATGGAGCTATTGCAGTGCGTGCACCATTCAACAGGGTGCTTGCCCCTGTAGACGAACCCCTTTTCGTGCATCAGGAGAAGGGAGAGCTGCACCTTCCTCCTGTATTCAGGAGACATCGTCATGTACTCGAGCGACACATCGAAGCTGGCGCCGAGCTTTGACATCTGCGCCTTCATCAGGCCCATATTGTGCACAGCTATCTCGCTGCAGCGCCTGTAGAACTCCTCCCTTGGCATCTCCCTCCCGAACCTCTTCTCGGCCTGCAGCTCGATGGGAAAGCCTTGCATGTCCCAACCGACAGGATAGAGGACGTTGTAGCCCTTCATCCTGTAATAGCGCGCTATTGAATCGGTATATATCACCCAATACGCCTGGCCTATATGCAGGTCGCCGCTTGTGAATGGAGGTGGTGTGTCTATTGACAGTATAGGTGAGCTCTTGTCACCGCGCCTGAAGGCGAACGCGCCGCTCTCCTGCCATCTTTCCTTCCACTTGTTGTAATCTATTTCTGTGGTCCGCACTGGATTGCACCGTTTACAATAAATCGCCGAAAAGGGATATAATAGTGATGGCATCACTTGCGCGGCAGCTTGGTGCTGTATTGCCTTATAAAGGAAGCAAAAGCGGATTGGTTCCTTACATAGTGCTTGCTACCCTGCACATCCTCATGCACGCCGACGTTCTGCAGTAACAGGGAATCCGCATCATCAATGCCGCTTAGGAAGATGCCCTTTGTATTTATGCCACCCGCAGCATCGAACATCCCTGCCACATACTGAGCCGAATAAGCATTCGCGTATTTGAATACCCTCGTCTTGCGCTGCAGTGCCTTGTCAAACAGCTTCTTCAGCTTCGAGTTGTAGAACATTGCCCTGTAAACCCCCTTCTCTTCGCTTATGAGTATCTTGTTCGGCTCAATGCCCAGCTCCTTGTAGGCTATTGATGCAAACTTCTCTATAGCTGTCTCGCTTTCACTTGAGGCCGCTACAGAGGCACTGGGCTCCTGCGGGCTGTGTGCATAAATGCCCAGCATGTAGCTGGTCTGTTCGGTCAACTTCAGCTTCTTCGCCATAGTTGGTTTATGGAGAGGAAGGATTTAAAGCATAGGTCTTGTTGCATGCGTAGGTAGCATTGTAAAGTAAACTGACATCGGTAACATTACTTTTATTCTACGTCGTCAATCTATTTTTGATGAAGAGAGGGGGGAATGTTGCGATAAAGGCAGGAACCTACAGGCTCGGGAACATGCCTACTGCCGATGCGCCGATTGCCTCCATGGCAAAGATGCTGAGCGCAAAGCTTGTGGCGGATGACAGACACTTCGCCGACCTTGATATCGATCTTTTAAAGTTAAGGTAACCTTCTTCTGGTCGCCTGCGAAGCTGGCGCCGGGTTTGCAAAACAGAAAAAGATGCAGTCTTGAAAATTAATGCGAAGAAACGCATCGCGATGCACACTTTTTGTTGAAACTTTTTCTTAAAAAGTTTCTTTGAGGTGATCTATCCGCAGGTTCCCCTACGGATACCTTGTTACGCCTTAGCCCTCCTCACAGAACCCTAACTCGAAAACACCCGAAGATGCTGCCTCACTATGACTCCACTTGGGTGGCTTGGCGGGCGGTGTGTGCAAGGAGCAGGGACATATTCACCGCGCGTTAGTGACACGCGATTACTAGGGATTCCACCTTCATGAGGGTGAGTTTCAACCCTCAATCCGAACTTAGGTTGGCTTTATGGGGTTGGCTTCCCCTCTCGGGGTTGCATCCTGCTGTGCCAACCTTTGTATGCCGCGTGTAGCCCGGAAGATTCAGAGTATACTGACGTATCGTCGCCCCCTCCTTCCTCCTCTTTAAACAGAGGCGGTCTCGATAGAGTGCCCTGTGTTCCTCAACACAAGTAGCAACTATCAATGGGGGTCTCGCTCGTTACCGGACTTAACCGGACAGTTCACACCACGAGCTGACGGTCGCCATGCACTACCTCTCGGCTTGTCTGGTAAGGTCTTTGGCCTGACCTTCATCCTGCCGTCGCTCCCGGTAATATTTCCGACGTTGAATTCAATTAAACCGCAGCATCCACCCCTGGTGTGCTCCCCCGCCAATTGCTTTAAGTTTTAGTCTTGCGGCCGTACTCCCCAGGCGGCAGACTTAACACTTTCGCTACGTTACTGCAGGCGTTCTAGACACCTGCAACACAAGTCTGCATGATTTACTGCTAGGGCTACTCGGGTATCTAATCCGATTCGTTCTCCTAGCCTTCGCTCCTCACCGTCGAATGCGTTCTGGCAAGGCGCCTTCGCCGCCGTTAGTCCTCACAAGATTATAGGATTTTACCCCTTCCCCGTGAGTACTCCTTGCCTCACCCGCTTCCTAGCTCGAGGGTATCCCGCGCGCGCATTGACGTTGGGCGCCAATATTTCACGCGGGACGGCCCGAGCCGGCTACGAGCGCTTTAAGCCCAATAATCGTGGACACCACTTGTGCTGCCGGTATTACCGTGGCGGCTGCCACCGGTCTTGCCCAGCACTTATTCGCCAAGCTTGCTGAACTTGGCAAAAGGCTGACAGATGTCAACCACTCAGATTCCCCCCATCACGCTTGCGCGCATTGTGGAGTTTGCGCAACTGCTGCACGCCGTAGCGCTAGGGCCCTTGTCTCAGTGCCCTTCTCGGGGCCTTTGCTCCCACATCCCCTACGGGTTATAAGTTTGGTGGGCCGTTACCCCGCCAACAGCTTGATCCGCCGCAGTCTCATCGCAGGGCGGTACTGCTGCATTTTGCAGCCCTTTCGCATTGGGCTCCTTCCAGATGCCCTATGCCATGGCGGATTAGCCTTCGTTTCCAAAGGGTATCCACCTCCCTGCGGTAGATTGACTACGTGTTACTGAGCCGTACGCCGCCGTGTGAAGCCACACAGCTGACTTGCATGTTTGTCGAAATCTGATAGCAGTGTCCTCCAGCAGCATCGACTGGAGTCGACGCAATTAAAAGCAACTCTGCGTTCCTTCTTTGCATTCCTCAAGACTGCATCCAATTCCAAGCAGGAATTTTCACTCTTTCGCTTTTGAATAGGGAAAAAGAGCCCTAACCGTTACCGTAAAAAAGCAATATGATTATGGCACAAATCTATATATAACTTGTGCAGCTTCGCTGACGCGCTAGTTGCCGAAAATGCCGCAGCAGCCCCATTACAGATTTCTAACATAACCCTCAGTACGCGGCTTTCAGAAAAAGTTGTAAATATATAGATAACATAATTAAATTAGGTTGGGTGCATGAGCGTGGCTTCCCATCTGCAGGATGCTACTGGGAAAAAACCATTTATTGGCTGGGCGAGGATTTATGCCTGATACAAAAGTATATATTATAATACTTACATAATTATATTTATATAGTACTATATGAAAAAAACCCTCCTATGGAATACTCAGGTGATGCCGGGTGAGATTGCTATGTTGCGGAACATAAGAGCCCTTTATACAAAGAACAAGATGCGAGCCGTATATATTGCAGCCGTAGCTTTCATGTCGATCTCCTTCTCCACAGTGCTAGTGCTGCTGCTGGCACCAGTATTAACGGGCATTGACAGCAAGATTGGCGTGTACCTTGCAATTGCCGGAAGCCTTATGCTCCTTGCAGCAAAGAGGAGCATAACAATGGACCATGCCATTCCTGCAGTTCATGCAATAACATACATTGCGCTGGGTGCGGCGGCACTGCTCTTGTTGGTGATCTGATGCTGCTCGTCAAGGCGCTGCCAAGCGCGGGGGTCGATAGGAGAGTGTTCTTTGACGCAGTTGGGAAGCAAGACTTCGGCATATTCGTAAATGCAGAGACCAAACGCACATACCTCTGGTTCGAGAGCCCGGATTGCATCAAGCGGATACGCAACATGATCCCTGGGTTTGAGGCAGAAAGCGCTGAACCCTTGTTCGGCGCCGCGGGGGATGCGCGTGCGATATTGGCATACCGCCTTCCGCAGGAAGGCTTCGATATAGTGGCTGCGGTAACCTCACGGGTCGAGAAGGGCTCGTTCGGCATCCTCTTTCTCAGGTGCGGAGAACGCGAGGCGAGCACTGCAAAGGAAATGATAGAGGGCATGTTGGGCACAAGGGCAGTGAAAGCAACGGCAGTGCAGTCAGCGCGCGGGAGAGGAGGGGGCACATCGCTGCACATGGACCTCTTCACAGACTCGGAGGAACGGAGGATGATGCTTGACATGCTGGAAGACGCCAACACAACGCTACTTTCAGGGAGGCAGCTTTACAAGGTCTTTTTCGTCGCGTTTGATAGCGAAGAAGGGGTGAGGAGCGCGCTCTCGGAAACCGCGGTCATGATAGGAGAAACCCGTGTAGGCTTTGACTGCATTGCAGGGCTCTTTTCATCGTTGAAAGGCCAGAAGGCGCTTGCATTCGGGACGCAGCATGCAAGCTGCTTTGTCGGGTTCATTGGAGCTGAAAGGCTGAACTATGCGATAGAGACTTTCGCGGGTCCGGAGAGCGCAGGAGGTATAGCGCTTGGCAGATATGCAATGGCGGGCGTCGCTGAAACCGAAAGGGAGGTCACAATGCCAAGATCATCGCTCAACCTGGGCATGATAATATCCGGCGTCCCGGGCAGCGGAAAGACATGCGAGGCAATGGCGATTATCCGGCAGACTATGGCCGTGGATAAGCCCGCAATCGTAGTGATCTCGCCCACCAACGAGTGGAATGCATTCGCAGCAGGGCATGCGATGCACCTGATAGAAGTGGGAAAGGACTACACGCCGATCAACTTTTTCGCTAATCCGAAAGGCACAAGCAGGGAGAAGTTTTACGAAGACCTTGCGCTCCTGCTCTCTTCGGCATCCAACTCCGGGCCGTACAGGAACCCGATGGAGAAGTGCCTTCTGAACGCGTTCAGATTGAGTGGCAGACAGGGCCTGATGAACCCGACAGAGGTATACGACCAGATTGAAGAGAGCATAATCAGGCTGCACGGGAAGAAAACCAATGTTGGGGTAAAATACACAAAGCACGGAGAAAACATAAAGGCAGCACTCGAGAACCTCCGGCATATACTTTCGCATAACGTCTATTCTGTGACAACCGGGGTGCAATTGGGGGATATGGCAAAAGACGGGGTCGTCTTCAACCTTGCCGGTGCCAGCAACAACGCAAAACCTTATTTCTATGCGCTGCTGCTCAACCAGTTCTACGCGCTCGCGGACATGTTTGATGATGACGGCGATGACGAACTGCGCATGCTTATCTGCATAGAGGAGGCGCAGACAATATTCATGGCGGAAAAAGAGAGCGCCGCCTCGATGGACTTGACCAGCAGGATACAGGACTTCAGGAAGAAGGGGGTAGGCATCATGCTCCTGACCCACAGCATAACAGACATCACGCCGGAGATAAGGAGGATGTGCCAGAACAAGATTTACATGAAGCAGGCACCTGACATCGCCGCAATAGCCGCAAAGGACCTTGTCTTCACCTATGCGGAACAGGATGAAGTCGTGGCAAAGCTGAAGCACCTCGATTCAAGGCTCTGCGCGGTCAATTTTGTGGCGAAGTCCGGAGACGAGAAGCTGGCATCAGACTCCGTATTCCTGATAACGAAACACTACAAGGAACAAGCCGCGGCAGCCGCGCGCCCCAGCAGGCATGGTGTGAGCCGGGGCATACGGGCGCGCGTCACCATAGAGGACAAGAGAGAAGGCGACCGGAAGAGCAGGGAGATTGCAGGGCTTGCGGTTTCTTTCTTGGGAGAGGGGCTGTGCAATGTGCGTGTTGCAGGAGGCGCGGCTTCGTTTAGTGCCTTAGAAGGCAGGCTTTACTCGCTGGTGCTGGTTGCTGCAAACGGGAAGCAGGTGGCTTCGATGAAGGCTGCGGCGCATGCAAACATGAGGCTTGTGCTCGACGCTTCCGGGCTCCATGAGACCAAATAGGGCTTACAGCCTGCCGTTTTCCGTTGTGTAGACCTCCATGCCACCATATGTTTTTGTTATTTGGCTCGAGCGTATGCCGTATATCTCCTTTATCCCATGGGCGTACGCGAGCTCCACCAGTCTCTGCGTTATAATCCCGTCAAAAACAATTGCATGCACCCCCTTCGTGTCTTGGACCGACTGGATCAGTTCGCGTATTGGAACCTCTTTAATAACTGAGCCGTCGCTCGCATAGAGCCTGCCGCGCAGCGTGTTGCGCAGTTCCTCCAACGAGTGCATATAAGCCCCGTTTGCTGCATTCTGCCCGCCGATTGCAGGTATGCTCTCAATAGGGGGGCTGTCGCTGCCAATCTCTTCTAGATCAGCATGGGCGCTGTACTGTTGCTCCCTGCCAGCGTATTCGTCTGAAGGCTTGCGCAGGTTACTCACAATCTTGGACGGGCTCAATATTGCAGGCTCCAGCGAAACAGGGTGCTGCGGCTCCTCGCGTGACGGCGGGGCCTGTTGCTGGGGCCTCTGCTGTTGCTGCTGCCTTTCCTGCCTCTCCCTCTGATACCTCCTATCATCAAAGCCTCTACCTTGCCCCCTTTCCCTCTGATAAGGTTGCCCGTTCCTTCCGATCCTGTTCTGCTGCATGTACTGATCTATCGGTATCCTTGAGCGCAGGGCCTTTATGATCTCCTTTCTTGTAAGTTCTTCTACCTCCTTGCCGTCTGGCGCTCTTGCAACGAAGTCTACCTCTGCGACATTGAGGATGTTCTTTACTATCATCTCACCACCCCTGTCTCCGTCAACAAATATAGTGGCATCCTTTGCGCTGCAAAGCTCGACTATCGTTCTTGGGATCACTCCTGCAGCACCTCCAACGGCTATGCAGTTTGGTATATCATTTTTGAGCAGGTTGATGACGTCGGCCCTTCCCTCGACTATTACAACCTCGTCGCTCTTCGCTATTTCGGGGCCTGCCGGTAGCGCCTCTGGGCCATAAGTGCCGATCACACTCGATTTCACTTCTGCCTCTACCAGCTCGCTGATCTCCTTGCTGTCCGGCACCTCTGTATTGAGCATCGACTTTATCAGCTCCTTTGCCCTGTTTATTATCTTGGAGCGCTTTTCGTTCCTTGTATCTTCCACCTTCTCTATTTTGAATGATGTTTCAAACGGGCCGACCCTGTCGACAGACTCTATCGCTGCCGCAAGTATGCACGTCTCCACCCTGCCAAGTGATGAAGGAAGGAAGAGTTTGCCCATGGTCCTGCTGCCTGATGTATTAGTGGTTATCTCTATCCTTCCTATCTTGCCGTTCTTCTGCAGTTCCCTTAGATCTAGCCCTCCGCCGAGGAGCCCTTCAGTCTGTCCGAAAACAGCACCGATTATGTCCGGCTTCTCAACCAATCCAGTTATCTCAAACCTCGCCTCCACCATGTATTTTACTATGTCTATGTAAGCCTTTGCCATTTTGATCACTTCGTCTCAAAACAGCCACAAGGAGTAGAAGTTTCTCTTGCTATTTACTCTGATACCGAGCGTACGCTGATCTTTTGTAGCAAAACCCAAAAATTTAAACCTGAACGAGTGTACATAATCACGAACCTTCTAAACTTGTGACTTTTATATAGCTAACCATGCCAAAGTTTATAAGGCTTCTGTCCCATAGTCATGAAATTATAGCTTCCAGTGAAAGTCCCACAACTATTTCTGCGCGGAAAGCAGCGCCTCTATAGGTGCCATTGTTGCGATGCTCCTGATTTCGTCGCATGCCATCCTGCCGGCGAAACGACCGATGACGTGTTGATGCGTTGAATAATCCAAGGTGGAGAAATATCCTCCATATTTTGAAAATAACAAGA
The DNA here is from genome assembly GCA_027310535.1 of Candidatus Micrarchaeaceae archaeon. GTDB lineage: Archaea > Micrarchaeota > Micrarchaeia > Micrarchaeales > Micrarchaeaceae > A-MIC-10. Next base: position 16,193 of record DAIDAQ010000045.1, read on the forward strand.
GTTAAATAGCTTGGACTAAGTTATTATACGGGTGAGAAATTGATAAGGGAATACGGAATGCCAAAGTTTCTCAGAGGATTTGATATAGCCTCTGAAGAGGATGTAAAGATCCTCTTCTGCTGAAGGACGCCTACTTTGACGGTGATGAGCGGTGCATGACCATACCAGTGAAAAAGAACGCATGGCTATTGATGCTGCTGACCGAGGAGGCACTTGAGGATATTGAATGGATAAGATGATTGATTGATAAAGAGCAAGATGGCCCGCTTCAGAGAGACACGTGAAGCGTGTTGCACAGGTGATAGCCCATGAACCTCAAAGAACGCGTATCGGATAGGATTGGCAGAATAATAGGTTATACCCTCCGTTCCCGCGCTTCCACGGATAGGCTAAGATGCGCAGAGGAAGTTTTCTACCAGCAGAACTACCGCTGGCTAGCGGAGCGTCTTAAACCAAACACTACCATCCTCGACATAGGGGCTAGCATCGGAGACACAGCCATCTACTTCGCGCAGTTCCGCGAGGTTAAGAAAATTATCGCATACGAGCCGATGCCGCTATCCTTTTCCCTAGCACAGAGGAACATCAAGGCAGCAGGCTTTGCTGCAAAGGTGACGCTCATCAACGCAGCGGTCTCAAGCTCTGATGGAAGGGTCAGGATGCCAGAAGGCATCAACGATGTGAGCTTCAACATCAGGGAGGACTGCAACGACATTGGCATTCCTATAAAAAAGATTGCACTTAAACGCGCCATAAAAGGATTGAGGAACGTGGCGATAAAATGCGATGCAGAGGGCGAGGAAGGGTTCATGTTCGATACCGACCTCTCCAATGTCTACGCCATAATGCTCGAATGGCACGGTTCGGAAGCACTCTACCGCTCCTCACGGGCACTAAATTATAGAGGTTTCACCATTGAATTATTTGGGGAAATAAAAGATAAAAGATATGGAGAACTCGGCATCCTTTGTGCATGGCGGCCTGTTCATACGGCGGCATCGGCCACGCCGCAGGTGGTATCTAGATGAGGGCCGGCACGCGCCAAAGCATTCAGGCTGTTCCAGCAGCATCCGTGCCGCGTTCATGAGCTGGCGCAGGAGCTGAAGCTCACGCCCAGCGCAATCTCCCGCCAGCTTGAAAGGCTTAGGAGTAAAGGACGTGTCTGGCCCGCTGATAAAGAGAAAGAAGTGCGAATCCAAGCTTTAGAAATAGTAATAATAATGTAAAAATAAACTATCTTTTATGGTTGAGCACGGAAACTTCGTCATTTGGGGTTACCACATAGCTGAGCTGCTCAAGCACAGGGAAGGGAAGATTGCTATAAGCCTTGATTTTGGAATCTCAGCTGGGTTCACGCGGGCGCTCACGCACCCCTATTTCACTCGAAGAAATAGGAGGTAGAGCCTGCAAAAGGCTCTACCCTAATGTGGGGGTGAAACAATTAGTGTATTGGTCGCCTTGCCAGCATCATATTTGTAATAGACCTTGTGACCTAGCTGATAGCGGTGGAGAGCGCCCCTCTTCAGCAGCAGGCTCAGCCTTGCCGAGGCCGCGTTCCTGCCCTTGTAGCCCATCATGGCCTTTATGTCATCCGCGCAAGCCATCCCCTTGACCTGTATGTACTCGAGTATCCTGGCATCGAGCCCGGATAGCGGGAGCTCGTCAGTGGGGTAGACCCCTGCGCTGCCGTCCTTATCCGCCTCAAAGGTGAGCTGCGAGACCGCCTCTGCCAGGCTTGTCAGTATCGCGGAGTTCTTCCTGTTTTCCTCTATCATGAACTTGAAGAGCCTGAGCATGTCGCTGCTGCTCTGGTCTGCGACCTTCTTTTCAAGGAGAGAGATAGTTTTGTTGTTATCCTCAGATACCCTATCGAGCTGGGATTTTATGTCAGCGAGTTGTTCTTCAACCGCTTTCTTTGATTCCATAGCATCACGACCAATCTGCAACCAGTTCATGTAAGAATCATGATTTAGTCATGAATATAACATGAGTATAGCTATTTAAAGCTTTCTTTTTTCCTTATCGTATACCCAAATAGCGGAACTGCATGCCTTGCAGCAACAACCCTATGACAAGCCTTATTAAATCCTCTCGGAAAATAATTCATGGCGGCACTGCTCTGCTGCAGCAGGCGGAAACATGGAAGAGCTCCTCATACCTGAAAGGCGCATGGAATACATAAGGGCTAACAAGGCAGCGCTTGAGCACATGGCGATGGCCTGCAAGTGCAACATATCAACAGAGGGCAAGAACTCGGTGGTGATAACAGGGGAGGACGCATACTGGGAGTTTCTAGTCAAGAATATGATGACTGCGATAGGCAGGGGCTTTGCCATCGGGGATGCATTACTTCTCAGGAAGGATGATTATTACTTCTCGTACATCGACCTGAAGCACATCTTCGGCAGCGAGAAGCGGCTGCTCCAGGTCAAGGCGAGGGTTATAGGGAAGGAAGGAAAGGCAAAGCGCTACATCGAGGGCCTTACTTCTGTTAAGATGAGCATATACGGGCACACGATTGGGTTTATCGGGCGCATAAACGAGATAGAGGAGGCTGAAACAGCCGTGCACACCCTGATCGGCGGGAGCACGCACAGGCTGGCGTATGGAAGGATGGAGGCAAGGCACAGGAGGAACAGGGACGCAGTGTGATGCTTTGGGAGACGGGGCCGACGAGATATTCAAGGAGTTCAGGGAGCATTCTGTCTCTGAGTTCTTCAAGAAGAACAGGCAGATGCTCGGCTACTCAAGCAGGGTCAGGGCGCTTACCACAATAGTGCATGAATACGTCTCGAACTCCCTGGATGCACTGGAGGAGGCATCTATCCTGCCCGCCATACTCGTCAGGTTGGACAGGATAGATGAAACCCGCTACAAAGTCAGGGTTGCAGACAACGGGCCAGGGATACCCAAGGCGTTCATCGGGAAGGCGCTCGCGACTGTGCTCGCTGGGACCAAGTTCCACAGGAATATGCAACAGCGGGGGCAGCAGGGGATCGGGGCAGCGGGCTGCACACTATTTGCGCAGGCGACGACCGGCAAGCCTGTCCACGTTATCTCATCCACAGGGAGCAAAGCCTATGAGTGTGATGTAGCTATAGACACACTGCACAACAAGCCGGTAATAAGCAATGCCGCTGACCTCGACCCGAAGGCAGCCCAGAGGGGACTGTCAATCGACGGGGAGTTCAGCAGCGTCAAGTATGACAACAGCGATCACAGCGTGCACGAGTACCTGAAAAGGACCGCGCTGGCGAACCCGCACGTCGAGATAACGTTGATTGACCCAGAAGGGAAGGAGCAGACGTTCGTCAGGTCTGTTGAGACGATGCCTGAAAGGCCAAAAGTAGCGAAGCTGCATCCGCTCGGCCTCTCTGTCAGCGACCTGTTCGAGATGGCACACGCGTCGCAGAACAACAAGGTTACTTCCTTCTTCGTGGAGACGTTCGCGAGATTCAGCCAGGAGAGGGCAAACGAGCTGAAAGCGCAGCTTGCAGAAATAGATTTCTCGAAGAGCCCGAAGGAGCTGACATGGGACGAATCTGAAAAACTGATCGCAGCATTCAAGGCGATGAAGTGGATAGCGCCTGATGCTTCGAACATAATCCCGATAGGCGAGGAGAGGATAACAGCTGCGCTGCAGAGCATCCTCGCCCCGGACTCGCTCCATGTGATAGAGAGGAAGCCGAAGGTCTTCAGCGGCGGGTTCCCTTTCATCGTCGAGGCCGCAATAGCTTACGGCGGCAATTCCGGAAAGAAGGTTGATGGCGGGCGCACGGGGGTGATCATGCGTTTTGCAAACCGCGTGCCGCTGCTGTTTGACAGCGGCAGCTGCGCGGTCACAGAGGCAGCGAAGAGCATAGATTGGAAGAGATACGGCGTCGACATCGAATCACAGCCCGTAAGCATCTTCGTCAATGTCTCTTCTGTTTATGTACCATACTCCGGCGTGGGCAAGGAATCGATCGCACAGGAAGAAGAGATAATAGATGAGATAAAGCTGGCGCTCATGGATGCGGCTAGGGGAGTACAGCGCTTCATCGGCAACAGGGAGAGGGCAAGGGAGTCTGAGGGGAAGTACAAGACGATAGCCAGATACACCGGGCAGCTGTCAAAGGACCTCGCCAGCATAACGGGCAAGGATACAGACGAGATAGAGGGCAGGCTTGAGAAGCTGGTGGCAAAGCACTACAACAAGGAGGAGGAAAAAGCTGGGAAGGCCTGACCGTCTCATGCAGCGAACGCCTGCCCTATGCTCTCCGCGTCCATCAGCTTTATGCGCCCTGTTGCTATGTACATCCTGAGGAGCTCTGCTTCGTCCCCTTTGGCATCGGCGAGCACGTCCTTGAACCCCATGAGCTTCTCCGAGTTTATGAACGCAAGGTAGGTCTGGGAATCTGCGGCGACCGGCACGGCCTTGAACCTGCTTGTCTGCGAGTAGATTATTATGTAGGCGCGCTCGCCGCGCGACGTGATGACCGTGTCTGCTGCATCGCTTGCATTGATGTCTGTGAACATGTACGAATGCGTAACAAGCCAGACCCTCAGCTTCTTGAATGCGGCGAGGTATTCGATATCGTGCCCGCTCAGATCCACCCAGCCCTTCGGGGCAAAAAGGTTGTCGCACGAAACCACGTCCCCACGGATATGCAGCTCGTTCAGGATCGCCTCTGCATTGTTGTACGTCACGGTGACTGGCATGTTGCCGGCGCGCACGTTCATCTTTATCGCGTTCTTCACCTCATCCACCGAGAGCGGCATGTACTGCCAGTGGTAGTACATGTTCAGCTTGTCGAAAACCGACAACACTTCGTCGGGCTTGAGCCTGACCTCCACGGTGCTGGGCTTCGGCATGATCGGCACATCGATGTAGAACTCGTCCCTGTTCGGGGCCTTAACCGCGAGGACTAATACGAGCATTATGATTACGGTCACCGCAAGCTCCACCTCCGGGCCGGATATCGTTATCTTTGTGGGGTTGTTCTGGAGCGAGTACGCGATCTTAGCGCCCAGTATGCTGAACGTAAAGTTGACAGCGCCAAAGAACACGCCCTGCTGGGCGCCGCGCAACGTGTAGAACACCCTGCCATCTGGCTGCACCGTGCCTGAGAACGGAGGGCAGATGCCACACGTGGAGAGCGCGACAGAGTAATTGAGGCCTGAGAGCGGCACCCCGTCCATGCTGAGAGTGAAGGTGTAGTTGTTGGCCGCGAAGTCGACAGCCGTCGGTGTTATGTTGACCGGCGGGACCCTGAAGAGCGCAGACGCATACGTGTAATTCAATAGATTTACCATTGAGAGTATGTAGTAACCAGGAGGCAGCGAGATGCGCTTGGCACTGATGAACGGCTGGCCCGCTGTTACCGATTTGAACTGGATTAACGGCAGTGTTTTGACAAGCCTGAAGTCAGCTGCGTTGTTTATCGCGAAGCTCACTGATATGTTGCCTGTCAATGGAAGCGTGCCATTTATGTCAGTGTTATAGACCGGCAGCACGTCTTCCGGGAGCGAGAGCGTGCCTGTGGGGGCATAACTCACCCCGTAAGACAGGTAGGAGTACACGCTGTTGTTGGCCGCCAGATAGCCTGGATTGTTGTAGGCTATGGCGCGGATATACACATCCCCAAGGCTGCCTGGGGCGCCGCGCGACTGGTTCAGTGGGACCTTGCTGGCGAGGATGCCGATGTTGCCGTCTGCACTGCCGTTTACATTTACTAACGCCGCGCCTTGCGCAATTACTGGCAGCCAGAACATCTCCGACACAGCCTTTGCCAAGTCGTATGCTTCTGACTTCGCAGGCCACGAGTCAGGGTAGTTGGCAAAAGATACTATGGAGCCGCCGAAGGCGTTCACGTACGTCAGGTTGCCGAACTCCGCGCCTTTCGAAAACGCGAACTCCTGCTGGCCAAAGCTGAATGCCCTCATGCCGCTGGATGGGGATCCGCGCGCCGGCGGCGCAGTGGCCAGATACGGCTCCACCGTCTGTGGCGTGGTGAGCACGGAGCAGGTGCCAAGCGCGCATATCTGCGAGAAATCGAGACCCACGTACACCACGCTGACCCCGCGAGACAACAGCTCGTCGAGCACCGTGGTCCCGTTTGTGGAATTCAGCATCTGGTAAGGCAGCCTGCCTGTCGGCACTATGAGTATTGCATCCTCTATTGACGAGAGCTGTGAGATGTTCACCTTTCCCACCTGGCCGCTTACGCCGAACGACTGGAGCGCCTGCGGCAGATAAGACTCGACAGCGGTCACGTTGCTGCAACGCGTGCATAGGCCGCCCGAGGTATTCAGGATATAGATTGAAGACGGCGGCGGGTTTTGGTAAACCGACACATTCACGATGATGTAGGAGGTATTCTTCGCGCTGTAACGCAGCAGTATGTACGGCACGATTGATACACCCATATTGTAGAACAACGACGAAGAGCGCAGCTCCTGCAGCGAGACCGCCGCCTTCCCTGGATATGTGGGCGCTGCGTATTGCGAGAGCAGCGACTCGATGCTCAGCACCATGACGAGCAGCGCAACAACGACCGCAAGAGAGGCCGCTATGGCCACCGCTGCAATTTTCTTCTTGCTGCGCATGACAGTCACGCGCATCTAAGCACCCTGCTGCGCTTTCCTTTCAAGCGCCTTCATAAACAGCCTTGTGATGATGTTCTCCCTGCGGCCGATCCTCTTCTTGATTGAGTATATGCGCAGGTAGCGCACCCTTTTCCTTATCCTTGCGCCGTATATCATTCTAACCCTTCATCTCTATGAACCCTGCAGCCACCATCCTGCTCAGTATCTGCTCGACCCTGGGCTGCGGGACCTTGTACGCCTTTGAAAATTCAGGAACGTCGATCGTGTCACTGTGCGAGTCTATCCATTCCTCAATCATGACCATCAGCGACTCATCCGAATAATTCTCAAGCAGCTTGAGCTTGCCCCTGAGCTCCTCATTCTCCCTGCTCAGGCGCGTGGCATCCGCAGCGAGGGTCTTGTTTGAGCTCGCCAGCTCAAGGTTCAGCCTGCGCAACTCCCTGTGCTCCGCGAGCAGCGAGTCATAGCTGTTGAAAAGCACCCCGTAGCCCTGCGACATCGAGGCCACAACGTCGTCCACTGCGCTGTCCACGTATTCAAAGAACGCCTTCTGGTCGATGGCGAAAGACTGCGACACGAGCGAGAGCGCGCCCATGAGATTCCTCAGCACTGAAAGCTTCCTCAGCTTGTCGCTCACATCCTTCGGCACTGAGTAGTCCAGCTGCACCGTGCTGCTCGTGAACGTCATTATGAAGAATAGCAGCGGCCGTTTCTGCATATCCCTTGTCTCGACGTCGAACACGATCAGCCTGTCTTCTGTTGCAGAGACGCTGAAAATCTGGTTGGCCGAAAGCGCAGCTGACATCGCATCCATGGTGCCAATGAGCTTCCCATCAAACGTGACAGTGTTTACATCCGGCTCTATTACCTCAGTGTTTACATCAGCCATCTAGACCATTCCACTTTGCTTTTCACGCCTTTTTAGACCTATTCTCCTTCCGCGCCAGCCTGCCTTCCTTCTTTTCTTGCCCCACCTCAAGCGCGGGCACATAGCTCACCAGCGAGAGCAGGTACATGAACAGGATTATCGCAATCCCGTACGCGAACGCAAAGAGGTTCGCAGAGGAGACGAATATCAGGAGGCCGGCGAAGATTATCCCGATGGCCAGGTACGTTGCCTGCTTCTTGAGGTATCTTGCCCGTGCCTTCCTGTAGTTGAGGTAGCAGTCCCTGCAGACCACCAGCCTGTAGTTGTGGTAGCGGTGCAGGACCTTCCTGTTGAACCACCTCACCGCCCTTATCACGTAGTCCTCCCTTATACCAAGCCCATCCCTCTTCTTCCCACAGTAGATGCACCTCGGTTCTCTCTTTGCCATTTCCATCCAAGCTCACCTAAACATCGAGCCTTACCTCGTAAAGCCTTCCTGTCTCGGCATTTATCTTGTAGCTGTCGATCATGTCAATTACCTCGTGTATCGTTATGTAGTCCATTCCAAACCGCCTGAAGATGTTCGATATGTGCTCGTTGTTCAGCCCTGCCTTCTCAAGAAGCGCAGCGAACGCTATTATGCTCATATGCCTGTGCGACTTCTCCAGCTGGCTCAGTATCCCGCTTATCTCCTTTTCCGGAAGGCCGGAGGCTACGAGTATGCGCCTCAGTTCAACGCGCAGCAAAGTGAACGTCTTCCCTTCTACCATTCAAATCCTCGAAAGTATCCTAGTTATTATTATGTCCTCGATCCCAAAGTCCTTAAGGAACGCCACCATCCTCTTCTCGTTCATCCCGAAGCCCTTGAAGATACCGAGCAGCTCCGTGATCTTTATCGCCCTACCCTGGGAATCTAGCTTTGCGAACACGGCCGTTATGCCCTCTGCGTTTATGTTGTAGTCTATCAGCCGGTTCCTCAGCTCGTCCTTCTCGAACTCGTAGTCGCGCTGCATGCCTGGCATGGAGAGTTCTGCGTTGGTGAGGATGTCAGACATATCCACCATATACACATAGAGCGGCTCCTCGCCGTGAATCCTCTCCAGGACAAACGTACCAGGGAACCTGATGGAGGTCTGGAATGACATATCTACCGCGGCCTGGCCCACCCCGAACTTTGTTATCTCCATACGTATGAAGTCAGAGAAGTTGAGCGACCCCTGTATGTAGTTTATGAACTTCTCGAACTTTATCTTCAGTATGAACGTGGTACCGACGTTGGAGAAGATCGCCTCGTTTATGTCTGTCGGGTTCTGGGATGCCACTATCAGGCCGAACTGGTACTTCCTCCCCTCCCTTATTATCGTGATCGCGTCGCTCTTGTCGTCGCTGGCTACCTTCCACGCTTCATCGAGGACGACAAGCGTCTTCAGCCCCTTCGTCTCGCTCCAGCCTTCGAGGCGCATCCTCTCCTTTAGGGTCTGGAGTATGAAGAGCGCGGCGAGCGCCCTGAATCTCTCGTCAGGCAGCCCTGAGAGATCGAGGTCGACAAGGCCGGACGTGGAGAGCTTCCCTATGTCGATCGTGCTCTTTCTCGCGAAGTAGTCCTCCCCCTCCCTGGCGAACTGCCGCAGGCGGTAGATTGTGTTCTCGAGTTCTGCGGGATAGCCGTAAGTGCCGTCCTGGAGCTTCTCCTCGAGCAGCGCTATCACGTTCTTTAGGGTGGGCGGCTCCTTCGTCTCCGTGGCTCTCTCAGGGAGCTTGAAGCCCATGTTTGAGTACGACTGCTCGAGCGCCTCCTCGGTCAGCCTCTTCTGCTCCGGGAACATGGATATGTCAGTCAGTATGTCAAGCGAGTTCATTATCTGCTTGACCCTGTCGATCGGTTTCATCCCCGAAAGGTCCATCAGGTTAAGGTAATCGCCCTTTGCGAGCGAGACGACAGTGCCGCCGCTCTGCTTCACCCATGCCTTGTATTCCCCTGCCCAGTCGACGATGACCGCGTTCGTGTTCCATATGTAGCTGGCCCTGACGAGGAAGGTCTTTACGAAGTAGCTCTTCCCTGCCCCTGTTATCCCGACCACAGCTATGTGCGGGTT
>DAIDAQ010000022.1 GCA_027310535.1 Candidatus Micrarchaeaceae archaeon
ACGCCCTTGTTTGATGTACCCCCAAGACTGGTCATGCCATAGAGTACGTTGCCAGAGATTATTAGGGAACCGTACGGGGTTGCCCCGTCTGTGCTGCCGCCCGCGAAGCTGTGCAGCACCGTAAAGCCGGTCCCGTCCGGGTTGACCGAGAAGATGATACCGTTGTTTGATGCGCCCCCCTGGCTGGCCATGCCATAGAGTACGTTGCCAGAGATTATTAGGGAACCGTATGGGTTACTTCCGTCTGTGCTGCCGCCCGCAAAGCTGCGCAGTATAGTATAGCCGGTTCCGTCAGGGTTTACCGAGAAGATGATACCGTTGTTTGATGCACCTCCCTGCTTGGCCATGCCATAGAGTACGTTGCCCGAGAGAATTAGAGAACCAAAAGGGAGCTTTCCGTCTGTGCCGCCTGTGAAATTGTGCAGCACTGAAAAAGCGTAGCTGCTGAATGATATTACGGAACCGTCCGGGGCGTTGGATGTAGTGGTGCATAGAGAGAATGCGTTGACGTTGAAAACCGAGGGCACACATGACAGCGAAGTGGATGTGTCCGTTAAGGCGTTCGCCTTCTGGAGCGCAAACATTGAAAGTATGAATAACAGGAGCGCCCCCGCCGGCCCTTTGCGTCGGATTAATGCACAGAGATGACTACAAGATGTTCCCTTGGACTGAGTGACAGGCATAAGATCGCCGCTCTATCTTCGCTTAAAAACAATAGCATCTTGAAAATTTAAAAAACCTACAGTTCCATTATTTCCGAAAAGGCTATTATTTTTTCTTGCAACATCAGAACTGGCGGGCAGACCTTCCGCATATGACCAGTCTGCAGATATAGAAGGTGCCGCCCACTGTGTTCGGACGGCGACATTCCGCTTAGGTCGCCCATGATGGCATGGGCCGCAAGAAAGTACGGACATCCATGCAATTACCCATCAACATATGTCAAAGTACGCCTCCGATGCACAGTACAGTTCATGGGATATAAGGAAGACCATCCGGCAGCAACACGATACCACTGCTACCATACAGCGGCAATAAGCATAGGGAGACGCTGACGCCGAAAGCCCTCTTCCCCGTGCAATGGCTTTTTTTGCTATTTCCAAAGCACAAAACTTACTTGTTCACCCTTCTCGCAGGCACGAGTATCGTGTTGTATTCCCTGTCATAGCCTAGCGCCTGCCTGAACTGCTGCGGCTCTATGCTTATCGTTGTGTCGCTGTAGGGGTCATTTATGTAGAAGAGATCCTTGTCAAAGCCCTTGACAACGACCCAATGGGGCGCATCTTCGATCCCCTTGTCCTCAGGGTTGAGCGCGCTTGCATTGACGACGACGATCGGTATCTTGCCAGATACCAGGTGCTTCTTTATGCTGTCCAGGCTTGTTGCCTTGATTGTCTCCTTTATCTTCATACCGAGGACCTTCTTCCTTATCTCTTCAAAGGACGCCTGCAGCGTGTCTACGTTCACGCCCTCGAACACTGCAAGTTTCTTCTCGTAGCCTTCATTCCTCGAATTTGTGACTATCTCCGGTTTTGCGCCCCTCTTCGCCAGTGCGTATGCAAGCCCATACCTGGAGCCGTGCCAGACGCTCCCGTTCACCGCGTCCTGCCATATCGCGAACTCCTCGTCCTTCTTGACCTTGAAGTTCTTGTTGATGTATTTGAGGACCATCATAGCACATGCCGCCGCGCTGGTGAACTCTTCGCTCTGCGGGTAATGTGGTATATCATAAACCTTGCCGTTGCTGTTCTTCCTCTTCGGGTTCCCGGTTGCCGCCTTTTTGCCCTTAACACCGTCCTTAAGATTGTTTCTCCGATTCCTATTGTTGATCTTTGCCATTACATCACTCGCTTCATGAGCATTTAAGCTAAGCACTAGCAGATGCAGGGAGGGAGATTTGTTCGTAGTTTTGAACTCCCGCAGGCCTAAGCCAACGGATCTTGAGTCCGCCGCGTTTGACCGGGCTCCGCCATCCCTGCATGGCTAACCTTCTTATTATACATAAATAAACTTTGCTTTGCGCCTCACATCTGCTCTGCTATTAACCGCTTAGCTTATATATAGGGTTTTCTGTAAGAAGAAAGGAACATTTTTAAATCTTCCTACGAATGCCACAGAGTAGGTCCTGCTGCGCCAAACCTACAGCTGCCAACCCCCCGCGTCGCCCCCGCCCGGAGGTTGCTGTCATTTTGCTGCCATCGCCATGGCTACTTTTTTGCGTACGGCTCCAGTTTGCGCTCCTTCTTCCCTGGTGAGGAAGCATTGCCCGCAGATCAGCCTCTCTGAAGTCGGAAGGTTTACCCCCCCTACTGCCTGTGAGGAAACTACTACCTTTATTTCGCGCCCCTCCAGTGGCCTGCCGCACATCCTGCACCATCCTTGTGAATGGCTGCCCGCATTCTCCAACTTTCCACTCTCTATTCTCCTTCTCATACACCCACTCTCCAAGTTCCGCGCCCCGTCCCACACCCAATGAACCACGGAAACTTAAACCCTGCATCCTTCACGCTTGTCGGCTATTTATTGGTTTGCCAACGGCGCGAATAGCGGAACTGCGGGACTGTGCTTCTGCTGTACGGTCCAGGCGGGCAACCTTTTCCACTGCCTCCTCGACTTCTCGCACGCCCGCATAGGTCCTTACATACGACGGATCGAAGTGGGCAAGGCTCGCCGCGCGCCCCTTGCCCTGCAGCAGCTTTATGACGGCCTGCGGGCTCACTGATTTTATCCCTAGCGCCTTTGTAGTTTTCGGTATGCTGTAAATAAGTGGTGTATCCAGCTCCTTTTCAAGCCTCATGAGGACAGGGTCTGGCGCGCCAACCGCTTTTGAGGCCAATTCTACAGTGTTTTTATCATGCAGATCCCAGGCCCAAAGCGGTCCCGCAAGCTGCAACCTGCCGCCGCATTCGCTGCATTCCAGGGTCGCGGGTATGAGCCCCCTTTCTGCGCCCCTTGCCCTGCATTTGTTGCAGTAATAGAAGTAGCCAAGACGCTTCATGGAGTCAGCAGCGCTTTCCGCGCCGTGTCTTAGCCTTAGGTGGAGCCGCATGTAGTGCTTGTAGTTCATCGAGAGGAGCGGTTCGATCCCAAAATCGAACTGTGCGGCGAGCCTTGCCATATACCCAAGAAGTATGCGGAGCCCTACTTCTTTGCAGAGCTCGTTGTGCATAGGCTCAGCAGAGTAAAGCCTCAGGCATGCCCTTCTATGTGCACCGCAGAGCACGGCAGTGTCTGTCGCAGTCACAAAGAATAGGGTGTTGGCTCTCGCCAGCTTGAGCAGGTCGTAGACATAGGGAGCCACCCCGCCGAAAGGATCGAGGTCTATCAGGTCGAACCTCTCTCTGCTCGTGTTTGCGAATTCCTGTATGCCAATATTTAGCGCCCTTGCCGCTACACCGTTCTTTTCTACGTTTTTTAGCAGCGTATTATACGCGCTGCTGTTTATCTCCAGCATTGTGCAGCTCTTCCCTCTCACTTCAAGGCAATACCTTATGCCCCTGATTCCGGTGGCTGCCGTTGGGTCGATTATATCCAACGGGCGCTTCTCCAGCTCAGCGATCGCCACACCGATGTCCCTCGTCAGCTTTGCTGCACTATTTATGAACGCGGCGCCGTTGTAAACTGCCGCCTTCCCTTCCTTGTATATTCTTGGCATTGTCCACACTCAATCTTTTATAGTTTGCTTCTTTATCTCTAAGTAATTTAATGGTGACGCCATGGCTGAGCACTGGAGCGATTACACGGATTTCGTCCTGACTAGCATAGACAAAAAGATAAGCACGAAGTACAAGATATCATTGAAAAAGCTGCTTTCCGGCCCTTCTAAGTTCTCATCGCAGCCTAATATACAGGCGACTATAAAGAATCTCGCTGAGGAGGTGAACTCTTTCATTGACACTGCTATAGCTTCCATGCCAGACGCTAAGAAGGCTCTGGCCGACTCCGTCCTGAAGGCCGATGCGGTTACAAGGCAGCTCTCCCAGAACATCAGCATGCAGGCTAAGCAGCACAAAGTCCCAGTTGTCACACCTGTTTCCATAATAAGAGATGAGACAAAAGAGGAGATTATCTCTGTCAACGATTCAACGCCTGACGTGCTGGCGCTCGTCGAGAAGCTGGCCGCCTCCTCCATGCTCGTAGCCGACTTCAGCTATGCATACCAGAACGCGAGCATCGGCAGCTGGCTGTTCAGCGGCCACAAAAACTACATCCTGGAGGTTTTCGTCCCAGACAATGATGTCGCGATGCTGGAGGCGAGCAGGATAGAGATAACCGACCTTCTCGCTGCTGCAGGCGTCATGATAGCCGGTGTCTGAAAGGCATTCAATGAAGGGCAAGCTCATCATAGGTGTTACAGGAACGCCGGCCTCAGGGAAGACCGAATTCGCCAGGGCTCTCTCGAAGAAGGCAAAGATAATAGTGGTGGAGCTGAACGACATCATAGCATCGAGAAAGTCGTTCTACAGGAAGGCGGAAAATGGGGAGCTTGTTGTGAACTTGAAGCCGTTGGAGCTCTATGTCAAGAGGGAGATATGCAGGAAGGATGTGATCCTCGTAGGCCACCTCGCGCAGGAGCTGAGGCTTCCCTACAGCATGATCATTGTCACAAGAGCAGAAATGGGAGACATGTATAAGAGGCTGGTAGACAGGGGGTACAACCGCGAGAAGATAAGAGAAAACATGGTATGTGAGGCTGTTGACTACTGCGGCGTGATGGCAAGGCGCGCGTGCAGGGATGTATACGAGGCTGAAGGCGCCTCTGAAAAAAAGGCAATTATTTCAGCTTTGGCGAAAAAGAGGGCCCCGCCTTCCGTGCTGAAGAGGGAAAAGAGCAGGGCCGCCGACTTCGCCGCGTTCATAAAACGGCACAGAAGCCTTGGGTTCTAACTAGATGTTTGTAGCCTCCATGTATTTTCTGTAGATGAGCTTTGCGTGCTTTTCCGGTACCATGTTGACTCTTATGGCAGCCCCCCGTAGGTATGAGGGCAGGCCTGCCCTCAGCTCGTCCCTGAATAATCCCATCGGGGTACGATAGGCAGCCTTGTCCACGGAAACGAGCCTGTAGTCCCTGATGAAGGTTAACCTGTGCGCCTTTATGAATGCATTAGGAGCATCTTTCAGGAAAACCTCAGGGCCTGCCTTAACCACAGAGGCTGCACTGCCTTTGTTGATGAAGAACGCGGCAACTGCTGCTGTGCCCTCTGCATTGTACAGTGACAGGACGGGCTCGAAATGGCTTTTCGCAAGCCTCTCCCCAAGCCTTGTTGTGAACTTCGCGAGCTGCTGGAAGATTATGTCCCTCGCTATGTCTGGCACTTTGAAAGTGGCAAAGTATGCGTCAGTGCCCATGCCGGCGGCTATTTTCTTCAGCTTCGCTGTAGACCTCTCGTCACTGTACTCGACCCCGTAAAAGAATTTAATGGTTGGGTTCTGGAGGAACATCCTAGAGACCAAGACAAACCTCGCCAGGGCGCTCTTCGATACCGCAGCAGCGACGTTCCTGTCCTTGTCAGTAGGGTCTATGACAACAAAGTCAGAGCAGAACCTCCTGAAAAGCAGCGCATCGCTGATCGTTTTCCTCTCTTTTGCGTTTATGCAGAGCGGGGGCCTCAGCCTTGCAAACGCCTCAAGCACTGCAGAAAACGAGCCATAATGGTGCACTAGGAGCTCGCAGAGGTAGCCTGAAAAGCCTCCTCGCTCGGCCTCTGCCCCGTAAACGTTATGGAACTTCATCAGCACCTTGAGGAGGCGGACATCGTCCTTTTGTCTTGTGCTGAGGTGCTTCAGTACGAAATCGTTATGCAGCTGCGTTCTGTCCACGCTCGAGCCCCTCTCAAACGAATCCCTTATCTTGAACGCAGGTACGATGTCCGCCTTTATAGGAGGTTTCTTTGAGATAAGCTGGAGATAAGGGTGCTCTGCGTATTTTATGACGGCAGACTCCCCCCTCTTTCTGTCTATTACGCCCCTTGCGACCTTCATCCCCTCTTTCTCCATTTCCTCTTTCTTCATTTCCCTTGGGAACAAAAGGAAGATATCAATGTCAGAGTTTCCGCTTATCTGCGTGCCCCTCGCAACAGATCCGGCGAGGATTATCTCGACGTTCCTTGGCAGCGCCTTCTTCAGCCTCAGCATCAGATCGTTCGACACCGATTCCGCTGCCTTTACCTCATTATAAGTTGGCCTAAAATCCCTGAGCACCCTCTCAAAGATTCTTGCAATGCCATCTTTCCCTTCTGCTGCCATGCCCTACCTTCTGATACAACCTTTTTATATCCGAGCCACGAAAGGAATAGCAAGGGCTCGTGGCGTAACGGTAGCGCGCGGCATTCGCAATGCCGAGGTTGCGGGTTCGAATCCCGCCGAGTCCATTTTAAGCTTACGAGGAAGTCGGGTACGAATTACTTACAGAAAGCTTTAAATAGTTTACTTCTGATACCTATATATGCCCAGAGACTTCGATAAGGACTTTAAC
>DAIDAQ010000047.1 GCA_027310535.1 Candidatus Micrarchaeaceae archaeon
GGCTCTGCTCTATGTAGCTGGTTATCACCCTTGTGAGTGCGGAGTGGAACCCAGACACGTGCGCTCCTCCCTCGCTGGTCTTTATCCTGTTGACGAACGACACTATTGTCTCTGAATAATCTGCGATATACTGCAGTGCTATCTCCACCTTCACCTCTTCACCTATTGCCTTTTCTATTATGACAGGTTTGGTTATAGGGACCTTCTGACCGCGGACATAGTCTATGAAGTCCTTGATGCCCTCCTTTGAGACAAACTGCTTCTCGATCTTCTGCCCATATCGGCCGTCCACGAAGTTGATCTTCAGCCCGGGGTTGAGGAACGAAAGGTCGCGCAGCCTCTCCTCTATTGCGATGCCGTCGAACTTGTTCACTGAGAAAATCTCCTTGTCGGGCTTGAACTTGATGGTTGTGCCAGACGAAGCAGCCTCGCCTATTACCTCTAGTTGCGAAATCGGGATGCCCCTACTGAAGGTCTGTTTATGCACCTTCCCTCCCTTTCTCACGGTAACGACAGTATACTCAGACAATGAGTTCACGACTGTGAGCCCAACGCCGTGGAGCCCCCCAGATACCTTGTATATCTTATTCTCGAACTTCGCACCTGAGTGAAGCGATGTCATGATTACCTCGATGGCCGGCTTATTGACTTTTGGTATAATGTCGATCGGTATGCCGCGGCCGTTGTCCGACACCTCAGCAGCGTCCATGCCATCTTCTTCTGATAGGGTAACTATTACCTTATCGCAGTAGCCCGCCGTTGCCTCGTCTATGGCATTGTCTAGCACCTCAAAGAGAAGATGGTTGAAACCTGCACTGCTCGTGCTGCCTATGTACATCGCCGGTCTTTTCCTCACTCCTTGTGGGCCAGATAGCACAATTATGTCCTTTGCAGAATATGAGTTTTCATCCATAAAAATAGCCCTTGAAATATACGGTTTAACGTCTGTAACAGTATGTGGATTTCAAGCTTAAAAGGCTTGTGGTGGCAGCTTATTTTTGGCGCCAAAACAGAATGGGTCTGCATTCTAAAATCTAGTAAAAACGCATAAATATCGCCTTTGAGAAAAGTTATATGTGAAAAAGCCCGCAATCCTTTGGAGGAAGCTGGAAGGCAATAAAGTGGAATGCATAGCATGTGCTCGGCGTTGCAAGATCCCGGAAGGTTCCGGCGGCTTCTGCTTCGTAAGAAGGAACGAGGGCGGCAGGCTTTACCTCGCAAACTATGGGATGTTGGAGGCGCTCCAGATAGACCCTATAGAAAAGAAGCCATTCTACCATTTTGCTCCTGGAGCAAGGGTCCTTGGGATCGGTACATCATCATGCAACTTCGGCTGTCTTTTCTGCCAAAACCACAACATCTCGAAGGGACGTGAGATAAAGGGAGCCTATCACGAGCCTGGAGAGACTGTGAAGATTGCAGAGCATTATGGCGTTGATGGGATAGCATACACCTACAACGAGCCTACAATCTTCATTGAGTATGTACTGGATGTCGCAAAGGCTGCAAGAAAGCAGGGGTTGTTCAACGTCCTTGTCAGCAACGGGTATATGACGGAAGAAGCGGTCAAAGCAATGTGTGGGGTCATAGATGCTGTGGTTGTGGACTTCAAGGGGAATGGCGAGACAAAATTTGCAAACAAGTTTGAGGCCGTCGTTTCGAATGCCCCGGTAAGGGAAAGCCTTGCTGCATTAAAAAGCAGCGGTATCCACGTGGAGGTTACAGACTTGATAATACCAAAGGTGGGGGATTCTATTAAAGCATGTGATGAGCTTACGAGGTGGATAGCGGATAACTTAGGCTGCAAGGTTCCAGTTCACTTCACCCGTTTTTATCCTGATTACAAGATGCTAGATTACCCACCTACGCCGATAAGCACGCTGGAGAAGCACCACGAGATAGCAAAAGGGAACGGGTTGGACTATGTTTATGTCGGGAACGTGCCAGGCCACAAGTTCGAGAACACTTATTGCCCTAGCTGCGGCAATGCGGTAGTGGTTAGGCTGGGCTATGAAATATTGAGCTTCGATATAAAGGACGGAAAGTGCGGTTTCTGCGGGAATGCCGTGCTTATGAGGGCTGCACAATCCCACAAGGATATAGCTAAAAACAGGGCGCGTTAATCACCTACATTGCAGGAAAGTGGGATTATGGGCAAAACCGGAAAAATATTGCTTGTACTGCTGGTGCTAGGGCTCGCCGATGCCATCTATCTGGCTGCAGTACAGCTTGGAAGCATACCATTGTACTGCACCACTTCGGACTTCATCAACTGCCAAACCGTTGAGACCAGTATCTACTCCAAGGTGTTCGGGGTACCGATAACATATGGTGGTGTTGCATGGTTTGTGGTAGCCATGCTTCTCTTCTTTGCTGCCAGGTCCAAGCGCATAAAGATGATTGCTCCACTGTGGTACGTACTTGGAATGGGTGCCGCTGCCTATTCGCTGCTGAGCATGTACGCACTTGCTAGGATATGTGAATACTGCATTTTGCTTGACACGGTATTGATTGCAATAGGGATCCTTGCTATAAAAATCAATAAATAGGAGTAAACAACATAATAGTTAAATATTTAGGATACTTAGGTATGGTAGGTTGGGTTGCATGCATAGGCTCCGTCTCTCAGGCACTTACTTTGACATTGGTTTCAAATGCGGGAGAGAGCTGAAGGCGGCAGGATTTATTGTACCGCATGCCAATTCTGTCCAGGTTGCATTCTCACAGGAGAGCATACACGAAGTTAGAAGGGTCTTCCCGGACATAATAGAGGAAATAGACGGCCTTGGGCTTGGACTGAAAGCCAACTATAAGGACACCCTTGCTATGATACTGACAAACAATGTAGTACATGATGATCATTCGGTTGCATTCGCTATTGGCGGCAGGAAGGCTCATGAGGGTTCACTGCTTGCAAGAAACTATAATAGGCATTACAAGCACGCTGGGCACAATATGGTAATAAAGGCCAGCCCCAGAGGCGCGCTGGCCAGCATTGCCAGCTCTGATGTCCCCGTTGCCAGACAGGATGGTATCAACTCCGCCGGGCTCGCTATCGCAGGGTCCAGCGTCAAGAGCGACCACGTAGAAAATGGGTTTGCACCTACTCTTGCAATAAGGGCAGCACTCGACACTTGCAGGGACACAAGCTCCGCCGTTCAATTCCTAACCGACATAAAGCACGCCAGGAACTTCAACTTCGTGCTTGCCGACAAGAGCGGGGCTGTAGGCATTGTTGAGGCAGGGCCTAAGCACCTAAGGAGCAAGACGCTGCTGAACGGATCTATAGTAGCAACAAACTATTTCCAGAGCGCTAGAAGCAAGGGAAAAGGTGCCAGTGCACGCGACACCATGTTGAAGAGCCTTGTTGACACCTCTGCGCTGGCAGATGCCAAAAAGGCAATGGACATCCTATCAGATCACAGGGGAATGCTCTGCGAACATGGTGCCGATTCAGAATTCAGCACTGTATGGGCGAGCGTGTTCCTGCCGCACAAAAGCAATGTTGTACATGCTGAGGGCAATCCATGCAGCAGCAATAGGAGGAAATACAGCTTATGATTATCTCTGCGGCCCGCTGCGCCTGACCAGATCTTGCAGGTGCATGCGCACCTCGCTTGCTGAGCGGAACTCTTCAGCTTTTTCCATGTGCCTTATGAACCAGTATTCGTCAGAGAAGGCACTGGCAGGCTTTTGCACAATCGACTCGATTATGCCAGCCTCCATGTCGGACGCAAGCACCAGATAAAACATACTGCCCCACTGCTCCTTAAACCTGGCATACTTCCTTATGCTGAGATGCATATCGCGCCGCTGCTGGAACAGCAGAGAATGTGGCTCCAATATAACCTGCCTCCCGCAGACCAGCAGCTCTGCCACAAAATCGGGGGTGTATGTTATCGATTGGATCTGCTCATTTGGGACCATCACTTTGAACCTGTACGGTTCATAGCAGCTGCTTATCCCAAGATCCAAAATGGCCCGCTTGAATATCCGCTCAAACCTGCTTTTCACTTCCGTACCAACTGCAAGCACCGAGTCGTTGTTAAGTGCTTTTACCGCTGGATTGATCTCTGTGGGCCTCCCAAAGGTTATCTGCGCATGCATAGTCCCTATGGGATGAAGGTGATATAAAAAGCTACGCTTTCCGGGTATTGTCC
>DAIDAQ010000052.1 GCA_027310535.1 Candidatus Micrarchaeaceae archaeon
GCCTGCAAAGACAGGGATGAGCGCAACTGATATAGAGACTATCATGATATTCGTAAGCGCTGAGATCTTCGAGATGACCCCGAAGTTGCCCAGCACGCTTGCTGCAGCGACTGCGCCGAGAGCGACAGGCACGAGGTTCGAAACTATGTTGTTGAGCACGCCGGACAGCCCTATCGGCCATGAGAACGAGACTATCTGCTTCATCCCCAGCAGCGACGGCCTTGCAACGCCGAGCTTGCCCTTCGCATAGATGAAGTACAGTGAAGCTGCAAAGCCTGTCGCGTAAGCAGCTATTATGGCCTCAAGCGGGGCATACGGGCCGAAACCGAGCAGCGCGAGCGAGACTGCGACCAGGGACTGCACGGCAGTCATGGAGATCGTTGCAACTGCGAATCGCACACCGTCTTCCATCCCTATCAGGGCGCTCGCCCCGAAGTTGAATAGCATTGAGAGTACCACAGTAAGCGATGCGAGCGCTATTATCGGAGCGTATGACTGGTTGCGCATATACCCTGCGAAAAGGCCGCTAGTTGCATAGGCGGCGACAGTGAGGGCGGCGCCGAGCACCAAAAGCAGCGTGAAACCGTTAGAAAGGGTTCTTTCAAGCCCGCGCTTGTCTCCCTTTGCAAGATGCTCCGGTATGAATTTCGTTACCGCGGTAGAGACTCCAAGACCCCCTATGCTCCAAAATATCCCTGCAACGGATATCGCAGCGGTGTAAATCCCGTAATCGCTGGGGCCGAGCGCCCTGATGACTATTAGGAAGGCAGCGGCAAGCATCAGGAACGAGATTAACTTCTCAAATACTATAGCGCTGATCATCCCTGCAGCCTTCTTTCCGCGCTTTATCCCCGCTTCATGCCTCTGCGCTGGCGGCCTCCTCTCTTGCATGGTAGATATTGAAAACAAAGCCCTAAAAATCCCAATCTGCCTCTGCACCATATGCTTTTATTTGTTAAAGTGGAGAATTGGTATCAGGTTTTCTGATGGATATAGAAGAAATGCTCGGTTTCGCGAAAAGGGCGGGGTTTTTCTGGCCTTCGGCCGAGATCTACGGCGGGGCTTCGGGCCTGTTTGACTATGGGCACCTTGGCGCCCAGCTGAAGCGCAATTTCGAGAACGCATGGCTGCAGTATTTCGTGAACGGCAACGGATACCACCTGATTGACGGCTCAGAGATGCTGCCTGAAAAGCCCCTGATAGCATCAGGGCACGCATCGCGGTTCAGCGATGTCATAGTGGGATGCTCAAAGTGCAAGACATTCTACAGGGCAGATGTCCTGTTAAACGAGCTTGGCATAAAGGTATCTGAGGGGGCCTCACCGGTAGAGCTCGAAAAAGCAATCATGGACGACAATGTAAAATGCCAGAAGTGCGGCGGGGCACTGATGCCGCCAAGGGACTACAACCTGATGGTTGCTGTCGCGTTGGGGCCGGAGAAGCGCGAAAGCGGGTACATGAGGCCGGAAACCGCGCAATCGACATACCTAAACTTCTACAGGGAGTTCAACCTGCTCAGGAAAAAGCTACCTATAGGGCTTGCAATCATAGGCAGGGCGTACAGGAACGAGATCTCGCCAAGGCAAGGGCTCTACAGACTGAGGGAGCTGGAACAGGCTGAGCTGCAGATATTCTTCGACCCCGAGGGCTGGGAGATAAGCGACAAGCAGAATGTTTTGGCTGAAAAGGTTAATGTTGTGCCATACAAAGGAGAGGGGGCAGTAATGAGCGGCAACGAGATGGTGGAAAAGCTTTCGATGCCGAGGTTCTATGCATACCACATGTGCATGATAGCGGGTTTTTACAGGGCCATGCAGATGCCACCAGAAAAGCTGCGCTTCCTGGAGCTTGGTGGGACAGAAAAGGCGTTCTACAACAAGATACACTTCGACATACAGGCAGAGATAGGTAGCTGGGGCGGCTTCAGGGAGATAGGAGGGCTCCACTACAGGGGGGAGCACGACCTCTCGTCGCACACGAGAGGGTCTGGGCAGGACCTGTCAGTCGAGGTAAGCGGGAAAAGGGTGATGCCAAACGTCCTTGAGCTCAGCTTCGGCGTAGACAGGAACATATGGATGCTCCTTGACATACTCTACTCAAAGGATAGCGGGAGGAGCGTGCTGAAGCTGCCATATGGGCTTGCCCCGTTCAACGCAGCGGTCTTCCCGCTGCAGAAGGACGAGAAACTGTCAGAGTATGCGCTCTCCCTGGAGGCCGAGCTGCGCGAGTCGCTCAAGGTCGGCTACGACGAGGCAGGATCCATAGGCAGGAGGTACGCGAGGATGGACGAGATCGGCACTCCATTCTGCATCACTGTCGACTTCGACACAGTCGATAGTCAGTCCGACAAATACGGCACGGTAACGATACGCGACCGCGACACAAGGGCGCAGAGGCGCGTAAAGCGCTCTGAGGTCTTTGCCTCAATCGCCAGCGGCATATGGCGGGCGGGACCATGAAGTCGGCCCTGCTGGCAGTCAACACTTTCAACCTAAGGCATACGTTCGAGAGCGCGCAGCCGCTCACCTTCTCAGGGGACTTTGACCCTGCAACAGGCAGGCTCCAATACACATCTGACGGGACCCAGATACGCATATGGCAGGTAAGCCCTCGGGAATTGAGGATAGAGAGCCATGAAATAGGTCGCGCAAAAATGGACGTAGCGAAAAGATTCAGGCTTTCAGACAGCCTGCAGTCTATTTACAGCAAGATCGCAGACGGCGACAGGTTCATCAGTGACGCGACAAAGAAGTACAGCGGGCTGAGACTGACCCTGAACGACCCGTGGGAGACGACCGTCATGTTCATAACCTCGCAGTTCAACAATGTAAAGCGCATAAGGCTTATAACAAAAAGGCTTATCGGGAGATTTGGCGGGCAGCCAGGAAGCGGAGCAGGGAGCTTCCCGACTCCGCAGGCCCTTTCTGCAGCTACGCTCGGACAGCTATCGGATTGTGGCCTTGGTTTCCGGAACAAATACATAAAGGCGACAGCATCGATCTGCGCTGAAAACGGCCTTGACCTCAACAGGCTCGGCAAGCTGGATTACGCAGACTTAAAGGAGGGGCTGCTGGAGCTGCCTGGTGTCGGCGACAAAGTCGCCGACTGCATAGCGCTGATGGGGTACGGCAAGCTGGAGGCATTCCCTGTAGACACATGGGTTAGGAGGGGGCTTGAGCGGCTCTATATGGGAGGAAGGCACGCAAGCATAAAAAGGCTGCATGAGATGGCTGCAGGGCGCTGGGGCGCACTGCAGGGATATGCGCAGCTTTACCTCTTCCACCAGGGAAGAATGAGGGGGCAGCATTATGGGATTTGACGACGAGATAAGCAGGATGGGAAACGACCTTGAGAGGAAGCAGAGGAACGTCGACGAGATTATGAATGTCAGCAGGGAGCTGATAAGGGACTGCGCAAAGGCGATAACGCTTCTGCACAACAAGAAGACAACCGAGGCGGTCGGTTACATAAAGGAAGCGAGGCGGCTGTCAAAGAGGCTCGGTGAGATTGACAATGAATTCAGGAACGTGTCTGCCCAGGCCTACCAGGAACTGGCTGAGGCTGAAATTCTTTACGGGATAAAGACCTCAAAGAAGATACCACTGCCCAAGGATATCGGCATCGAGAGTGGCGCCTATCTTTTGGGCTTGATGGACACTGTAGGGGAGCTGAAGCGCAGCATGCTGATAGCACTGCACGATGGCAGGATAAGCGATGGCGAGCTTTATCTTTCGCTCATTGAGAGAATATATGACGCAACAAGGGGGCTGCGCTTCTCAGAGTCGATACTACCGTCGTTCAGGAGGAAGCAGGACACCGCAAGGATACAGCTGGAGAATGCAGGGAGCGACATGCTGAAGTTCACAGGGCTGCGCAAAAGGGGAAGGTGAAGAACCATCGGGTGCAGAGTTCATTTTCGGAGGCGCGGCAGAGGGGCTGAAGGGGCACTGCAGAAAGGGCTGGCAATTTATATTTCCACTTCGGCGGCAGAAAATCCGGTGGTGTCGAGACTCCTTTGCAAGGGTCTCGTACCTGTACTTCGTCACCCACTGCAGGTGATACTCGCTTGCTCAGATCGAATGCACATTGTACGCAAGGTTTTTGTAGTTATAGGCCCCACCATCCATGATCTTACGTCTCTGCGTCCTAACGGCCGCAGTGGCAGAGAAATCTACAGGAAGGAATAGAAGAGTGACGGCCTGCTTCATCCTCATGTATGAATGCAATGGATTTCACAAGCCGATGGAAGCATTAAATACTCTCTTTCAGTGATATAAGTATTGCAAGCCTTGTTTTAGGAGGGGGGTGCTAAATATGGACGAAAAGAAACTGATTGAGCTTATAGCTCAGATAACAAGGCACATGGACACGGTCACTTCAGACACAACGGTGCCTAAGAACGTGAGGGCCGCAGTGGCAGAAGCGAAGGACAAGCTCAACGCAAGCGGGGATTATGTGGTGAGGATCGCCGGTGCAATCTACTCAGTAGACAGCGTGAGCAATGACATAAATCTCCCGCCGCTTGCGAGGACGACGATCTGGAACATATTGAGCATGCTTGAGTCGTTGAAGGAGTGATGGTGGTGCGCGGATGATAGAGACAAAAAAGGAGCTTGCACGGCTTCTTTCCGCCTCAAACATAATCTTGGTGGCGGACTTCGATGACACGAAGATAGCCCCTTCTGACACTGAGTTGCTCGTATCCAAGCTGATCGATATAAAAACAGGCAGCGAAGGCGTGAGGCTCGTTTCCAAAGAGGACATAGACAACGCTCTCTCCATGCTTGATGCCGAAAGGCTCTCGAAGACTCCGAGGCCCGTAGAGACCTCAAAGGTGGCCTCGTTCGTGCCGGCTGCATCTGAAACTGACGCGCAGTACAGGATCATCGCGAAGAAGATCGAGACGACAGATGGCAGCATGGGCGGTTTTGTCGATTATTTTCGCAACAGGCTCGAGCGGCTCCGTTCGATGCTTGAGGTGCGGTTGCACAGCCTACAGAGGGAACTTTTCAGCATAGAATCACTTAAGGCATATGCAGACGGCAAGGAGGTGGCTGTCATAGGCATCGTAAACTCCAGAGTCATAACGAAGAACAACAACCTGATGGTACTTATCGAAGACGAGACAGCGGAGGCGCGGCTTATCTTCAACTCGTCCGGCCCGCTCTTCGAGACTGCTTCCAGGATAGTTAATGATGAGGTGATCGCGGTGTGCGGGAAGCTGTCAGGGCAGTTCATCATTGCAAAAGAGATCCTGTGGCCCGACATCCCGATAAAGGAGAGGAAGGAGATAAAGGATGACGTCGCGATAGCGTTCATCTCTGATATACATGTCGGCAGCAAGCTCTTCCTTGAGAGGAACTTTATGAAGATGCTTGAATGGCTGAATGGCAGTGGCGATCAGAGATCGAAAGAGCTGGCGGGCAAGGTGAAGTACATCGTCATAGGGGGCGACGTAGTCGACGGCATAGGGGTGTACCCCGAGCAGGAGCGCGACCTCTCAATACCAGACATATACCGACAGTACAGTGTTTTTTCGAGCCTGCTCCAGGCAATACCAGAATACATCCACACCTTTGTCCTTCCCGGAAACCATGACGCAGTGCAGCTCGCGGAGCCGCAGCCTGCTTTTCCCAAGGAACTGATAGAGATGGACAGGAGCAACGTCCATTTCGTGACAAACCCATGCTACATCAACCTGCACGGCATAGAGGTGCTCTCGTACCACGGTGGTGGCATAGTCTCAATAATGGACACGATACCGAACATGAGCTATGACAGGCCAGAGGAAGCGATGGTGGAGATGCTGAAAAGGAGGCATCTCTCCCCTATATATGGGGGCAACGTGATTGTGCCGTCAAGGAACGACAATCTCGTGATAGATATAGTGCCAGACATCTTCCAGACGGGCCACGTGCACAAGAATGGAATCACAGAGTACCATGGTGTAAAGGCAGTCAACAGCGGCACATGGCAGGGGGTAACACAGTACCAAATAAAGAGGGGGCTTGTGCCTACGCCGTGCAACCTCCCTGTATTTGAGGCAAGGAAGTACGGATTCACGACAGTGGACTTCTCAGGGTAGGTATGAAGCTATAGGCGTTAACCACAGCTCCTCCTTGGTAAAAAGAAAAGAAAAAGAATAAAGGCCTCGCGCGCCCCTTATCACGAGGACTTTATTGTTATTGTCCCTATCTCCTGGATAGCGGTAATCCCGTTTATCACAACATTGGCCCACAGGGTACCCTGGCAGACTGTTGAAAGCGCTGAGGCACCGCCGGAAACCATCGTCGACCCAGGGCACGATCCCTGGACCAAACCTGTGAGCTTGAGGCTTACCGTTGCTGTCTGCCCAGAGGCAAATTGACCAAGGGAATTTGAAGGCCATGTGCCTGCCGCGCCCGTAGTCCCATAATTGCCCGAATAGACATACCCATAGGGTACGAAGATGATGTTGGCCGAAGACCATGTCGAGCCTGCCGACTGGCCAAACGTCAGGGTAAGCAAGCCCGTCGAAGTTGTCAGTATTGGATTCTGGCATTCAAAGCCAGGCTGCACGATGCAGCCCTGGGGTGCGAACGTGGCGCTGCTGAATATTCCAAGCGAATACAGCGCGCCTAGCACCACAGCAATTATTAGTATAGCCCATCCGTAGGTCATCAGGTACTCCATCGCGGACTGCAACCTGACTTTCTCATCTGATTTTCCAATCATCTAAACCATTCCTCAACAACCTATACAAAGATAAGTATTTAAAGATAACTTTTCAAACTTTTTTAGGGACTGGGTAGTTTGAAGGGTCAAGAAACCTGACCGCCTTTCGTGGCGGAGATGAATTGACCCTTCAATATGGTTAAGGAACAGATAAACGTCTTCTATCAGATTTTTCTCCCAGTGATGTAAGAGACGGGAGTCTCCGAGGAGATGAATACCGAGCATTCCCCCAACGTCGCTGGGTGTTGGATTGCGTCGCAGCTTAACAGGCTTATCCTTTGCGGTTGAGTTTTACGGGGCAACAGGGCGAGCGCGGCCTACGCTGTCCGATGTTCTACCACCGAAGAGATCATATGGATAGCGTAGCAAATGCGAAGAATAAAGTTTCTGGGGCGGCCATCCAGCAGGGACAAGTGCAGGGCCGGCAGGCTAGGACATCATACAGGATTATACCAGAAGGCAGGATGTTTCATACGCCCCACTCTTCCGGTGCAGCGACGACTCCAAACAAGCGAAACTGCAGTTGAACTGATCCGAACGGCTCTGAATACCGCCGGCTTGCCGGCAGAGGTAGCCGTTCGTGCAGAGGGTCCATAAGGAGCTCCGCCCCTTTTCATTAGCCACTTTGGGATATTGGCTGGAAGCTCATTCAAAATCTGACCAAATGGCTTCAAAATGCCTCTGCATC
>DAIDAQ010000013.1 GCA_027310535.1 Candidatus Micrarchaeaceae archaeon
GATGAAAACGATCCGAAGAAGTACGGGATAAATGCATCTTCCTGGACCACGAAAGAACTGCGCCTCTATTTCATGAAGCATAAAGACAAAACCATCAATGAGGAGACGTTCAGGGTTCATCTTGTAAGGACAGGGGCGCACTATGTGAAGGCGCAGCTGAGGTACAAGGAGGCAGACTTCGAAAGACAGGTGGAGTTTGTGAAAGGTTTCCAAACTCTGCTGAGCAACTTCGAGTTCACAAAAGTCGTGTTTGTCGACGAGATGTCTGTATCCACATCAGCACACAATGGATATGGATGGACGTACGGCCAACGGCTTATTGTCGATGCGCCGCAGAGCAAGACCGAGAGGGCGAATTACTTCGGTGCCGTCGAGGTCTCAGAAGGAGAGATTATCGAGACCGTGAGAAAATCCGCAAAGACGCCGTCGTTCCTGCTGCTTCTCCACAAGATAGAACAGCATTATCCCGACGACAGAATACTGGTTGTCCTGGACAACGGCGCGGTGCATCATGATAAACGTGTCGGTAGGTTTTTCGGCAAGAGGGGCAACATGCGGTTGCTGTTCATGCCTCCATACTCGCCTGAACTCAACCCAGAGGAGTACTTGCACAACCACTTACGGAACAAACTACTGAACAACCGTAACTTCAAGAGCAACAAACAGATACGACATGTCATCGGTCGTTTCACTGACACGATGACATGCGACGAAGTTAGGAGTGTCGCAACAATGGCGCCTATAGAGGCACTGCTTTCTGTGCAAAAATAGTTGTGGAACTTTCACGGAAAGCTATAAAGTATAGGCTCATGGTATGTTTTAATAGCTTTTGGTATGAATTTTTAGTTTTATCTATTACTTTATTCTGTAAAATGAACTATCCTCGGTTATTATCTTACGGTTATTTATATTTCCTAATTCATATAGAAACTATCAAGAATTCATTAAAGGGTTGGTAATGTGGTTGGATTGGGTGATCTAATCGTATATAGACTAAGATATAGCCTAGCCTTTGTAACTCATACCCAAATCATCCAGTCTTCACTTACTATCCAATAATGAGAATATTAGGTGAGAAGAATGGAAAAGAGGAATAGAAACAGATTGGAAGCAGGACATCCAGGATGTGGTCATCAAGGATGTACAGAATCGGGGGTTGTACAAAGACTCGAATCTGGACATAGCGGTTGTGACCATCCTGGTTGTGGTGCCTCAGAAGTGGAACAGAGACTTGAGGCATGAATTCATTTTGCACCCATTTATTTTTTGGGTGCTTAATATTAAAAGAGAGGATTGAATGACTTTGATATGCGCAATAAAATGCAACAATGGTATAGTTCTAGGTTCTGACGGACAAGCAGCAGTTAATACTACCGGGGGGGCTATAAGGCACCAAATACAGAAGATACATCAAATTGGCGACAAGACTGTATTTTTGGCAAGCGGAACTATAGGTCTTATACAAAAGAGTATGGAGATAATCAAAAGAAATTCTAAAGAACTTGATACTGGTCTAAATACCAATACATTAGAGAAAATAAAGAAGGAGATATTCCCCCTGCTTAAAAGTGCT
The DNA here is from genome assembly GCA_027310535.1 of Candidatus Micrarchaeaceae archaeon. GTDB lineage: Archaea > Micrarchaeota > Micrarchaeia > Micrarchaeales > Micrarchaeaceae > A-MIC-10. The sequence goes on from DAIDAQ010000013.1 coordinate 1,574, forward strand.
AGGGATACCTACATCCAATACAATAATAAGACTGAAGGAGCTCCAGCAGCAGACTTGCTTCTCTGTGGACTTGATAAAAATAAAGAATTGAAAATCTGGCACATGGGAGCAGATACACATGATGAGTTTATTGATGTCGTTGGATGTTACTGTAGTGGTAATGGCGAGACTTTTGGTTATTCTCTTCTGAAAAGTTTGATGCAATCCTCATCAAATGTAACTTCTGGGAAACTCATTGTTTATAGGACCTTAAGAGACACCATAAATGCGCTGGCTGCTGGAGTTGGGGAACCAATAGATATCTGGTTTATCCAAGATACTGGATTAGTACATAAATTATCTAATGGAGAAATGGATGGTCTTTCAACAGCTTATAAAAAATGGAAAGAACTCGAAGCTAATTTCTTGTCTGGTAATCTAGAAAAATTTAAAAACAAAAAGAAATGAGCATATGGACAAGTCTAAAACTGCAAAACAAAACCAGTTACATACTTCATTTATTACTGACACCCAACCTTTACTTATAAAAGGGATTAAAGACGATTTGGGGAAAAAAATCGATACACTTTCTAAAATAAAGGGGGGACTTGATGAAGCAGCAAGAATACAGCCATGCCCCGGTTGCAAGCACGACATTGAACAGCTTTCAAAATTTATGGAAGGAAAAATAGAATCAATTAAAACTGGCGCCTCTGTAAATAATTCAGCAAAAAAAGCATTGAAAGAAGTCGATTCTATAAACGAACTTACTGATATGGCCATTGTTATAGCCAAGATTATAAAGCCATTTACACGAGTAAGCAAAGTTCCAGAGGTATATGTGAAGGTATTAAATGATGATTTAGAAGCTAACAGAAAAGTAAAGATCATTCTTTTAGAAACAAATGAGATGATAAAAGAACTAAAAGATACTGACAAAGAATTGTGTCTAGCATCAGACATAATGGATTCGTTTATTGGGGCGGTAGACTTCAAATTAAGTATAGACCCAGTAACATTCTATCTATTTGATAGAACTATAAAACTAGGATATAAAACTCATCTTCTCCGTGCAACGAGCAAGGCAATTGTTGGAGTAAAAGGCATTATAAATCCATCAAGATATCGCTGATATGATGGAGAAAAATAAATTATCAACACTTATATTTTGTAAAGATGGAATAGATAATCTATTGGAATTAATCCAAGAAGTTTATTCTTTTTCAGACGAAATAGTAATTGTAGATTCTAGTACGCCTAAGAATCATTTATTGTTATTAAAGAGAAGAAGAGAGATGAAGTTAGGCAAATTAAGAATCTTTCCTGTTGTTGCACTAGGCCACCCAGAACCTTATCAAATGTACGGATTGAGAAAATGTCGTTATCAATGGATATTTTATATAGATACCGACGAAAGACCAAATAAACATCTAAAGAAGAATATAAGGGAGCTAATCAAAAATGCAAGGTGTGATGCTTTTTTGGTGAGAAAGAAAGAATTAGACAAGAATGGAAAGAGATATTTTGATTCATATCAAAGGAGATTATTTAGAAAAAAGAAAGCCCATTATACAGGTAATGTGTTCTACGATCCAATAATAAATGGTGTAGAAAAAAAGCTAAACAAAACCTATTTTCTAAATCACCATTTTGAATATTATGAGAACCTTGACAAGAGCTATATAGCTTTCCGTGAAAGTTCCACAACTACTTTTACACGGGAAGCAGCACCTCTATAGGTGCCTACTTCCAGTATATAAGGCCTCATACCTTATCTTTTCACGTGCATCCTTGCAGTTCCTGCAAAGGTTGCGAGAACATTGGGTCGCCTTCCAAATGGTCTCTGCAAAAAACGTGGGAAGTGGGGCAAACAGAGCTGCTAGCAGCAGCTATTTTCTTTTTTCCATCGGGAACGCAATCACCTCCTTGATAGATGTCTGGTTTGTCAGCAGCATTACGAGCCTGTCGACCCCTATTCCGATACCGCCCATCGGAGGCATCCCATACTCCATCGCTTCGATGAATCCAACATCCAGCGGCTCTGCCTCCTTGTCGCCCACTTCAGCCTTCTGCTGTTCTGCTGCGAAGTTTTCTCTCTGTATAAACGGATCGTTCAGCTCTGAATAGGCATTCGCCAGTTCTATCCCCATGATGAAGAGCTCGAACCTCTCCACGAGCTTTTTGTTACCGCGCTTGAGCCTGGTGAGCGGCGATGTCTCCCTTGGATAGTCGATAGCGAATGTAGGCTGTTTCAGCGCCGGCTGGACCAGGACGTCGAAGAGTTTCTGGTAGGCGTGCGCCCTGAACCTCTTGCCATTATCGAACCTTATGTTGTTTTTCTCAGCGAGGGCAAAAAGCTCATCGTCGCTCAGCGAGAGTACGTCGCTCCCTGTGGCCTCGTTTATGCTGTCGACAAAGCTGATGCGCTTGAATGGGGCGCTGAAGCTCAGCCTCTCACCCTGGTACCCTATGGTGTCAGTGTTGTACAGTTCCTTCACAATATACTCGAACATCCCTTCAGTGAGCCTCATCATCCCCTCGTAGTCAGTGTAGGCCTGGTACGCCTCCATCATCGTGAACTCGGGGCTGTGCGTGCTGTCTATGTCCTCATTCCTGAACGCCTTGTATACCTCAAACACCTTTTCGAAGCCACCAATGACAAGCCTCTTCAGATAAAGTTCGTTGGCTATTCTAAGGTAGTCTTCCTCATCCAGCGTGTTGACGAATGTCCTGAACGGCTCCGCATCCGCGCCGCCGTAGAGCGGCTGTATCACAGGCGTTTCGAACTCCATAAAGCCCTGCTCCTCCAGATAATGGCGTATCATCCTTGTTATCCGCACCCTCTTCACAAAAATGTCACGCACCTCGGGGTTCACTACGAGGTCCAGGTAGCGCTTCCTATACCTCAACTCTGTGTCCTTGAGCCCCTCCCATTTCGCAGGCAGCATGCGGACAGCCTTCGCGAGCAGACTGTATTCCTTCGCCCTTACGCTTATCTCGCCTGGGTTTGTCTTGAAGACTCTGCCACTGGCGCCAAGCATGTCGCCGGGATTGGCGGACTTTGCGAACCTTATACCCTCTTCACCGACTTCAGCGAAGTCAAAGCAGCACTGGATCGTGCTGGCACCGTCAAGCAGGTCAATGAAGACAAGCTTTCCTGACTTTCTCACTGTTGTCACCCTGCCGGCAACAGAGACAGTCTTGCCTTCGTATGATGTATAATGTGCTTTGATCTCACCGGCAAACGCGTCTTTCTTGTAGGTGTAAGGCAGTGAAGCTATTAACTTACGGAGATTTTGATCGCTTTCTCCCATCTTTACCACGAATATTAGAAGGAGAAGAACCTATTTAAGCACCACACAGTGATACCTAAATATATTTTAGCACCAAAATATTAGGGAATCACATGGCAGACCAAAATCCCGGCAACAGCAAAAAAGAGGTGGACCCACAGGCAAAGGAGCACTGGATGCGGGGGAACAGCCTCTTTGACGAGAGCAAGTTTGACGATGCCATAAAGGAGTATGGGGAGGCCATAGCCATCGATAAGGAGTATGCTAGCGCGTACTTCAACAGGGCGCTCAACAATGTCATAGTAAAGAACTTCGATGCCGCGAAGAAGGACCTGCAGGCAGTGATGGAGCTCGAGTCGAAGAGCTCTGACGCTCCGCTGCTCATGGGCGACATTGCAGAGCAGCAGGATGACTTGCTCGGCGCGCGCTACTGGTACGAGAGGTCACTGGCAAACAACCCGGGCTACGCAGAGGCCAAAAACAGGCTGGAGCACATCGACTCCCTGCTTCACGTCGAGACAGGAGGCAGTGCGGGGCAGAAGCAGGTCGAGGTAGCGAAGAAAGAGGCAAAGAAGGAAAAGGAAGAGACCATCATAGAGGAGGGGCAGATAAAGAAGGTTGCATTCCACAAGTCAAGTACCAAGTTCGACCGCGTCATCGGAATGGACAAGGTGAAAAGATACCTCTATGAAAACGTTGTTTTGGCAATACAGAAACCAGACCTGTTCAAGAAGTACGGGAAGAAGCTGGGTGTCGGCCTCTTGCTTTACGGCCCACCGGGAACAGGGAAGACGTTTGTGGTAAATGCCATAGCTGGCGAGTCAAATGCCAATGTCATAATAGCAAGGGTAAACCAGATAGTTGACATGTATACTGGCAACACAGAGAAGAACCTACATGCAATCTTCGAGCAGGCGAGGCAGAACACACCGTGCATCATCTTCTTTGACGAGCTTGATGCACTCGGTGTCAAGAGGGGGGGCGGAGGAGGGGATGGCGGAGGGGAAAGCTCTGCCATGAGGCTGGCAGTGAACCAGTTTCTCGTTGAGATGAACGGCGTGGAGGCAAACCCGGAGGGTATATTCGTCATCGGGGCAACGAACAACCCGTGGGACATCGACCCAGCTCTAAAGAGGAGCGGAAGGTTTGGCGATGCGGTTTATATTCCTCCGCCAAAATACAGGGACAGGAAGGGGCTCTTTGAGCTTTATACAAGAAACAAGCCAAGAAGCTGGCTGAGCTACGGGAGACTTGCAAGGGCTACAGCAGGGTATTCACCTGCAGATATAGAGCGCATCTGTGACAAGGCCGCAATGCGCCCGCTCCTCCACGAGCACGAGCACCAGAAGGCGAGGAAGCTTATAATGAAGGACATGATGGCAATACTGAAGGACAAGGACACAAGCGGCAGCTCTCTCGATGAGTGGTACTCGATGGTGAAGAAGGATGTCATCAGCAAGACAGAGGTGTCGACGGTCAACGGCAAGCGCCAGGAGACTGTGAAGGAAGGGAAACTCGACGCCCAGGAGAAGGTTCTCTACAAGGTGATGGTGAAGGACATCAAGAAAAACACGAGCCCCACAAGGATAAAGATGAAGAACTTCACGAGATGGTGGGCAGTCCACTTCTTCTGATTACTTCCTCAGCATCTCCTTTGCCTTTTCAATGGATGCGAGCGTCTGCTCTGCTATCTTCTTGTCCTCGCCCTCGAGGTCGCCGATCATGATGTCAAGGTTGTGCTCGATCAATGTAAGGAAGTCAATCCACTCACCAGATTCGTCCTTGACGAGCCCTACAAACGCGCCGTCTTTTGAGAACAGGTCAAGTATCTTGAGAAGTGTCCTGCTCTCCTGCAGCTCGTTGCCCTCGGCGAGCCGCTCTATTATCTCGCCCCTTGCCTTCCTTATCTCATCGGCGTTAACGCTGTCGTTAAGGCTCTTCAGCTTGGAGGACTCCCTGTAAAGAGCCGTGAGACCGCTATGCAGCTTCTTGAACAGGTTTCCGACACTTGTGGTTATATTATCGTCCATGTGGTGCTACCAATAAAGTATCGGGCGGAATTAATAAATTACCTGCCCCTAAAGGGGTCGGTTTTGGCTTCAGCTGGAAAGGCGTCTCTGCGCTCTCGGTTGCCCTCCATGACATATCTCCCCACCGCATCTTCGCCGACGCCACCAACCTACCTGTAGGAGTAACCTCTGGACCAGAAGAGGCCTGCCCAGCACGTTTTCCTGAAATTCGGGCCGAGATGCGGAACTACTGTCCATGCGATATAATAGCGGCACTTCCGCAAAAAAGCGAATCGTGGAATATTCCATCCACTAAACGGCTTCCCTATTCTACGACGTTTCGGAGATGCTGGAACTCTCCTCAGATTTATTAAGCTTTCCAGCGAATAGCAAGGTATGGGCACATGGCAGAGGAGTAGGGCTCAGATCGCGCTCGAGTTTATAGTTATCTACTCCGTAGTGCTAACCATCTTCGTGATAGTCTTTGCGCTTGCTGCCACGCAGCGCGCCGCGTCGCTGGAGAGGCAGCAGAATGCGTTCCTGCAGATGCTGACGCAGGATATTGCTAGCCAGATAACCATAGCGCTCGCCGCAGGGAACGGCTATTCGACCTCGGTTCAGCTCCCACAGAGCATATCTTCAAGCGCCTACTCCATTTACGTCTCGTCTTCCGGTGTGGTCTTTGCGAACATGTCCATAGGCTCACAGGTGCTGAATGCGCAGGCCGGGAGTGCGGCGAGAAACCTTGTGATCAACGGCACTGCTGTCCTGTCTGGCGGTCCCACGCTGTACAGGCTGCTCGCAGCTTCAGGTATCATCAATATCTACAATTACTTCGGTACTGTCTACCTCAACCTGAAGCCCCCAGCGTACGGCAGCCTGCTGGGAAGCGTTAAGTTGAATTACACATACGGAAACCCCTCTCTCTTGAAGCTGAATGCGACCTCACTGTCTGGCAACGCTTTTGCAATGGACCGCGTCGGCCTGGTGCTCCAGCAGGGCAGCCCGTCCTCCCCCACCGTCTCCTCCGTATCAACGTTTACAGACCAGAATGGCAGGGCTGTGTTCCCGATAATACCAAGCAGCTCTTATCCGCTCATCAACGCATCGGTTTATGCGCTTCCGCTCAACGGAAGCGTCTCGGCTGCCCTGCAGCTCTGGCTTCCGATCAGGCTCGGCGTGCCAGGTATGGTGAGCTCCAGCATCAAGGACCTCAGCGGCAACAATGCTAACGGCATAATTGCAGATGCAAATGGTGGCGGCAGCTTTACTGCACCATGGATCCCTCCCAAACAAAATACGACCAGCTTCATCTCTGGCTACTCTGACGGCTCGACCACCGGAGTTGTGCTGCCCCCAAACAGCGGGTTCGACACGCTCAGCAACCTGACGGTCATCGCCTGGGTGAACCTGCAGCAGCAGGGCGAGATCGGCGATATAATCTCGAGCACGTTACCACTGGCCTCGCGCGGGCTCTGGGACATCAACGTGGGCTATGACGAAGCCGGATTCCCTGAATTTACGATAACCAACTTCACGAATTACGACTGCACTACAGAAGTAGATCAGCTCACGCCAGGCATATGGTACCAGCTCGCTGGTACCTATTCGCAGCTCAGCAGCGCGTTAAGCGTATACGTAAACGGGAACCTTTCCCTTGCTACAAGCTGCCGGAACATAGGCGCAATAGCCCCAGTAAGCTCCCAGGTAATCATTGGCGGCGGTGCTGGTCTCACCGGTTTCCCGTTCAAGGGCTCAATCGCCAACGTCCAGATATACAACGCATCCCTGTCTGCCGGGCAGATAAGCTCCCTCTACAGTGAAGGGGTTGGCGGCGCTCCACTTGCCACGCAGAGCCTCGTCGGCTGGTGGCCCCTGAACGGCGACACGCAGGACCATTCGTCAAGGGGCCTTAACGCGTGGGCCAACTCCGTGATCTCATTCAAGCCGTCGCTGGCGTTCTACAACGCCTCGGCACAGTACATACCAAATCTGTTAGGAGGCAATGGGTGGGTTTCGTACGCTTCACGGCTCAGCGCGGCGAGGCTCGGCGTCAACCCCGCCTCGTTCAACCCACTCAACTTCTCAGTCAACACGTGGTTCATGATAGGTAATAGCATATCCTCTTACTCCAGGGACACCGTGAACTACGCAAACCCTGTGATCGACATCTACAACGGCATAGGGGCCGGCCTCGGTGGAAACCAGAACTTTGACCTTGGGGGCAGCTGGGCCGGAGGAACATTCAACCGTTTCTCATGGGGGGAGTACTGGCCGACTAACGAGCAGTTCTGCAATACCCAGCCAAACAGCATACAGGCCAACGTGCTTTACAATGCCGTGGTGAGCGTCAGCAGGTACACGAACGTGACGGTTTACATAGACGGGCAGAGGGCTGCGGCGTGCTCTTTCAGCGCATCCCCATCAACAGTCGCCTCATACGCGACGAACCTCATGCTTGCCATCAACGGCAACCCTCCAGGGGGGAACGAGCGCGGCACCGCCTCGGTCTATGACGTAGAAGTGTACAACATTACGCTTACGCAGCAGCAGGCTGCGCAGCTCTACAGCTTCGGCCAGCCGCTCTACGGCTACCTGAAGCTTCCATAGTGATGCGATGGGAAAGATGAGACTGCAGTTCTGGAGCTTTGACATCGTCTTTGCAGTAATAGTCTTCAGCGCGGCGCTCGCCGTGCTTGTCTACGAGTGGTCGAGCATCGAGTCCCAGCTCTCGCTGGGAGCGATCAACACGCAGGAGACGATGCAGCTGCAGGCGCAGGCAGTCTCTAGGTCGATATTCACGGTAGGCTGGCCCGCGGATTGGGAAGGAGTGGTGAACGTGAGCAACAGCCTAACATGGCAGGGAGTGTCAGTTGGGATAGGGACAGGAAACGGTACAAGGATAGCCCCTGGGAAGCTCGCCGCCCTTATCTCGATGGTGCAGACAAACTACCAGGCCACGAAGCAGCCGCTCGGGCTCTCCTACGACTATTATATCAGGATCAGCAGCCCGTACATCAACCTTAGCATTGGCAGGGATCCTGCGCCGAGCAAGGCCTCCACGGTTTACAGCGCGCAGGCCGATGGGTACATAAACACAGACCCTGTCATTGTGACGCTGCTTGTCTGGAGCAACACGATCTATGGTGGTAGCTGATGCGGTTCAATGCTTTTGTCTTCAGCGTCGATGCGATAATCTCGTTAGCCATAGCAGGCATAGCTGCCGCTGCGCTGCTCTACATCGCAGCGCCGGCCGCTCCCCTGATCCAACCGGGGCAGACCCAGGCGCAGGGCATGCTGCAAAGCCTTCTCGACATGAAGGCATGGCAGGCGGTCGGCGCGATCCCGCAGCAGTTTCTCACGCCGCTCCTCAGCCTGGGCGGCGCATACGCGGCATTTTTCAACGGCAGCTCCAGCGGCTCATACTTCACGCTCAGCCCTTATCCATGGATCGCATATCCGGTGACAGTCGACGTGTGGGTCAACCCGTCATCGCTCAACCAGTCAAGCTTTGGGGGCGGCTACGGTGGCACTATAATAGAGTCGAACGAGAACGGCGGCTCCGGCGGCTGGATCCTTGGCGTGAGGAACGATGGCAAGGTGTGGTACTGGCCTTATGTTGGAGGCGATGTATTCAGCAGTGCAAGCGTGCCTCTCAACAGGTGGACCAACATAGCGCTGGTGTATGAAGGCCGGGACTCAAACGTAAACATCTACATAAACGGGCGACTGGACTCTTCTTCCCAGGTTATCGTGAGCGGGTGGCCAAGCTTTATGAGGGTCGGGGCGCGCTCATGGATAACCGGCACATGGGCCGGGATGCTTTCAAACCTGCAGCTCTATTCAAAGGCCCTGACCTCAAGCCAGGTCAAGTACCTATACAGCCAGGGCATCGGAGGTGTTCCGCTCACCATGCAGGGCCTTGTCGGATGGTACCCGCTGAACAACGACATAAAAGACTATTCTGGGAGCGGCAGCAAAGGGACTGTTAACATCTTCACCAACCCTGCAAATGGCATTTCCTTCAAGGCGCTCGGCAGCCTTTATTTCCCTGGCGCCGCAGAGCCGCTTAACTCATCGATGCTACACCTCATATCAAAGCTCTACCTCAGCAACCAGACGGCATACGGGGACATAATAGCATCCTCGCTGATGCAGAACAATTCAGGCCTCTTCATCAACGGCACGTATGCGCCGTCGCTCAAGGCAGCGTCGTTCAGCGGCGGCTCCTACTTCACGGCACCTGTCGGCAACTGGATTGGCGCTACATGGGGCGGACGCTCAGTCAACCTGACAATAACAGCATGGTTCAACAGCTCCTCTGGCGGCCCGATTGTAGGTATAACGAATGCGAGCACCGGATGGGGCGTCCCCTACCTCAGCGTTGACCCAAACGGCAAGATATACGGCTGGCTGTGGAATGCTGGCCAGGTTTCCTACCAAGGCAGAAAGAACAGGTGGACGTTTGTCGCCCTGACATACAGCAACACCACGTACAAAGAGACGCTGTATGTGGATGGCATGCCGGTCAACAGCATCGCTGGCTTCTATGTTGGCTCGCTTGCGTATGACAACCTCACGACTTACATCAGCCAGAGCGCGAGGCCGCCGGGCGTCCCTCCCTATTACAGCGGTTATCTCGCAGATGTGCAGCTCTACAACTCAACGCTCTCGGGTAGCCGGATCCTGCAGCTTTACGGCATAGGCCTGCAGGGCAGCCCCTCCGCCAGCAGATCACTCGTCGAATGGTGGCCTCTTGAGGGGGACGCAAATGATTACGCTGGGCGGTACATGACAGGGACAATGGTGGGAGGCAGCTTCGCCGCCGCGAAGTACATCCCGGGCTCGTACAGCGCAGCCTACATGGTCTCGGCGGCCACCGCCCCGCTGCTCGTCGGGGCGAACATCGCTTTCCTGAACAACGTAAGCGTGGTGACATGGCACTGACTAAAATAAAGGCAAGGAAGGGGCTTTTGCTGACGCTAGCTACGATCGTCATAGTCGTATTGCTCGTAGGCGAATTGATAACATACGAGCTGATAAACGTCGATTATTCTGAGATTTCGGGCCAGGTTGCGGTCGGCCTCGCGCCGGCTCTCCTTGCCTCACAGGTGAGCGGCGGGATAAACGGCTATCTCTCCTCTGCACTGCCCCAGGCGTTCAGCATAATAGCCGTAAGCTCCCCCAAGATAAAGGTTGCGGGCTTCTACAGGGGAACGTCAAGCAGCGCCAATGTAGTCAGCACGGCATCGGTCTCGAACTTCGGTAATGCGATCAGCATGTTTGCATGGGTCTGGCCAGCTGGGGCGCGCACGTCGATCGTGCAGAAGCAGGGCTCGTACGGCATGAGCATAGGCGCCGGCGGTGCATCCGCCGGCCAGTTCAACGCATACATAGGCGCGAGCGGCAGGACGTGCACTGCCTACCCGTTCAGTCTCCCAAATACGACATGGAGCTTTGTCGGCTTCACATACAATGGCTCCTACATAGACGAGTACGTCAACGGGGTGCTTTACTGCACAGCCCAGCGTGCAGGCACGGTTCCGGCCAACACTAACCAGCTTTTCTTCAGCAGTTCCGGCAGCGGGAATAGCGACGGGCCTACCTACGGCTACCTCTCCAACGTCCAGCTCTACAACACCGCGCTGGAACCGAACGCTGTCGCATTGCTATTCGGCGGCGGCCCAGAGGGTAGCGCGCTGCAGAGCGGGAACCTCGTCGGCTGGTGGCCGCTCAACGGGAACTTCCTTGACATGTCAGGCGGCGGGAACAATGCAGGCACGTCCGGGGTGAGCTTTGCAACCTCGATCGTCAGCAACTCAAGCTCGGCGAAGCTGATAACGAAGCTGATAGGTAACGGCACCGTTTTTGGGGCCCAGTCGAACTTGACCTCCAACACACTTGTCGATTACATAGCAAAGGCAAAGCAGCTTGCAGCGCAGCGGCAGACTGTGCTCGACATCCGGAACAGCAGCCTCTCAGCGCACCAGTACTCGAGGGGCTATGTGGCAATCACCTATTCTGCGCTTCTCGTGCTGAACACCACTACTGGCAGCTATGCATCCCCTGTCGCCATAACAGCCACGCTCTCGACGCTTAACACGCTTGATTACATAACCCCGAATGCGAGCCAGTACCTATGGACCATCTACTCGGCGCCCTACGCCTCATCCAGGGCAGGGCGCTGACCGCCCATCCAGGAGCCTTCAGACACCTCCTGATGTGGTTATGCTGCTGAAGATCGTGCCGACCAGGCCTGCAACCGCGAAGTATATAACTATGCCTATTATGACGAAAAGCGGGACATAGCGTATGCCCTTAAGCGCAGAGCCCGAGGTTATCGCAGACATTATGAGCCCCGCGAACGCTGTTATCACTGCTATGGCCGCAAGCGAGAAGTCCTGGTACTGCGTCGAGGTTATCTTAGGCGGCGACGGTTTTAGGAACGAGACGCCGGTGCTCGGCAGGCCGTTCGGGTTCTGCTGCAGGATCCCCTTCCAGACCCCTGTCGTCACCGTGATCATCTGGCTTGTGAGCCCGTAGAGGACAGGAGCGGCGATCAGCCCTGCGAAGAGCACAAAGATTCCGTACATCAGCATCTGCCCTGAGATTTCCTTCTGCGCCAGCTGCTGCGACCTCATGTCAGCGCTGAGCTGGGTCATCAGGTCCGCCATCGCCCCTCCGTACCTTATTGACTCTATCATCATCCTGATCGAATGCTTGAGCTGGTTCGACGTATACTTCTGCGTCAGCTCTGTCAGCGCGTGCTCTAGGGTCTCGCCGCTGAAGAGCTTCCTGCTCATGTCCTTTATGTCCTCACTGAAGAAAGTGAACTCAGGCCTTGCTGCGAGCAGCATCGCCCTGTCCAGTGCTATGCCGCTGCGTAGATTGGCCGCAGCCAACATGAAGTAATCTGGCAGCATCACCTCCATCTTCGCCTTCCTGCCGTCTATCCTGTAGGCGATGAGCAGGTAGATTGTGGCTATGTCGAGCGCCCATGCGGCAATGCCTGCCACCGCTGATATGCCCAGCCCTAGGCCGAAGAGCTCGTAGGAGGCTGTAGTTGCAGCGGCGAAAAGCAACGCGCCGACCGCCACCATCATAAAGAGTATCCTGTTGACCGAGGTCTTGATCCCAGCGAGGTCGAGCTGCCTTGATATCGCCACTGCTGCGCCCCTTGAAACAAGCCTCTCTAGCAGCGTTGCCATGGATATCACATAGTGAACGATGGTCTCGACGACCTTATAAGTTCGAGGAAGACGACCTGTAGGAAGACCAGCCCCACCAGCGTCACTGCAAGGGTGGTGTAGTCTATCGTGAAGATCGCTATGAACGTTGTCAGTATGGTTATGACCGCCACTCCCATGCTCGGGAAGATGATCCCGAAGAGCATGTAGAACATTGCCACTGCGTTGAGCTTCTGGCCGTACCTCCTCAACCCTATGGTCCTCTCTATCATCAGCTCGTCTATGACGCTCTTCAGCGCCTCGACTACGTCAGCGCCGGACTTTATGCTGACGCTCGCCTGCAGCATGAGGCGCTTGAACGCATCGCTTCTCGACGTCGCTATCACCTCGTCTATTGCGTTGGTGAGCGGCGCGCCGAGCTGCACCTTCTGCACTATCTTAGCGAACTCCTTGCTGGCCTCACCGTAGCCGGTGCTGATGGAGGTCACCGCGTTGAAGAGCGGCATCCCGGATCTCAACGAGATTATGAGGTCCCGCGACGCGAAGAGTATGTCCCTGTCGATGAGCTTCGCGGACTTCTTGCCCTTCTGCAGCGGGAACTTCAGGAAGTTCTGCAGTCCTGTGTAGAAGACGGCAAATCCCAGAGCGACCCCTACGAGCACGCTGGTCAGGGTCGGGAGCCCCATCTTGAAGAATATGAGCGCCAGCGAGACGCCTATCGCGCCGCCAAGCATTGCCGATGCAATGAGCATGCGCCTCACGAAATCGTAGACGCTGCCCTTTACCCCGTTGTCTATCAGCGCGACCTCCAGCCCCTTCTGCTTCGCGGCAAGGTTCTCGATATAGAGTTTTATCTTCGTAGGTTTCTTGAAGTCTATTCCCCCTCCCTGCCCTGCCTCGCTCGCCGCCATCAATCCGTGAGCCGCCTTTTGCGGCGCAGCCGACGGGCCCCTCGCGAAGATGTTAGCGAAGCTCTTGGGTTTGGGCTGCAGCTCTATCGTCTTTCCATCGACCTCTATTGTCTTTTTCTCCCTCTTCCAGAGCATCATCTACCACTCCTTACCAGGAAATCCTCCAGTCCCTTTACCGCTTCCCGTAGCCTTTCGTTGCGCAGGTTTAAAAGGTTGCTCTCCGAAATCACGGGCTGCCCGCGCCTGCCCTTGAGAGCCTTTGCAAGCCCATAGAGCTCCTCGCTCACGACCTCGGCCTGCTCCCTGTCAAACGCCGCCTCCTTCAGGCCGGTTATTATCTTCTCGAGTTCTCCTATCTGGTCCACTACAGCGAGCTTTGGAAGCACAAGGTCGCCCTCCCTTACCCTCATCACTTCTATCTGCCTCGCGCCGCTTATCTCCAGCCTCCTTACTGCGTAGCGCACCCTCCTCCTGATCCCGATGCCTGCTGGCGCCTTTGCGGCCCTGTTAGCAGCTGCCTTCGCAACCGGTGCAACAAGCCTGCTGACGATCCCCTGCAGCTCCGTCTTGGCGCTCCCTGCCTGCTTTGCCAGCTCCTGCTCGTACCTTGCGCTTTTCTGCAGCCCTATGTGCAGGAAGGTCTGGTTCGCAGCCTTCGGTATCTGCTGCTCCTGCGGCTTCGCTTTCGGATGCCCTACCTGGAAGGAGCTTATCAGGCTGACCGCCGCCGCATAGCTGGCCTTCTGCTGCTTCTGCCTAGTTGAAAGCAGCTGCGAGATGTCCACCACGGTTGCATCGCTCCGCTTCGCCTTCGGCTCAAGCTCCCAGAGCATCGCCGTAAGCTCCTCATACTTATCTCCCATCCCTCTCACCTCCTTCTCCGCTCACCTAAGCATCTCGCCCGAGTATTTTACATCATCCTCGGCGAACCCTATTATCTTCTCCTTGTTCTTGTAGTATGCCGAGACAACAGCGCCAGAGCTGTTGACGTCTAGCACGCCGTTCTTCACCATCCACTTGAGTATCTTGACCTTCTTGTCCACGCCGTCAGCTATCTCGCTCTTGCTCAGGCCGCCGTACAGGTTTATGGTATCAGCCAGCCTTGTGAGCTCTGAGACCTGCGAGAAGGCGTCTGTGCGCATGTTCCAGCGGTAGTTGACGTTCACGTCCCCGCCCTTGAGCACCTCAGCGAACTCGATCGTCCTCCTTATCCCTTTTGCCCTGTGCCTGAACTGCACCAGCACCGCCCCCAGGGCGTTCAGCATTATCTTGGGCACGGCTATCGGCGGGTTAGTCATCCTCACTATCGTGTCCGACGCATTGTCTGCGTGCACGGTGCCATAGACCGCGTGCCCCGTGTGGATCGCCTCAAACATCGTCTCAGCGTCCCTCTCCACTCTCACCTCCCCAACGACCACTATATCCGGCCTCTGCCTCAGCGCGTTTATCATCAGCTGGTAGAGCGTCACCTCGCCCTTTCCCTCTGGGTTTGGCATCCTGGAGAGCATTGGTATCCACTGGAAGAACTCCGGGAGCGTGAGCTCCCTTGTCTCCTCCACAGAGATTATCCTTCTCGTAGGCGGGAAGAAGATGCTCATGGCGTTGAGGAAGCTCGTCTTGCCGCTCGCCGTGCCCCCAGAGATCAACAGGCTAATCTCGTTCTCTATGCAGGTCCATATCAGGCCCGCCATGTATGGGTCGATCGTGTTGTTCTTTATCAGCGCTGGCATCGTCCACGGGTTCTTCGCGAACTTCCTGATGGTTATCGTGTTGCCCTTCTGCGATATTGGGTAGAGCGTTGCGTTCACCCTCGACCCGTCGGCAAGCTCCGCGTCCATCAGGGGCGCGAGGTTGTTGATCTCCCTGCCCACCCCCCTACCTATCTGGTCTGCCTTGTTGTAGATGTAGTCCTCGTTCGGGACCTTTATGTTGGTCTTGCACCATGAGTACTTCTTGTGGAAGACCCACATATACTCGGTGGAGGTGTTAACCGCCACCTCCTCGAGGTTGTCGTCTGCCAGTGGCACCTCAAGGTCCCCGAGGCCTATCATCATGTTCATGATGTAGGCGATGAGCAGCGTCTTTACCTCTTCGGGCGTCTGCGGAAGGTACCTGTCGATCAGCATGCTGCTCGTCTGCTTGTACTTGTCCTTCATCTCCTCGAGGTACTCGCCTTCGTTTAGCCTGTTCGGATCCAGGGGGATCAGCGCCATCAGCTCCGGGCGCAGCGACATGAGGAGCAGCTTCGTGGCGTCGCCGATCCCTGGATAGGTGACTTCATAGATCGGAGCGAAGGCCTCTTCCGCGCTGTAGATCTTGACGTAGACCTGCATACCCTTCACGTCAAGACGGTAGCTT
The DNA here is from genome assembly GCA_027310535.1 of Candidatus Micrarchaeaceae archaeon. Taxonomy (GTDB): domain Archaea; phylum Micrarchaeota; class Micrarchaeia; order Micrarchaeales; family Micrarchaeaceae; genus A-MIC-10. Next base: position 17,311 of record DAIDAQ010000013.1, read on the forward strand.
TCCATCGCTTCCTTGCCGTCAGCCATTCATTCCACCCTTTTTGCCACCGGCATTCCCTTTTTCCTCACTCCCCTTCCTGTCAGCGCCCTTCAGCTTTATCTTCGAGACCGCAGCGCTGATCTCCTTCCTCACTGTCTCTATGCTGCTTGCAATATCGTCCGACTTCTTCGAGCTCCTGGAGACTGTTGATAGCTTCTTCCCCGCATCCGCCGTCTTGCCGAGCGAGGCCAGATCCTTCTTTGCCGAGGCTATGTCCGCCCTCACACCTGCCAGCCTCGCCTCAGCGCTGTTGACAGAGCCAGTGACATCGCGCAGCATGTCATAGACACTTGACGCGTCGCCGAAGCTGAGCTTGACCGCCTCAATCCCTGCAAGCAGCTCGTTCGCCTTTGTGTTGAGCAGCTTGATACCCCTTGAC
>DAIDAQ010000014.1 GCA_027310535.1 Candidatus Micrarchaeaceae archaeon
GAACGGGCATGAGGAGACAGCGGAAGCGATCAGGAAGGCTGCAGAGGTGCAGGAGGCCGAGGCAGCCGTGAAGGCAGCGATGGAAAGGATAGTCAGGAAGGATGAGGGATTCCAGATACAGGAGCGCTGGCTGAAGAAAGATAAGGGAAGGGAGAGGTGAGAAACATGCGAAAGAACGAACTTGCTGCCATTGGCAATTCCGATACGTTTGCGGATAATAGTATTCCAAAAATATCAATTGAAAAGCTTGAAAGTGAGCTTGTTCTGTTCAGCAACCTCATTGGCAGGAAGATAAGCCTGAAAATTACGCCACACATAAATGCTGCCTGCACAGCCTCTGACTTGATATTCTTCAATCCAAGCGCAGAGGTTATAAGAGGGGACAGCACGGCGAGAGCGCTGCTGCAGCACGAGGAAGCGCACATACTGTTCAAGAGCAGCAACGAGGTCCTTAAGGCATTGAAAAGTGAGTATCCAGACCTTGATAAAATTAGGCTTAAATCGAAAAGTCCGATCAAAAAGACATTGGTTGATATCGTAAAAAACATTCTAGAGGACTACAGGGTAGAATGCCTCTGGCACGAACTGTTCCCGGGCAGCGTGAGGAACTTTGGGATGTTATACGCCTCTGTCATAGAGGGGTTGAAAAGAGAGTTTATTGAGAGCGGCAACAGCACAGGAAACCCGATAAACGCGTTGCTTATCGCAAGATTCTCGCTCAACAGCGGTATCAGCGAGCTTGAGTATTACCTGCCTGAAGAGATCAAGCCCATATACCACAAATTTCCCAGGGAGTTGAGGAAACTGGAAGGGAAGGACAGCGCAGCCACTTATTATGTAGGGAAAAACGTGCTTGACATAATAAGGGAGTGGTACAAGAGGCATCAGGAGAACGGGCAGGAAGCTGATCCCGATGAGACGCTTAAAATGGTAATCGAGCTGCTCCCACTGCTCGATGACGAGCTGAACAGCGTAGGCGCCAAGGGTGTCACCGCACAAGACGAAGAGGTAAGCAAGTCAATGACAAAAAGCGAGGAGGAAGCGCTCGACGAGAGCGCAGCGCGCATACGAGAGCAGATTGAGAAGCTATTCAAAGATAAGGAGAAGATAAAAAAGTTTGCCGAAATGGTAAGGCAGCAAGCCTGCGATGAAGAGACCAAGGCGAAAGGGCAGAGCAACCAGAGCGCAGACAGCAACACGGCTGGTGTTTCCGTAGAAAAGGTCAAGACAGACTATACTGCAGGTGAGCTGGGTTATTCAGGCCCCCCGATAATCCCAAACCATAGGATAAAGACATATATGGAGAAGATAAGGAGAGGCAGCCAGCTCGACAGGCTTGAGGAATCGAGCGACGGGCCTAGGATAAACCTGAAAGGCATGTTCAGCTATTCGATCACCCATGATCCACACTATCTTGAGCGCGCATATCTGAGGAGGGCACCACCAAGCGGCGTTGAGTTCATGATAATGCTCGATACTTCGTCCTCGATGGCTAAGAACGGCAAGCTGGATATAGCTAAAAGGACGATAGCGAGTATATATGACAGCGTGCGGGGCTCTCCACTTGTAAAGATGAGAATCTTCGGGTTTTACGGGGCAGAAGATGGCGCGCATGTTTTTGAGGCAGACAGAAGACAGCTCATGCTGCTGAACAGCTCAGGAGGCACACCGACGCACGCTGCGCTGCTGCACCTTAATGCGATGATACGACGCGACAAGGGGGGGGAGGAACCCGTGGTCATGCTGATAACAGACGGAATGCCGGATGACAACCAGAAGACAAAGGACGCATTGGTCACCATGGTAAGGAACCAAAAGGTCAAGGAGTTCACCCTCTTTGTCTCCCAGGCGCAGGAATTCGTGAAAAACCATGAGACCATAATAAACACCTTCTCAGGAAGCACCTTTTATCACATAGAGAATATGGAGAGCGTGGTGCCAATCCTGGAGAACGTGATCATAAGGAGCATAAGCGCAATGGCGACAAAGAGGGTGTGAGGGTACGCCATACTATGATGATAAGCTGTGTGATAATAAGGGGCTCCGCCACTTATAAACCCCATACAGCTCTGACGTCCCTCCCCAAACCCTAAAGGGTGGGGTTTCTAGGGACGTCCGCGCCAGCCGGGCACATTATATTGCAAGAGTCCTCTGCCTCTGGTCCTGCTTACGCACATATTTCTTCGTCTTCTCAAGATCAACATCGCCGGTGCTCCTATAGAATTCCCCTGGACTCCAGAAACTCCCCTTCGGATATCGCAGTCGAAACTTCGGTTCAAATCTGGACAGTTCCTAGGAACTGGCACCTTTCAGTTGGTGAAAGATGTTGCTCATGGAGATACTCGGTCGTGCGACGATAACCATGTGCACATGGTCATCCAGTATACCAATGCTGTCGATTTTGCACCGCATCTTCTCCGTTTCCCTTTACAGGATCGTGGCAAGAAAGTTTTTATACTTATCCTGCCTCAGTATATTGTAACGGTACTTCGGGCACCACTCAAGGTGATAAACAAGTTGCCGGCACCGTGTGCAGAGGTCAATTGAAAGCTCTCGCTATCGATGAAAATTCCAAGAGAAGACGTACCTGTTCCTGAACAGCGCTGAGGGGTTCAATTCTGCTACGGCCTGGATGCCGTCCGCTTCGCTAGCTAACTTGAACCATCCAAACCACTAAAGCAGTTTCGTCGTGGCACCTACTTTCTCTGCGGTCTCATCGGTAGATCTCCTTCTGCCCTGAATAATAGACCCTGTACTGCCCTATATTCTCGTTTGTTGCCGGTTTCTCCTATCGAACGAGCCAGCTGCCCCCGTTCTGGACCTGATATATCAAGCCCTGCATGCCTACCCATCCTCTCTTCTCTGGGATAGATTAAATAACCTAATTTATAAAACTTAGCTTAACAACTTTTGCACAAAAAAAGAATTAGCGGAAGTTGCTGAACTTCATTGGAATGCTATAAGAAACAAAGCTGGCAAGATGTACAAAACTTATTTTAATCCATCTGGCTAATTCTTTATAGGCCGCTTTGTTACTGGTGCAGCAATGGTAAACCTCAATGAGAGCGAGGAGAAGATACTCGGGTATTGGAAGAAGAACAGGATTAACGAAAAGGTCAGGGAAAAGAACAAAGGTGGTAAGAAATTCTACTTTCTGGACGGCCCACCATTTGTTACAGGGGACCTGCACCCAGGGCAGATGTGGGTCAAGTCCAACAAGGACATAGTGCTCCGCTACAAGCGCATGCGCGGCTTCAATGTCTACGACAGGTCTGGCTACGATGTACACGGCCTGCCCATAGAGAACAAGGTGGAGGCCAAACTGGGAATAAAATCTAAGAAGGGCATAGAGGCGATAGGGCTTGAGGAGTTCACGAGGCAGTGCAAGGAGTTTGTCATGTCATATATAGGCAGGATGGACAGGGACTATGAAAGGTTTGGCATGTCGCTGGATTTCTCGAACCCGTACAACCCGGCTGACAGCACTTACATCGAGGGCGCGTGGGGCATGTTCAAGTCCATATACGAAAAGGGCTACGTCTACGAGGGCAAGAGGACTCTGATGTACTGTCCGCACTGCGAGACTGTCGTCGCGCAGGGGAGTCTTGAGGTCGAATACCAGGAGGACACCGATCCATCGCTGTTCGTGCTGTTCAAGGTGGACAATAAGAGGTCGAAGCCTAAAGGCAGCGGCATCGCCGACGACAACACTTATCTGCTGATTTGGACCACCACCCCATGGACCATACCGGCGAACATGGCTGTCATGGCAAGCCCGAAGGAGCTCTATATCAAGGCACAGCTATCTGGAAGGAATGTGATACTTGCCAAGGCAACGATGCAGAGGGTTGTAGAGGCGCTCGGCGAGAGCGCGGTCGTGATTTCGGAGTTCTACGGCAGCGAGCTCGAAGGGATATATTATACCAGCCCACTCGCCGCCGAGATACCCAAGCAGATGGAATTCAACAAGTTCCACAGAATAGTGTTCTCTGAGGAGATGGTTACTGTATCTGAAGGTACGGGACTGGTGCATATCGCACCAGGGCACGGGCTTGAGGATTACACAATAGGCACAGCAAACGGACTGCCGGTCTTTTCCCCTGTCAACCTGCAGGCGAAGTACACCGGCGATGCAGGGGCGTTTGCAGGCCTCAGGGTCCCTGATGAGGCGAACACCAAAGTGCTTGAGGCGCTGGAAGCCAATGGCGCGCTTGCGGGATCGGGCAAGATAACGCACAGCTACCCACACTGTTGGAGGTGCCACAGCAAGACAGTGCAGATCGCAACCGACCAGTGGTTCATAAACATACAGAAGGCGAAGAAAAGGCTGCTCAGAGAGAACGGCAGGGTTTTATGGTATCCGGCTGAAGCGCGCCGCTGGCATGAGGACGTGCTTGCAAACTCGCCGGATTGGTGCGTATCGAGGCAGCGCTACTGGGGCATACCCATCCCGCTGTGGAGGTGCGCCGGGTGTGGCGAAACCATCGCAATAGGCTCGCTGGAAGAGCTGAAGGGCTGCGCGGTGGACAGCAGAGCCGCAGAAGGCCTGACCGACCTGCACAGGCCATTCATAGACAGGATTACAATAAAATGCCGGAAGTGTGGGGCGCCTTCGGAGCGAATAAGGGATGTTCTTGACGTGTGGTTTGATTCGAGCGTCGCATTCCGCCTCAGCCTTACCGACAGCGAGTTCGAGAGGTACTTTCCTGTGGACTACATAGCAGAGGCGGCTGAGCAGCTGCGCGGGTGGTTCTCCTATATGCTTAAAGCAGGGGTGCTCGTGTACGGGAAGAGGCCGTTCATAAACGTATTCACACACAGGATGATGATGGACGAGAAGGGAAGGCCAATGCACAAGAGTCTCAGCAACTTCATACCGCTCTCAGAAATAATAAACGCTGCAAGCGCGGATTCTTTCAGGATGCACTGCCTTGCACACCCGCCGGAGTCAGACTTCCCTCTGAGCCTTGACAACCTGAAGGAGGTCGCAAAGGCACTGATACTTATACACAATCTCTCTAACATGCTGGGCGAGTATTCTGGCGCTGCAGGGTACAGGCCCATGATGGAGGCGGCGCCGAGGCGAGCTAAGCTTGATATCGAGGATGCATGGATAATCTCAAGGTTAAACACCCTGATAGGCGAAGTGACAGGGTTCATGGACAGCTACCAGATGTACAAGGCTGTTGCCGCAGTCAGGGACTTCATAACGCTCGACTTCAGCAGGTTCTATCTGAAGATAGCAAAGAAGAAGATACTTTATAGGAAGAAAGCTGATGCCAGGAGGACCGTCGGCGTGGTCAACTACCTGCTCTTCAATACCGTGCTCCTCATCGCCCCGATGGTGCCTTTCACTGCAGAGGCCATCTTCCTTGAGCACTACACGAGGAGGGGCGAGAGCGTATTCCTGGAGGGCTGGCCGAAGCCGCGGGCCGCATTGGTTGACAAGGGACTCGAAGGCGCAATGTGCGTTGCCCAGGACGTGATAACCGCAATACTCAACAGCCGCGAGAAGAACGGCATCTCGCTCAGGTGGCCGATAAGCACCGCTACCGTGGAGGCGACAGATGATCCCGCCTACTCGTCAATTGAGAGGCTCGCTACGCTCATAGAAGAATACACCAATGTCAAACATCTCATCCTGAAGAAGGCCATAGCAGGCAGACACGAGGTAAAGCCAGTGTTTGCCATAATAGGCCCTGACTTCAAGGAGAAGGCGCAGGCAGTGTCAGATGCGCTTAGGGGCGCTGATGCGGATCTCCTGCTTGACTCGATCGCAAAATCTGGCAAATACGAGCTGGAGACCTCAAAGGGGCCTGTCGAGATAAGGGAGGGGCACTTTATCACAGTAGAAAGGGCGGAGGGCGGGGGTGTGGTGCAGTTCAGGCACGGAAGGGTGCACATAGACACCAACATAACAAATGAACTGAAGGATGAGGCAAGGGTAAGGGAGTTCGAGCATGAAGTCCAGCTTATAAGAAAAGAGCTGAAGCTAAAGAAGAGGGATAGGATCGGCCTAGGCTATTTGGCGGTTGGCGCGTTCGCTGGCACGATCAGGGCGAACGCGAAGAAGATAGCAAAGGACGTCAACGCCGCTGAGCTGGCGGACACTCTGGAGGTGGGTTCTGTTGTCAGGGACCTTGACATCTGGGGCGAGACCGTCAAGGTCTCTGTAAAGAAGCGCGAAGATGGCAAGGGGCAAACCTGACAGTGGGCTGAGGCTTCTGCTGCATCTACTCCAGTTGAAAAGCAGTCACACCTGCTCCTTGCCATTCACATAGCGGGATACGATTGGCTGTGTTTACCAGTACAATCCCTTACGTTCTTCATTATACACGCAGCGCAGTAACTTCCTTTCCTCTTCCTTGGTCTCTTGCCTTTCACTGGCGCCGCGAAACCTATATCAAACCTCATCAACAGCCGAACGAGGCCTGTTAGGTAGAACCAGCTGCCAGCTTGACAAAAATTTGGACCCTGCGGGATTTGAACCCGCGACCTCCCGCTTGCAAAGCGGGCGCTCTACTGCTGAGCCAAGGGCCCCTGCAAATATAGAACCGGGCAGCTATTTATCGCTTGCCGTTTGTGTGCGCCTGACCTCGAACTCGCCTGCCGGCAACTGCTGCATTATATCATCAAGGTTATCATAGCCTACAATCCTTGCAACCCTCTTTGCTGCATCAGACTTTTTCTCCTTTCCCTGCAGCACGGCGACGCCTTTCAGCGCGACGGCGCCCTTGAGCATGATCTCAGGCACAACATTCAGGGTGCCATCTCCTGCAAACATAGCAAGGCCAAGTTTTGTACCCCTGAACCATTCGCGCTCTCCGGAGAGCAGGAAGCTACCTGTGCCAAGAGATCCTTTGCTCTTCGACTTGCTGACCTGTTCCCTCCTCAGGGAATAGACATCGACGTTGTGCAGCCCTTCCTTCCAGGCGCTCGAATATGATGCAGCGAACTGCGCAACCTCCTTTTTCTCACCATCGCTGGCTCTCATGCCATCCTTCAAGACGGTCGCGGATGCTCCAAAGATGTCGGCATGGAAAAAAAGGTCGCCATCAGTGAAATACCTCGAGTTTATCAGCTCATTCTGGCGAGCGTCCCTACCACCTATTGCAAGCCTGTTGCCACCCGTGAAGAACCAGTGGAAGCTTTCGTACCACTTTTTCTCCCTTACTTTTAACCTGGCTTTCTTGTCGGCTTCCTGCCCTTCTAGCTTTTCGAGCTCACACTGCAGCTCAAGCACCGCCTTCTCAGCACCTTTTGCCTTCAGCTCAAGCTTCTTTGCCTTCTCGTAGTAATCCTCTGCGTTCTCCTGTGCGCTCTTTGTGAAGTCGAGTCTAATTTGCATTGCATCAGGCCTGCTACGACCTACCATAGACCGGACCGAATTGCATCGCGGTTTTTTAAAGCTGCTTTTTTGAACAAACCCTGCCGGTTCCACAATCAAAACCCTCCTTATGCTTACACGGCCGCTATGGGCACCGTACCGGTTAAGATAAGGGAAACGACGACGCCTATCAAGAAACCTGCAATGCCTATTATTAGGATGCTGATAATAATCATCTTCGCGCTCTTCCTGAACTCATCTGTTGTAGGCTTGTAGCTGATGTTGAGTACGTGCCTCGAGTTGCCTGCAAAGGCCTTGAAGCTATCAACAGGGTTAAAACTCACACTATCACTGAATTTATCTCTTCCTTATTCTCATTCAAAGGGATATAAACCTTGTGCTTGCTTGCCGCATTCTTCCAAAAATGTCTGCCACGCTCCCACTGGCTGCCACCAAGGAGTCTGGTTGTATAGTCTGCACCGCCCAAAGACAACATATACCGCACTACGGCAGGCTCCAGTGCTGCAGCCGCCAGGGAGCTTCCGGGTGTTATACATCAATCACAATAGCCAAAAGTCATGTATAAATATCTGAAAACCAGCAATAACAGTGTGGATATCATGGAAAGCAACAAACAACAAAACATGGAACCACCCCAAAAGGTCGGC
>DAIDAQ010000016.1 GCA_027310535.1 Candidatus Micrarchaeaceae archaeon
CGAGTACACATTCTCGAGAACCGATGAAATGAAGGAGAAAGAATTGCTCCTGAAGGCAGTGGTTTACAATACATTTTTGACGTGATTCACAGATACCACAAGATTAGTGTTAACTACTGCCACCTTTCAGTAGTTATTGGATAAAGCCGTATTTTTGGGTTTGCTCTTTGCAGTTCCTTTCACCCTCGTCTTCCTATAGCGTGATACCTGCTGTGGCAAATGGCAGAAGGCCAGCTGGCAGACAGTTCCAAAGTTTTTGCAAGGGATCAGATATACGCGTAAATAATGCATCCTGCAAAAAGTAAAAACAGCGTCGGGCCGGGTATGCTGCGAGAGAAAGCGCGAGCAGCAGTCAGGGTATGCCGCAACAGAACTCGACCCATCGGCCGGGGAGGCAATGCCTTCAGGACTTACCACAGTAAAAGGATCGAACGTATGAAGAAGCCAAAACTGTCCCACAGCTGCGGCCCTCTTTGGCATCCAGGCCGCTATGCGGCATCGGGCGTTAGGAGCTTACCTGTTCCTATTGACTTTTCTTGACCTGCTGCCTTGCTTGTCATAGTAGTGCCTGCCGCGCAGAATGTACCTCTTTTCCATCCTCTTTGGCGAGAAATACATTTTGGTGAACCTGGCCACTGAAACCGGATCATACTCCTTGCAGCTGTATACATCGATGCTGATGAAACCGGTCTTTGAGAGCGTGTGTATGACAATAGATGAGTCTGCCAGTGGCACCCATCCGCTCAGGCCTGCCTTTCCCGGGAACTCCTTCCTGTCTGTCCTGAATATGGATGGTGGTTCCTGCTTCTTCATGCCTATGAACGAGACCAGTTTGTCAAGGTAGCTGTAGCAGTGCGCTATGTTTCCGCAGGTGCCAGGCTTGCAGTCGTAGCAGTCCAGAAGGAGCTCGTACCCAAACGCCTTGTCCTTTCCCATGACAAGCACTGCACAATTAGCCTTTAAATACTTAATGTCATTATTCTCTGTGTGGTTGTTTGGATGCAAAGGCAAAAGGGAGCAGTACAGGAGATACTAGGGCAGATGGGCCCGAGGAGGCGAGGGTGTGGATACATTCTGCAGGATAGTATCAGGGGAGCTTCCGAGCTTCAAGATATACGAGGACAGAAACTTCATCGCAATACTCGACATATACCCAAACATAAGGGGGCAGACTGTAATCATATCAAAGAGGCACTCAACCGGGTATGTCTTCGACCTGCCTGACGGCGAGCTCAGGACCCTGATAACCACTGTGAAGAGGGTTGCGCTGCTGCTCGAGAAAAGGCTTAAAGTCAAGCGAGTCCACATCGTTATGGAGGGCACTGGCATAAACCACCTCCATGTGAAGCTCTACCCCGCAGTCGGTCTTCAAGACAAGTACAAGGCAGTCACAGCAAAGGGGAGCGTCAACTTCGGCAGGTACCCGGGCTATGTCAGCACGCTCTCTGGGCCGAAGGCAGATATGGTAAAGCTTGAACGGTTGGCAAAGAGGATAAAGTACCTGCATCGTTTCTGACAGCTTAACCAAGTCTCTTAGCAATAGGGGTTTCTGTCAATATTTTATTTTGAAAACTTATTGGAGTGAGAAAAAGTTGGATCAATATTGGGGATGACTGGCTGATCCCCTTTGTGTATACATTTTACTCTCTTCTTTTCATCGAATGCAAAAGCTTTATAGCTATTCATAATGATAGTAGAGCGATAGAATGCCAACGCCTGAAGACCAGGTTAAAACAAGCATAGATGCCCTCCTTGATCTGATAAAGGCAAAGGGCAAGTCTGATATCAATGCAATATCTAATGGGATAGGCGTCAGCCCTGCAGTCGTAGAGAATTGGGTAAAGATACTGGAGAAGGGCGAGCTCGTAAAGATATCGTACGAGCTCGGAAAGATGTACGTCGCCCCTGTTACCGCGGAGACGCGGGAGAGGGAAGTTACGAAGAGGGTCTCTGTGCAGCAGGAGATACTAAGCACCGAGCTTGAGACAAAGCTGGTCGAGCTGAAGAGGCTATCCGACGTTGTTTCCGACCTGAAGTCTGCGGTGCTCACGGCAAACAAGACATACGCTGAGAGGCTACCTGATCTACAGCAGAAGCTCACGGAAATCAACAGGATTTATCAGCAGATAAACAAGGAGAATGCGGCTGCGGAGAAGATTAGGCAGCTGCTCGAGGGCACATACGACTCAATCAACGCGAAGGTCGCGGGGCTCATGGAGAAGATCAAGTTCCTCGACACGCAGGACCTCGGCGGCCTGCCGAGCACGATAAGGAGCGAGCAGGACCTGTTGAAGCAGGCGAGGGAATACCAGCGGCAGCTCAATGAAATAAAGGCAGGGGCGATGTCCGGGATACAGGCAGCATGGAAGGAGTTCGACCTACACATAAAGGGCGCGAGGAAGGAGGTCTCAAAGGAGAGCGACGAGCTTATCAGGCAGCTGAAGCTGCAGGGAACGACGCTCGCGAAGTCGAATGAAACGCTAAACAGCAAGGTGAAGGTCGCAAAGGGGATAATGGAGGAGGTTGCGAACTTCAATGCGGAGAAGAACAGGCAGCGCCTGCTGCTCGACAGGACAGTGAAGGAGTTTGCGGATCGCTACTCCAAGAGCTACGAGGCAGTGT
>DAIDAQ010000069.1 GCA_027310535.1 Candidatus Micrarchaeaceae archaeon
AGGTACCTCCCGACGACAATCGGGGGTACGATGGACACCCCCCTGATCATCTCGACAAACCTTCTGCCTGAGGTGGTGGACGACGAGGTCTGGGAGATGGAGGTTGTCAGCTCGCTCGGGAGGGAGTTTTATGACAGGACCTTCACAGCGTGTGCGCCGTGTGATGTCCAGGTAGAGCGCGTCGGCTCAAGGCTGAACAGGCGTGAGATATACAGGGACATAATGTTCACCCATCCGTCCGGTCCTGGCGCCGTCGCATCATCGCCTTCGCAATGCACCTACGTCAAGCTGAAGACAATGGCAGAGAAGATAGAGGTGCAGTTCAAGCTGATGGACAGGCTCGGTCCGGTAGACAAGGCCGACACGGCGAGGAAGCTGATTCTCAGCCACTTCATCCCTGACCTGATAGGCAATCTGCACTCCTTCTCAAGGCAGACCTTCCGCTGCATAGAGTGCAACGCTAAGTACAGCCGCGTTCCGATAACTGGGAAATGCAGGCGGTGCGGCGGCAAGCTCGTGCTTACGATCCACAGGGGGGGCATAGTGAAGTACCTCGACACTGCTATAGGCCTTGCGGAAAGGTACGACCTCGAGTCCTACATAAGGCAGAGGCTCGCCCTCATAAAAGAGGAGATCACCAACCTCTTCGCACCCGAGAACCGCCTGCCTGAGAGGCAGTTCGATCTGACGAAGTACATGTGAGGCTGCTGCAGCGCTTCCAACAACCTTCCCGGCCGGGTCTGTACATAAGCTTATAAACCTTCTATTTGATTATCAGGCGTGGTAAAATGGGATTCACCGATAGAATCAGGAAGGCGGCTGATTTGCTTTTCCACCCTTCTGCTGACGCGAAGGGCAACTACAGCGTAAAGAAGTCGCTCAAGTTCTATTACACGTCTGCCATAGTAGGTACTGTAATCACGCTCGCGCTGCTGGGCATTTTCTCTCTGCTTAACATAGGCACCGCGGCATTTGGCTCGGTCTCGCTTGGCGGCGGCATCGGGCGCTCGATGGTGCTTGAGGCAGTTGTGCTTTTGGTCCTCACGCCAGCGTTCTTCTTCGTGACCTCTGCCTTGCTGCAGCTGGTGGGGAGGATCTTCCTCAAGGCATGGAAGGGGAACTGGCAGAAGACATTCGCCGCGGTTGCCGCTGCTGAGACCCCGCTCGCGCTCTTCTGGTGGCTCAGCGCATTGCCTGTTGCAGGGATATTCTTTGAGGTCCTGCTCGGCATATGGTCTATAATTGTGCTGATAATAGCCCTCTCTGTCCAGCAGGGAACGTCAAGGCTGCGCTCGCTCGCGGTGCTGCTGGTCAGCTATATCGTTATCATCGCAATAGTCTTTGCGGTTGTCTTCGCGGCATATGGGCTTGGATTGTTCAATTCCGCCCTTGCTCCATCCCTTGTCTGATGGTAGTTGGATGAGGGCAGCTGACGCAGCGACGATACTGCGCATGCTCCTGGTCGCTGCAGTTGCCTACATGGTCCTGGCAAGGTACAATGCCTGGATAGCGCTCCTTCTGTTCGTAGTGGCTGTTGCGCTCGATGCGGTGGACGGTTTCCTGGCTGCTTGGCAGGCGAGCGGGTACAGGCTCTCTGTTGCGGTCTATGCGAGGGCGGCGCTCCTCAAGGACAGAATAGCTGCCAGCAAGGCCGCTAAATACAAGCGGGCCTCAGCGGCCAGGGCGCCGTTCGGCCCCAGGATGGACATTGCGGGGGACAGGTTCGTTGAGTATGCGATGTGGATAGTCTTCGCACTGGTTGGGATAGTCCCGCTATTCATCGTGCTTGCCGTTGTGTTTGTGCACTCGATAGCCGATGCTCTGATGGGTGTCAGGGGCACGTCGTCGCGCATGCGGACGAGACTCGCGAGGGCTGTTTACTCGTCGAATGCGAGCAGGGCGCTGATCAACCTGCTGAAGGTCGCGGCATTCGGCTACCTGATAGTGATGTATGTCGGCTCCTATCCTGCAATCTACGGGGCTGTGTTGGTATACTCCCTCTTCGCCTTTGTAATGCTCCGCGGTTTCGTGGAGATATACGAATCCATGAAGTGACCTTGCCCCAAGTATTTATTCTTTAGCTACCCATCCTGTAAGTTGGTAGAATGATAGAGCATCTAGAGAAGCCTTTCAGCGATCAGGAGAGCCTTAATGTCCTGAACAGGTACGTCAGGGGATGGTTCACAACCAACTTCAGGGAGCTTACCCCCCCACAGAGATTTGCGTTCAAGCTAATAAGCAGCCGTCAGGATACGCTCATAACCGCGCCAACAGGTTCAGGGAAGACAATGTCAGGCTTCCTCTCTATAATAAGCAGGCTCTTCGACTACTCTTTGGAGGGGAAGCTGGAGGGAAAGGTATACTGCATATATATCTCACCACTCAGATCGCTCAACAACGACATATACCGTAACCTAACAAGGCCATTAAATGAGGTATATGACGCAATAGTGAAGGAGCTCGGAATCGATGTAATAAAGAGAAACATCCAGAAGGTAAGCATAGGTGTGAGAACTGGGGATACAACCCAACAGGAGAGAAGAAAGCAGCTCCTCCACCCACCTAACATACTTGTCACTACACCGGAAAGCCTTGCCATAATGATAAACTCAAAGAAGTTCGCCGAGCATCTCAAGGGACTTGAGTTCATAATAATAGACGAACTGCACGAGCTCGCAGGCAACAAGCGTGGCGTTCACCTCTCGCTCAGCGTTGAGCGGCTCTGTGAAATGGTAAGCAATAACGTTACCAGGATAGGGCTCGGAGCGACGCTCTCCCCGCTTGACGAGGCAGCAAGGTTCCTGGTCGGCAACCGTAATGGGAAAGAGAATGGCTGCAAGATAGTTGATGCATCATGGCAAAAGGGGTTTGTGGCTCAGACTATTAGTCCTGTAAAAGACCTGATTTACACTGAAAACGAAGCAATAGAGGATTCGCTCTACAAGGTCCTCGATGGCGCAATACAGAAAAACCGCACGACGCTGATCTTTACAAATACCAGGAGCGGGACAGAGCGCGTAATCTTCAACCTGAAGAAGCGTTTCAAGTACGGCGAAGAGATAGCGGCGCACCACAGCTCGCTCTCCAGGGAGTCGAGGATGGAGGTTGAGGAGTTGCTGAAGAAGGGGTCGCTCAAGTGCGCCGTTACGTCTACAAGTCTAGAGTTGGGGGTTGACATAGGAACAATCGATGAGGTGATACAGCTCGGCTCACCAAAGAGCGTGACGCGCGCCCTGCAGCGGATAGGCAGGGCTGGGCACTCATACAAGGAGCTTGCAAAGGGGCTTGTTGTTGGGCTGGACAGGGATGACCTTGTAGAATGTTCAGTGATGCTCGATGCAGCGAAGAAAAGGCACCTTGATTCCTTCTCTGTCCCTAGGAACGCGCTTGACGTTCTCGCACAGCATATAATAGGTATGTCACTGAGCCAGAAGTGGAATGTCGACGACGCATACAACCTAGTGAGGCGGGCATACCCCTATTCAACTCTGGACAGGCACGACTTCAACGCACTGATTGAATACCTCGCTGGCAACTACGTAGGCCTCGAGAGCAGGAGGGTATACGGTAAGATCTGGTATGACGAAAAGGAGAAGATGTTCGGCAAGCGCGGCGCGCTTGCGCAGGTGATCTACATGCTCAACCTTGGTACAATACCTGACGAGGTAGCTGTTGCCGTCTTTTCAGGCAAGAAATGGGTTGGCAACATAGAGGAGGAGTTCCTCATCAGGCTGAAGCCTGGCGATATCTTTACCTTGGGCGGCAAACTCTATAAGTTTGAATATGCTAAGGGTATGAAGTGCCATGTGAGCGAAGCTCATGCAACTGAACCTACAATCCCACCATGGTACTCAGAGCAACTGCCGCTAAGCTATGAACTCGCCATTGAAATAGGTAAGTTCAGGGATAGGTTTGCGTCAGCGCTTTCAAAGAAGGGAAAAGGAAAGGAAGCAGAGGTTGACGCGCTGCTCTCCGGTATGCCGATTGATCCGAATGCTAGGGTGGCAATACTGGATTACTTCAATGAGCAGCTTGCGTATGCGAAGGTCGTTCCAAACGACAGGTTCATCCTGGTTGAGCAGACGCACGATTTTGAAAAGGGCACCACCTTGATAGTATTCCATGCCCTCTACGGGAGGAGGGTAAATGATACCCTTTCGCGTGCCTTTGCCATCGAGATAGGAGAGATGCTGGACATCGATGTAGGTATGATGGTGAGCGACAACGGCTTTGTGTTTGACATAGGTGGGAAAGTATTTACAAGGCAGCAGTTAGTCTCTGCTGTGAATGACCTGGCATCTGCAAACATCACAAACATGCTGAAGCAGAACATCAGGAAGACAGAGATGATGAAACGCAGGTTCAGGCACGTAGCCGCAAGGGGCTTCATGATACTGCGGAATTACAAGGGTTACAAGAAGAGCGTCGGCAAGCAGCAGCTCAACTCCCAGATACTGCTCAAGGCTGTAGAGGAGATGGACCAAAACTTTCCGATACTGAAGGAAACCTACAGGGAGATCCTCAACGACCTGATGGACCTGCCAAGGGCGCAGGATGTACTCTCGAAGATGAGAAGGAAAGAGATTGACTACCTACTCATAAATACTGACGTGCCATCTCCATTTTCACACAAGATGATAGCGTTCGGTCATGCTGATGTGGTAATGATGAAGAGCAGGCACATGTACCTGCAGAGGCTTCACAAGTCAGTCATGAAGCAGATAAGCTGATAATATGTTGCTTACTAATGAGGTTGAATTGATCGAAGGCGAACCAATTGCCTATATAAAGCCGATCAAATCCCTTGTTTTGGCAGACCTGCATCTTGGTTACGAGGGAATAATGGCAAAACAGGGAGTACTCTTGCCGCAAGTTAACCTGAAGTCCATGCTGCTGTCAATAGGTAGGGCGTGCAGTGGAAGGGATGTATCGACGATAATCGTGGATGGGGACATAAAAAATGCGTTCACAACCGTTGAAACTGCGGAATTCAACGAGCTTTACGACTTTGCAAACCACGTCAGGGGTATTGGGGCAAAGCTCGTGCTGATAAAAGGCAACCATGACAACTTTGTCGAGCGTTATAAAGGGCCGCTTGGTCTTGAGGTTTACAGGCAAGAGACAAAAATAGGGGATTTTGATTTCTTCCATGGGGAGGAGCTTCCGTCTTCTAAAGGGTTCTTAGTCATGGGGCATGAGCACCCTGCAATAGGTGTCTATGATGATACTGGTAGGCTCGAGAGGCTCAAATGCTTCCTGTTCGGCAGCTACAAAGGAAGCAAGCTCCTCGTGATGCCCTCTGCGAGCTACTTCTCCAGCGGGACAGCGGTAAACATCGAGCCGAAGAGCGCCCTCCTTGCCCCGGTTTTTAAGCAGATCGACGTGGACGAGATGAGGGCCGTTGCTGTCGGCTACGGCTCCACGCTTGACTTCGGCACCGTTGGGGGGTTGAGGAAGCTGGCAATTGCGCGCTGACATAGAAACGCATGCGCGGGCGCCTTCGCGCCCGGTGAGTGAAGTGGATTGGGCAATTGTGGCGCAAAACGCCTTTTTGGGTCCGGGACTCTGACTCGGGTAACACCTTGCTTTGCAATGGGCGCTGCTTTTGCTCTCTCGTGCGCAGGCTTTCTGTAGGCGAAGCATGTTTGACATCTGTCAAACCCCTCCCTAACCTATAAATATCATAAAATGCGTTTAAAAAGGAGGAATAGGTGGAAAAATGGCAAAGAGAAAAAACATAATCTACGGGGTTGGAATGGCAAAGATAAAAAACATAATCTACGGGGTTGGAGTGGCAGCCGCGATCGCAGGTGGAACCTATCTTTACATGCATAACTATGGTAACCAAACTGCAACCGGCAATGTGGGTTTGCCTGACGGAAGGAGTGATATAGCGGCTGTGCAGAAGAAGCCAATGAAGGCGAAGGAGCACCAGAAAAAGGTGCAAACCGGTATAAACCCCCAAAAAGAGATTATGATGCTCAAGTCAAAGGTAAACGACTTGCAAAACATCGTCGACAGCCTTGCACAGAGCGGCAGCGGAAAGGCAGCTGATGCTGTCCAAGCGCCAGCACCGGCTAGGGTGTATGTAAACGAGGTCGTGCCGAACACCTATCAGGTATTCGCCCCCTATGGAACCGTCTACACGCTCTATGCCACGCCTGCATTCGTAAACTTCTGGCTCGCGAACGAGTTCTTTGGGCTCGGCTTCGGGTTCACATGGGGGAGGTTCGGGTACGGCTGGTCGCCAGCAAACTACATCTATAGTCACAGGGAGGAATACTATGGGCACTGGGGTGACTTCCAGCTGAACAATGGCAGGCGCTTCAACATCACGCCTCGCGATTACTATGGGAGCGTTGCCCCATTAACTGACGCCAGACCAAGGAATATCGGGGACACCCGTGGAGGCGGCGGTGGCAATCCGAATGTAGCGCCTGTGCGCCAAAGGGGCTCGGCCGGCCAGTTCAACATCCGCAGGGAGGGGGGGAACGGAAGCGCGGTAAGGAGCTACGTGCCTCAGGCGCAGCCTTCGCAGAGGATAAGGGGCAGCCCATCAGTGCAGCAGAATGGAGGGTTTTTGAGAAGGCCTGAACCGCAGAGCTTTGCGCCGCAGCCCCAGCGCTTCAATGTGCAGCCGCAGAGCCAGCCGATAGGGAGGAGCAGGCATTGATGATCAGAGAGAGGCATGCTCCTCTATTACTTTCCTGTTTGGTATCTTGGCTCCGCTCTTGACAATCGAGAAAGAGCCTATGACCACATTGCCACCCAGAAGCGTCCTAGCAGGGCCGCCGTCAATCCCAATCCTGCACTCGTCGCCCACCCTGCATTTGACCCCCATGCTCACCCTGCTGCCTATCTCTGAATGGAGCCCTATCTCGCAGCCGTCCTTTATCACGCTAGAGGCTCCCACCATTGCTCCTGTGTCAAGCCTGACGCCATTCCCTATCCTGGCGTAACTTCCGACTACTGCGCTGTTCCCGATGGTTGAGCGCGACCCAATCTCAGCCCCATCCTTTATCTCGGCCATCGCCCCCACCCTGCACCATCTGCCTATCTTTGCATTATTGCCAATGCTGGTGTTTAACGAGATGTTTGTCTTGTCTCCGATGGCAGAGCCGCTCGCCGCCCTCGCGCTATGAAAGATGCTGCACTCTTTTCCTACCACACAGGCGCTCCC
This sequence comes from Candidatus Micrarchaeaceae archaeon, assembly GCA_027310535.1. Classification (GTDB taxonomy): domain Archaea; phylum Micrarchaeota; class Micrarchaeia; order Micrarchaeales; family Micrarchaeaceae; genus A-MIC-10. The sequence goes on from DAIDAQ010000069.1 coordinate 7,181, forward strand.
GAGCTTGACGTAAGGGTAAAGGTGCGATCTTTCCCCTATTGCGCTCCCGTTGCCAACCTCGACCATGTACCCGAGCCTTGCACCGCTCTTCACACTTGCGCCTTCAAGCACGATCGCAGTCGGGTCCATGGAAACCCCGTTTGAGATTTTTGCGCTCTCTGCAGCAAATCCCCCTGCACCGCCCACCCTCTCAAGCCTGATCGGGTTGCCGTGATGCATAAGCACCGCCTTTTTGACCTCACTGCCAAGAGACTGTGCGCCGAAGACGTCCTGCACGACTGTCACATTTTCGCCGCCGCTGATTGTCTGCATTTTAACACTACTGCAGTGATACATCTGTCTGCCACGCGTTCATACGATTGCGAGCTTCACGTCTGCCGCCTCCACTGTCTTTCTTTTTGCGTGTTTCGCGAGCTTGACAGCCTTGTCCGCAATCTCGAATGCGCTCCTATCAAGGTGCCTCTTCAGCTCTTTCACCGCCTGGGTGCTTACCCTCTCTGCACCAGCATTCTTCAGCATCTTCCTAACCGTCGCTTCAGGAATGTACAAACAATCACACAAGCTGCTCAAAAACCGACATGGCTACCTCTTTCCCAAGTGCCGCGATTACAGTATCTTTCCTCTCCTTTATATCCTTTGCTGTTTTTATTCCCCTATTGTAAAGCTGCCTCGCCCTCACCCTTCCTATCCCGCGTAGCCTTACAAGGTCAAGCAGCTCCTCCTTTATCCCGTACTTCAGCCTCGCGTTCATGTTTATTAGGTCATGGGTGCTGGTGTGAAGTATCTTTGCCAGCTCTATCGCAGAATAGGCCATCCACTCCGCGTTACTCAGCTTGTTGTAGATGAAGCCCGGGGTCGTGGAATATTTGCTGGTGAGCTTGTCCTCCCTTACTTCCTCCATCCAGTCGCGCAGCATCATCGCCGTGCTGTACGCACCCTCAGGGTCGTAAGTGTCATAAGGCTCTGCCCCGCAGCTTGGGGGCATGCCTGCCCTTCTGCCCATAAGTGCGTAGCCTGCGGCGGCTTCTTCACTCACCTTCAGGTATGGTCTCATTTCAAGCGTGTTGCAGAGCATGAAGAGATTGCCCAATAGATCTCTCCCCTCATTTAACGAGAGGATCATCTGCCTTGCAGACAGTGGGTCGATATAGAGCTGGCTAACCCTCTCCCCAAGCCTCGTGCCAAGAAACACCCCGCTCTCTTCGTATATGAAGTTCCATTCGGCCAGCTCCTTAAGCATGTAGCCTGCCCTCTCTTTTATATCTGACATGTTCCTGTACTGGTAGCCATAGAACGTCCTTGCAAGGAATGCGTCTATCGCCTGCTTTGTGTTCAGGAACCCCTCTGCAACGAATGCAAGGATGTGCGTGCGCAGTACAGGAGCTATCCCTATGCTCGAGTCGATGGGTTCTGGCTTTGCCCTGATATACCTCTTGAAGAGCAGTTCCATGCTCTCCTTTGAAGATGCGATGAGCAGCGCCCTCCCCTCCTTGTCGTACTTTGGCCTTCCGGCCCTCCCGAAGAGCTGTATCACCTCGTTTGCTCCTATTGCAGAGCTTCCGTAACCGTCGTACCTGTGTACGTCCTTGACGAGCACCGTGTGCGCCGGGATATTTATCCCCAGCCCCAGGGTTGTGGTTGAGCAGATAACTTTTATGAGATTGCCTTTGAATGCGCTCTCTATAAGAGCCCTTTGCTGGTTCATCAGACCTGCATGGTGGAAGGCTATGCCGCTCTTTATCGCATCCGAAAGTTTCCTGCACTGCTCTGTCGGCGGGTTGAGCACGCCAAAGATGCTGCTAGACAGCTTTGCGAGCCCATCCCTTTCCTCGGGCGCAAGCGCGCCCAAGGTGTAGGGCTCCAACCTGACCGCTCCTGCCTCTGCATTCTTCCTCGAAGAATAGAAGATCAGCGCCTGCTTGCCCCTTTTGAGGGTGTCCTCAACTATCGACACCTCGGAGAGCCCGCTCTCCGAATCTAGCCGCTCGATGAGACAGCGGGCCTTCTTTGCCTGCATGCCGTCATCGCTGTCGTAATGCATCTTGTTACCGTAAACTACACCCTTCCTCAGCTTGACCGGCCTGTAGTCGCTCTCCACAAGCTCCGCGTCCATCCACCTTGCTATCTCGCCAGCGTTCCCCACCGTGGCGCTCAAGGCTATCATCTGCGCTCCAGCTATGCCCTTCAGCTTGGTGATGAGCAGCTCCAGTGTCGCCCCGCGCGACTGGTTCCCAAGCATGTGTATCTCGTCAAAGACCATACAGCCCACCTCGTTGACCCACCCTGCGTTGTGCCTTATCAAGCTGTCCAGCTTTTCCGTTGATACAAAGACCATCTCGTAAATGCTTAGCCACTGGTCGCCCGAATCAAGGTCACCTGTCGAGATCGCAGTTCTGATGAACGGATAGGAAGCGGTGAACTCGGCATATTTCTCTGCCACTAGCGCCCTCATTGGCGCAATATAGATCGCCTTCCTCCTCCTGCCAATTATCGTATTTGCACACCCGATCTCAGCAACGAGCGTTTTCCCGCTTGCCGTAGGCGCTGCAACAACGATGTTTTTACCGTCAAAGAGTCCCTTTTTTATCGCGAGTTCCTGTGGTTCTGTGAAAGAGCTTATCCCGCGCGCTGTAAGCGACTCGGTAATCTCATAAGGGATGCGGCCTCTTACATCACTGATGTCCATGCCAAGGATTGGATGTTTAGGTTATTATAGCGTAGGTGGCCTATTTGGGGGTTATGCGCCGCCAAAGTCTTCGGCTTCAAGCACAAGCTCCTTGCCGGCAAGATGCTTCATTGTACCTTTTACAGTCACCAGCCTCCCTTCCTGTACAATCTCTGTTTTCCGCACGAAGTTCACAAATGCATCGGTGCCGTTCACCCTGCACAGCATCCCCTTCTCCTTATAATCGCCAGCGTCATACCTTTCGGTAAGGTAAAAGTAGACCGTCGGCGTCGACGATATCATCAGGACATTGCTGATGTCCCTCACATAGCCTTTTACCAGTACCTTGCTGTCCAGCGGCACGCCGCTATCCCCTTCCAAGCGCCTGATTGCAGGTACATGGATCTCATATACAGGCTCTTTTTTCCCCTCTCTATCCATCTCCTTTACCGCCATGTTATTGCCTTGTTAGCGTCCCTGATTCTTTCATAATGCTGCGGCCATTTACAGTTCGGATGGTAGCCATAAGTGGCCCGGCTTCAAAACCAGGCATGGCGCTGTTACCTTCTCCTGGATCATTCCCGTTGTAGACAGCAGAAACTGCATGGCTCTTTTTCCGCTCTGCCTTTTTGGCCTTTGCGTCCATACCAATCAGCGGCGCAGCACATCGCGAATCGTTATGTTGTCGACATTTATGCACAGCATCGTGTGCGGAGGCCCTTTCACCGAACGGTTCTTCTTTGCCAGCCTTCCCGCGACCTCAACGGTTTCCCTTTCCCTTTCAGCCTTTTGAAGTGCCCTATAATGCCTGTATTTTAGTTGCCCATCCTGCATTTCAGAAGTTAAAAGCTTGCAGTGCACCTCTGCTTCAGCCCCGTAAAGCTTGAAAGCAACCCCATCGATCCTTCCTTTGGATAGGTTGAGGCTGACTTTGTGGACCAGCCCCTCGACCGCCACTCCCATGCCCAAAGCCAAGTCTAAATTTTTGACCCATGGCATCTTAGCGTCTGCAGGCTCTGCAGTATTGCCGTCTATGATGCGCTGTAATGATGCAAGTTCCATGAACGTGGTTATTTTGATCTCGCTATTCTTGAAAGCCTCCATGCCCTCACCTTGTCAGCCTCTTCATGATGGTTATTTGTCATCCAAGATATATAAACTATTATGTTTCAAGTGATATCAGGACAAAACTCATCCCAACCCAGCATAAACAAGTTGTGCAGCGTTGCAATACAATTTATTGCAGCTTTCTTCCTGCCCTCTTCCTCTGCCAGATCTTCCATCCGACCGCCCTCTCCTTTATCTCATCGGCGATCTTGGTGCTGTGTTTTGCGTCCCTGCCATCGAGTAGGCGCCAACGTCAGTACTGTCTTGCGCAATCAATTCGATAGGTTTGCTCATGTATCCCTGTTAGTGGGGGAGGTGCCAAAAACCTTTGCATCAGGATGCTGTCACGTTTGTCTCCGCGCGTGCGCCACCTCTGCCCTGCACTACTATTCTATAGGCATCCCCTGCAACAGGAGCCAGTCTTATGTGCCCATTGGCGAAGACTACGGGCGCAGAGTAGTTGAACGTTGCCGACGAGCCAGAGGCAAGCGTGTAACCTATCCCGGTAAATGCTGCAGCTGCAAACGGCAGGACGAGCGTGCCGTCAGGCTCTATCCCAAATTCAAGCACCCTCATGGCCTTTGCTGTCAGCCCGAGCGGAAGAACGCGCATAAGCACAGAATTGACGCTCCCGTTCAAGTTCAGTCTGGCGCCACCGGTGAGCTCCAACCCTGTCCTTGAGCTCAGGTTGAGCAAGTAGCCGAGAGCTGTTGGGATGTGTCCGCGTCCGCTCACGAAAATCGGCGTGGCCTCTGTCCCGCTGCCGTCCGATGGCAGGGTTGCATTTGTTGATGCATTAAGGTTTGTGCTGGTGTTCAGGACGATGCCTGCAACCTGCGGCAATGCAGGCCTAGGTCTGGAATAGGCTGCAACCGATGCAGATACAGAGATGTCACCTTGCAGCAGTATGTGCTGCAGTGCTGCGCTCCGGTTGCCATTGTTTTTTACCGTTACAGAGAAGTCTGTCGAGTTGTTGGCGACCTTGAGGGACGCCGAAGTTATCGTTATGTTAGGTCTTATGCGCTCAAGCTTTGCCTTTATCGTGCCGTTCAATTCAGTACGCGCGCCCACCCTGGCAGCGGTGCTCCCAACCAGTATGCCCCTGACTGATGGCACCATGATGAAATCGGTAACATTGCTTTCTGTATAGACTGTAAGTATTGTGGGGGATATGTCAACCAGTGCCGTCTGGGCTGTGCTGTTTGCCTCTGCCGTGACATTTGCTGTTATAATAGGGTTCGGCACTGTGACATTGTATGTGGTGTTGCCGATCGTTATGATTGCGCCAACAACTTTGAACCTTATAGCGTACACCGTAGCGTTCGTCGCAATGGTTGCGTTTCCGATAACTTGGCTGACATTGACTAGTGTGAGCAGGTCGAGCGCACCGCTTCCAGAACCGTTTACCCAAAGCGCGCCGCCGTTTGATGCAACATCTGCCTGCAATGAGCTGTACGAGATGATAAGCGCTTTCGTGCCGCTGGGCACAACAGGTGGGTCTGTTATGCTAAAGACAAGCTGGCTCCCGCCAGGCTTGCTGTAATTGTAGCTGTAGTAGCTTCCTGTCGTTGGTGCGCTTGTCTGGTAACGCGCGCCGCCCCCTCCCCTGTAAGTCAGATACAGCCCTGACGCGACTGCTGCAACGATGATGACCCCTACTATCCCAACTGCTATTTTGCCTGCCCTTCCCATACCCACACCATAAAGATATTAGTTGAGCTGCGGCTATTTAAGCCTTACTAGACGTTTCGGAGGAGGTTCGGTTTTTGGCCTGGAAGGCAAAGGCAGGGAATCACCATGGTACTTCGTCAACCGTCAAATGTTGAACAAATATTATTTATATCTAAAAACTGATGTTAAATACATGCTAATAATGAATCTAGACAGGGAGAAGGGTAATTCAATGGGCCAATTCCCTGGTGTTCTCGGCAGGATGAACACGGCGGAACGGGTCGAGTTCTTCAAGGCATTTGCCGATGACAAGGACAATTTTGCCTCCCTTCCGGCAAAAACTAGCGCAGATTACAGGAACGCCGAGATAAACATGCTGAAGGGGATAACAGGGAGGCTGGCGGGTACAGATGCAGAATTGAAGACAGTGCAGGAATGTAACAGCATGCTGCTCTGTCTCAGGACGATGCTGAAGGTATACCAGCTCTGGAGTATGGACGACCTCGTTGATGGGGTGAAAGCTGCCTTGCTTTCTGACAGGAAGGCAAGGGGCGACCATGAGCTGATGAAGGTAAAAAGGTTCATCGATTACTGCCAGAGAGGCTACAGTGATGCCGGTAAAAGGGAAAGCATCAGGGAAGGGCTCTCGCAAGATGAGGCAGCTGTCATGGAGCAGGAGAGGCTGCTCAGGTTTGCGAAGCGGATACTTAGGGATGCAGCCTACTCAAAAGGTGAATGAGATTTGCTGAATGCCCGAACTTCTGCCGCACGGCTGACAATGCCATGTTTCAAACCTGTTCATCGCATACCATATGGAAGCCATGTGGATTGGTGGAAGAAGATACACATTGCCGTCGGCAGGCATGCCAACAAGATCCTCAACATCATAGTTACCGGAAACGATGGTGGAGGCTGGACAAAGCCCTTTGTAAGAAAAACATATATATTTTGGAAGTAGAGATTTATGTAATGGTCATATGATGCCGACAAAGTTTAACAAAGGGGGAAACCGGCCTAGTGAAATGTCCGTAATGGAGCTGCTCAAGAAGGACATGGAGGAGCGCTACGATCTCATAGGGCGGGCCATAATGGTAACAGGTTATGTGCACCTGCCCACAATTAAGCTAGGCTACTTTTGGTTGGGTGAGCACAAAACAAAATTCACCCCACACGACAACCCGCATACCAACGGTGGACTGAAAAAAGATTCGATCATGTGCAAGATAAGGCACGAGGTTGCAGGTAAGATTCCTGATTCGGAGAAGCTCCTTGGTGAGGGGGTTAAGGTCAGGGCGGCCTGCAGAATAACTGGCTTTATTGGCAGGGATCCGATACTGACTATTGAAAACTGCGAAGCAGCCGAATAGATGGTAGAATGGCGGAAAAGACAAAGGCTATCGGGGTATCAGAGAGGACAAAAACATGCAAAATGCTGGTCGTTGCCGGCATTGCATCGCTCGCGCTCGCGTTCCCAGGCAGCTCGACGGCACAGTATAAGACAGATGTGATGAAGGTTATCGTCACCGGAGAGGTTGTCAGCTTCGACAGGACTCACGAAGCGAGATACAGTGAGACGGTGGTTATAAAGGACGGTGCAAAAGACAGCATGCTTGCCACGACTCTTGTCAGGTATGAGCTTCCTGGAGCGCTCAATCCTGTCGAGGTAGAGTTGGAAAGCAAGATAGCTGCTTCAAACTCACTCCAAAGGATGATTCTGTCCGAAATGCAGGCAGACTCTAATTTCACGGTTTCGAGCGGCACTGTATACAAGTATGATATACCGTTCAAGAACAACGAAGGTTCCTATGAAAACAACATCTTGAAGACATCAGAAACCATGATACTTATAAAGCATCGTGCCCTGCCAGAGGAAAGCTACAATAAGATCATCGGGTTCCTCATAGAGGAGGAGAAGAAGGAATCTCTTTCGGCCTTGCTCAGGTTGGAATGCAGGATTGCAAAGTAAGAGGTAGGTTCATTGGGGTTTGCCGAGGGCGAGGCAGAGGAGCTTGCACGGTAGGTGCTAAGGAGCTTTGAAAGGTATACAAATGTGATAAAAGAAGTGCCGATCACCCTGTTTGTGCTGTTGTATTATGGAGGGGGGTGAGCACCGCCCGCCTCCACTGCATCTTTTTTAGTCTTCCAGAATTCGCTCACAGTAGTTCCTGATGCAAGACAGGATGTTCCCTGAAAAGTTCATATGCACTCGAACCCTTCAGCATCTCTTCCCGGTGTTGCTTGAGTAATCTATGCATAATTTATGAACAAAATTACTAGGAGCAAATTAATGTTAGAATTTCCATGATATTGTTGGTGTTTGTACAAAAGTGCTGTTCGTTTGCGAGGGCAATGTAGAGAGAAGTTAGATAGCAGAAGCTATTCAACAGCTTAGAGAGGATAATACAACAGCGCCTAGCTGCGGTGTTGGCAAAAAGATGTGGAAGGAACGCTTGTGGGAAAGATGGGTTACTTAATGGATTACGAGAGCATTGTCAAAGTACGTGACGCTATATACAAAAGATTGCATAACTGGTTGAGAGAATAAAGACCATTAGCACCGATAAAAAGACCAGATATTCATACAAATGAAAACCTATATCCTAGAACTAGTATATTGCAAATTTCCATAATCACGGAACGATTTGACATCCTTCAAAAAGCATAACTTCCGCATTTTTGGAAAGCATGGCCTTCTGGTTAACAGGGGTTGATAACACACAAAACCGGTCATGAAAAAACAGTTTTCTTCGAGAAGGCAATTTTTGGCTCACTATTATGAAATATATAACATCATTTATCACAAAAATGAAATTCGAAAACTGCATTCCGGGAAACTATCAAAAAAGACTCTACGACGACAAAAACTTGCTCACATTTGCTCTTTATAAACACATAATTTGCTTCATCGACAAATTGTCGTATAAGGCGAAGGCCTCCAAATAACGCAAAAGAAAAGAAAGTCGTTCACTGCTAAGAGAGTGCTAGAAAGACTAATATTATTCTAGCCACAGGTCTGGCAACCTAAACCGGATATTGCCATTGATATAATACACCGAATTTATTTCGTCGTCAACAGGATTTCGACATGGTTTATGCGCTTCTGCGAAGTCCGTGGCCAGAATGTTGACTGCTGTAGACCCTATTAAACTCACCTCTCCTGCCATGAGGGTCTCCTTATTGTTCAGTTTGAAGAGTAGCAGGAGCTCTATCTTTTGTTTGATCCAGAAAGTTTATAGTCTTTATTGCTCTCTTACGCATTCCGGAGAGGCACCGCTTCTGGTTTCTCACAACTTTTGTTGGTATCTAACAGGTCCTTCTCAGGTTGTAGACATAAAGGCTTGGTACTGTCTCAATTATACGGTCGGATGGCGGCTGACTGCCATGGGAAGGTTTCGGGAGGCACCTTTCTGCCTTTCTTACAAGTTGCCTTAACATCATGTCTTTGACCTTACCTGCTGTGAAGAAAAGGGCGGTTGTGGCAACGGCCAAAGATAGCATGTCGTTAAGCTTACTGGAGACTTTCAAGTAATCAGTTGCATAGAAGCCTGCAGCCGCTATCGCAGCGTATGGGACAGTAGCCACAAGGTGCGCCCTCAAATTCACCAAATTGTACATCTTCGGGGAGAAGGTGCGGACCAGGACATCAATGTTTTCCATGTTTCTCGTGCTGATGCCGATGCCTGCGTACCGGCCTGCCCCTTCGATCGCCTTTGAGAGACGTTCCATTTCGCAGCCTTTGGCACCATTTATGGAACCAGCTATATCTTTTATGGTTATCAAATCTACCTCTTTGCTTATATTGAGCTTGCCAAATATATATTCTTTTCTTCCATGCAGCTGTGCCCAATAACTACTGAAATGTGGCAGTAGTTAACACTAATCTTGTGGTATCTGTGAATCACGTCAAAAACATAGTGTAAACAACTACTTTCTTGCCGGACTTCGTGCCACTGTATTCACCATCGTTCATTGATCCGGGATGCGGGAAGGGGCGAAGTTCTGCGCGGATCCAGAATCCGACTCTGCAGACATACGCAGATCATAAGGAACCATAGGGATATGAAGGATGTAATTGCAGTCAATGGGAGGGGGCACTACGAGTCAGGGGTTCAAAAGGGCCCTGATTACGGAAAGAGGTGGCTGCTGCGGGATATGGCCGGTATCATACAACCGCCCTGTGGTACCCCTTATTTCCATGCCACCCAATTAGAATATCTCTCCTACTATAGCGGTTATGCCTCCCCTGAGGCTGTACGCCTTCACTCCGCGCTTCTCGAGAAGGATAACCACAGACATGGATGTAACGCCGTGATAACACATAAACACCATGCCCGACATCCTTTCAAGCTCCGAGGCGCTTGCGGTCCTGATCTCCCTTGGGCTTAGCTGCATCATCCTGTTGACGTCGAAACGGATCAGGCTGGCAACGTAATCGAGCGGTTCTGAACCTATCCAGACCAGCTTGTGCTGCCCTGATGACGTCATTGCCTTGGCCTGGTCGAGGCTGACCTCCTGTTCTGGCATCCTATCACATGGAACGCGTTTGCAAGGTATTTAGCGCTTGCCCGAAAGACGTTTTATTGCGGTATGCATCCTGCCTGACCTAGCGGAACGCCGGTAAATCGTCCATCCTCTTATAGACATAAAGCCTGCCGTTGACATCGCCGAGGCACCCATAACCCTTCTTCCACACCATGGCCCTGTCCTTCGCGAACTTCTCGCACACCTCCTTGCCCTCATATTTTAGGTCAGATGTCATGTGCGAGCCGATGTCGAGCATGAAGTCAAGGAAGGCCTGGTCGCACGCCAGTTGCAGCGACGGCGAGCTGATGTGCGAGTTGCGCTTTATCCTCCTGGTTATTATCCCACGGATGGTCTCTGCGCCGGACAGCAACGCTTTCTCCCTGCCGGCTTTGTGCGCGGCATAATCTATCGCGCCCTTTGCTTTTAGGTACATATCGTTCACGGCGAAACTCTTCTCCCTCTTCACTGCCTCATACGCCTCGGACCTTGTCTCGAAGACGATCCATCCCTTGCCGGGCTTGCCGTCAGGGCATAAAAACCTTGCGCATCTGGCGGTGGTTACCGCTCTTGACAGTATCGCGTTGGGGTTGAAATGCTTCGCACCACTGCCATCGCTGGCCCCGTCCCCTCTGAGTATATGGTTCAGCTCCTTGCTGACGTCGCCATGCCTGTCTATCCTTATTAGGAGATTATTTACCAACCCTTGCTGCATGCTCTCGGGTCTCTCGTCTATTGCCTGTCTCAGGAGCGACAGGTACCGCAGCTGGGTTGCATCCCACTTGGAGGTCATGACCTCGGATATCTCAAACCTTGAGCCGTGCTGTGCCATTGTAACACAGCATTTTGTTGTACTTCCTGATATATAAACCATTGTCCCCGTAAGCAGAACGGTATTGCGCAGCGATAGATAGCGGTTGGTTAGCAAAAAGGTTATAGCTTTCAGTGCAAAAGTAGTTGGTGAAACTTTCACGGAAAGCTATAAATCCTACATGGCTCAACTGGGCGATGAATAGCTCCTTGTCACCTCTAAGATTGAATGTCAACTCAAAGAACCTTGCACCCGCCTACTCGAACAATACGCCTTCAGGGATAGAGCAGATAAAAGTAAAAAAGAGGCTCAAGGCTTTGGCAGCTTGAAGGCTGCATTAGCAGTACCTGACCTCTGCTCATCTCTGTATTCAGGTGAGTCCGGAGGCATGAATAGCAGCCGAATGTTGTCCCTCTTGTCTACATACATGGTGATCGCTAAATTCATCATGTACCCTAGGGCTTTATGCCCTAGGGTTTACTTTGAATAGTGGAATTGTTGGACGCAGCCTTATGAAGCATATCGTTATAAATTATTACGTGGAAAGCTAAGCGTGATAACATGAAAGGAAAAGTGAAGATGTTCAATGCCGCAAGGGGCTTTGGATTCATTACTGGCGAAGACGGGAAGGATGTATACGTGCACACTACTGCGATAGCTGGCGGAGCTGCACTGGCTGTAGGTGACACGGTGGAGTATGAAGTAGAGCAGGGAGAACGAGGGCCCAGGGCCAAGAACGTGAAGAAACTCTGACTACATAAGCGGTCAGGCGAACCACCATAACTGTTCAACTGTTGGCCGGGGACGGGGCCTTGATAGGTACCGTGCATATCAATCAGTCTTCTTCTTTGCTGGCGTGATGCCAGATTTCATTTGGCGCGAATAGCCCGAAGGCAGCACATGTGGATTGTATCTCCCTTCAATCTCGGCGAGTATCTGTTGGGTTATTTCATTGCGAAGAAACACGAAATAGTCGTTGTTCGCAATGGCGGCAATGTCCCCCCTCCTGTCCGTGAAGAAGTTGACTAGATACGCCCCGCTGTAGCCGCGATAGAGCAGGTACCTGCACAGGCGACTCCATATGAATCTAGCGCTGCCTGGTACCAGTACGCTTAACAGACATATGATGCCTCTTGTTATTTTCCAGGTTATGCACACCTACATAGCATCTTCGGAGCCCCTATTTTCCAACCTGAGTATGCCAGCGTATTTGTTTGCGAGGGCATTCCCTTTTGCCATCATAGCCACTTTCGAATAATGGCCTTTTGAGTTTGTCTTCCTTGCCTCTTTCACTCTTTCCAAAACAGATCCTACAGTGCCATTTTCCCCTGCAGGCAGTTCCAGCAGCCTGTGGTCAGAGGCAAACTTGCCGATTACTTCTTCTGTTGAATCAGCAAGGGCGAGCACCGCAGCAACACTCATCTTGCTGCTCTTCATGACCTTTGACATCAGGTCAAAATGCCCCATGAGCTCCAGCCTTACTGAGTGCTTCCCGTAGATTGCAAGCGCCATCGCAGTGCAATAGCCTGTCTTGTCGTCGGAATAGCCGGAAAGCTCCCTGTCCCTTAGGAGCTCCAGCTGAATCCCTTCGCTCCCAAGCTTGGCGAACATGTGCAGCTTCACACTGCCTTCTATGTCAGTCTCGAAGAGGGAGTCTCGGCAGGTGGCCGCTAATGCCCTGAACGCTCCAATGCCATCGTTCACAACCCCTAAGACCTCAGCCTCCATCTGCTCTGGTTTCATCTTGAGTTTTGCCTCCATCGATACCACCTTAGCTGTTTTTGCTGTGCAGTTTCCTATGGCGTTAACTTCATATTTAAACATTCTCTTTGAAAATCACACGGCGCTTTGCCTTTTTGTGTTTGTTAACAAAATGTCGTAGTGCCTAGAAAAGTCTTAATAGGCAGCAGCCCACTATATTTTGATTTCATGAACTTCAAGGATTACATCGAGCAGCACAGAAAGCTTGTATATGATATGATCTGCAAGTACGTGCCTTACAAGGAGCCACGCGAGTTCTACGGGATAATGAGAGATTATGTGGACAGGCAAGGCAGCTACAGGCGCCCGGGCCTGATCATGCTCACAGGCCAGATGTTCGGCGTTCCGCTAGAGAAGCTGGTGCTGCCTGCTGCTGCCATGCAGCTCTCGGAAGATTGGATATTGATGCAAGATGACATTGAAGATGACTCGGTCTTGAGGCGGGGCAAGCCTGCAGCTCAGAAACTATATGGGCCGATGCAGGCCTTCAACGCAACAAACATCGGACAGATAGCGATGTGGCGCATGCTCAAGGATTACATGGTCAGCATGAGTAACGGGATTGGGAACAAGGTATACGAGAAGTTCTACGACATGTTGGAGTACACGACAGAGGGTCAGTATATAGAGATGAAATTCATCTTTGATACACGAGACCTCGCCCTCGCTTCTGAGGCGTTCTATTATAGGATCGTTGACAGCAAGACATGCTATTACACAGTTTACGGGCCGTTGCAGATAGGCGCGATGATTGGGAATCAGTCCGAGGAGATACTTGAGGCGCTGAAGAAGATTGGAACCTACGGTGGCATAGCCTTCCAAATAACAGATGATATCCTTGATATGACAGCAGACGAGAAGGTATTTGGAAAGAAGAACTTCGGCGATTTGTATGAAGGCAAGGTTACCTTGATAATACTGCATGCGTACAATCAGGCAACCGCATCAGAGAAAGAAAAGATCGATGCAATCTACAGAAAGGCACGCAGTGGGAAGACAGAGGACGAGATCAGCTTCCTGAAGGAGATGATCAGCAAATACGGTGGGTTAGAGTACGCAAAAGAGACTGCGCGTAAGTACGGCGGGCTTGCAAAGGCTGCAGTCGAGGAGAACAAGGATAAGCTGCCAATAAACGAACACGCTGACCTGCTCCTCTCTTCGATGAGAGAGCTGTACGAAAGAAACATGTGATAATAAGAAAGATGTTTATCGTGGAACCAAAACTTAACAGGTTGACAAAAGACGAGAAAGCTGTGATACTGCGCAAGCACACCGAACCACCTTTCAGTGGCGAATACGAGGGAGAATGGAGGAAAGGAACGTACCTATGCAGGAGGTGCAATGCACCGCTTTACAGGAGCGAAGCCAAGTTCGATGCACATTGCGGCTGGCCGAGCTTTGATGATGTGATAAAAGGTGCAGTTAATCGGGTACCAGACCATGATGGTGTAAGAATAGAGATACAATGCGCGCGATGCGGCGCCCATCTTGGGCATGTCTTTGAAGGGGAGGGATTTACGGTGAAAAACGTGCGGCACTGCGTTAACTCGGTATCTTTAAAGTTTATTCCTTGCAAGCATAGTAAATGAGCTTGATGGCATGATGGATATCGACGATGCAATGAATGACATAAACGAGCTGGAGGCGAGGGACAGGGGAGAGAGCCCTGTCGCGCAGCTCCATAAGCAAGATAGGAGCCTTGACGAAATCATAAATGGCATGGAGATTGGGAAGGTACTGGTCGGCACTGTAGAACATTACTTTGACAGGATAGGCGTTGCTGCGGTCAAGCTCGTTGCACCAGTAAAAGTTGGGGATGTAATAGAGATAAGGACAGGGTCAGGGTATAAGAGGGAGGTGATACAAAGCATGCAGATAGACAAGGAGGAAGTTGACGAGGCAGTAGCCGGAGCTTATGTCGGGATAAAGCTGGCCAATGCAGCCGCAGCCGGGGATAGGGTGTACAAACTGCCGGAGCGCTGATTTGTGCTAATATTGGGAAAAGGTATAGGATCTTAACTTGCGCTCCCGCCAGCGGCGATCATGCATCTTCCTGTTGTTTAGAAGCGTTGCGGACAGCTCATGGGGTGCCAGGCAGAGATGGCTCCCAGGCAACATCCAATCTATTTATCCGCATCTCGGCCCAGCAGGCAAGGTAGCTCACTGTGGAGCATACTGGTTGGTGCCTTCACCTTCGTCTCCTGTTCCCACCAAATCACGATATGTATTTACAGCCAAAATATAAAAAGGGCCCGTATTTTTGGCTGTGTCCAACAATTCCACTATTCAAAGTAAACCCTAGGGCATAAAGCCCTAGGGTACATGATGAATTTAGCGATCACCATGTATGTAGACAAGAGGGATTGGAGAACTTATAACCGTATGTTAGTGGAGAGAGGTAGAACGTCTACGTATGTCAAGACTGCACTGGCTAACTATGAGGC
>DAIDAQ010000009.1 GCA_027310535.1 Candidatus Micrarchaeaceae archaeon
GTGCAAGCTGATAGCCTACAATATAACAGTCCTCATAAACGCCATGTACGAGTTCAAGGTCGAGCCGAAGCTAATAGTTGAATCGCCCGATTTGCATATCCCCGTCTAATGGAAGCCAAGAATTTACCTGTCTGTTCTAAAATATAGTAAGCTTCTGGCTCTTTGATAACCCACTTCGGTCTTCTTGCTGTTGTACGTTCGTCTTCGGGCAAATTTGCGTATCTCTGATTCTCCTCCATTTGGGTTTCTGCATTGTGTGCCGAGAAGTTTCCGTATCTATCTCTGATTCTATCCATCCTATTTACTTCTTTGAGGCTAAAACCGAGTGCCTTTGCCTCTTCACGGAGATTTTTCCATATGCCAAGTCCTGCTTTAGTATCCACCTTAAGAGTAATATTGAGTGGTTCGAATACAACAGTGCGCTGTTTCCTTGCCAAGTTCCAATGACCACCCATGCTGCCGCCACCCTCACCAGTGTAACCTGTGATATTGTCGATTGAGTGATACTTCGATGCAAACAATGCAGCATCTATTGTCGCCCTGGCCATGACCATTGCAGCTCCATACTCTCCATAGCGATAGCTCTCTATGGCTTCCTCATAGTTTTTGTTTGCAGTCCCAAAAACGACTGGTTCTATGGCAAAAGGTAAGGTGTGTCTATTCAGTCCCAAGAGACCTATATCCAAAAGATGGTCTGCTTTGGGTCCTCTTGCTTCTATGCCTTGCAGATGAAAGTGTGTCTGTTCACTTGGTAAGACAGTTCCATCTGCTTCTGGCATACTATATCTTGCTCCTAAAGTCTTAAATCTGCTCCCAAAGTAACTTTAAGAGCAGGCTTTAGGAGCAAAGCCTGTCACTGCTGCTTGTACAGCGCCTCGGCAGAGCCGCAGGCGAAGATCCTCGGTTCCCTGGCCCTTACCAGCATGAAGCTGTCGCCCTGCTGCAGTGGCAGGGGTCGTTCAAGCCTCAGGGTAAAAGGATCAGTCTTCATCACTGCAGCGCTCGTATAAGAGAAGCCTGAGACAAAGCCGTACACCGCCCCTTCCTTGAGCGCCTCCTTTGCTATTCCCGCCTCCTCGAGCAGCGCCTCTATTACAGAGCTCTGCGGCACCGCCTCTTTGCAGAGCAGGTCTCCCTTTCTTATCTCTTCTGGCTTCACGTTCTTGAGCGCCAGGCCTACGCGCGTGCCGACCCCTGCCGATTCTACGCCGACGTCGTTTGACTGTATTGACTTTATAGTAACCTCAATCCCGGATGGGAGAAAGAGCCTGTCATGCACCGACACGCTCCCCTTCATGACAAAGCCCAGAGCGACAGTCCCGACCCCGGTAACAGGGAAGGCCTTGTCGATGTCTATCCTGCAGCCCTCATCCGCCCCCTTTTTCCACAGGGCAGCTATTTTATCAGGCAGCTCGAACCTGTCCACTGCCTCTGCTTCAATGGCAACGCCCTTCAGCATCATTGAGGCGTCGTTTTCTTTTGTGAGGAAAACCTTCTTCCCCACAAGGGAGCACGCGACAATGACCTCCCCGAAGAGCTTGCCAATGTCTGCAGTGCCGACTACGATCGCGTCTGCGAGCAGCAGGGCCTCTGCAACCGTGTAAAATCTGTCCTCCAGCGCCTGTGGAACAAGCGCGACTATCGTGCTGCCTTTGTATGAGCCGTTGTAGTAGGTAAGCCCGTTCTCTGAGCCCTTCTTACCAAGCTGCTGCGCGGCACCCTCTGCAAGCGGCGCAGCTACTATGTAGTTCATCGACATCACATGCGCTTTTGTGCAACGTATTTAGTTTGTTCTGATAGATTTATATTGTGCTGTTTATGGCAGGTCAAGGCCTGAACGTGGTGATGCCGGTGTACAACGAGCAGGCGACAGTCTACAGAATAATCAGGCGGGTGCTAGGGCAGGGAGGGGTAGGAAAGCTGGTTGTGGTTTACGACACGCGGTCGACGGACAGCACGCTTTGGGAGATAAAAAGAGCGATAAAGGGCGATGCCCGCGCGCTGCTGGTCTCGAAGAGGCTGAACGGCAAGGGCAGCTCTGTGATAGAGGGGTTGAAGCACATAAGGTCAGGTCCTGTGATAATACAGGACGCGGACGAGGAGTACTACCCCGAGGACTACCCAAAGCTACTCGGTGCCCTCGTCAGCGGGCAGCCTGTCTTCGGGTATAGGCAGATAACGGTGGGGAAGAGCTACAGCTACATGCTCGGCGCTCTGGTTGGCAGGGCCACGAACATCCTCTTCAACCTCCTTTTCAGGCAATCTGTTAGGGACGTGAACGCATGCTATAAGCTCTTCACCAAGGAGATGCTAGGTGGAAGGGAGCTGACAGAAAGCGGGTTCGGCATAGATATGCAGATTGCATCCTCGCTGGCGAAGAACGGCTATAAGATACAGAGCGTGCCGATAAGGTACAAGGGGAGGACATGGGAAGAAGGGAAGAAGACGGGGTTCAGGGACGGGATCGGGCTCTTCCTGGCGATAATAAAGGCACGCCTTGCAACGTAGGTGTCTGCATGCAGTGGCTGGGCGATCTGTCGTATAGCGGGGATGAGAGCTACAGGTACATAGATGCTCTGCTCGCATCTGACGAAGACCTTGACATAGTCACGCCGTACATAAGCAGCAGGTATGCTCAGGCGCTCTCCAGGCATGCAGGTAGGCGGAGGGTGAGGGTTATCACATCGGGTGCAGAGCAGAACCGCGCAGCCCTCAGGGCCCTTGGCTCAACATCAGCTTCAAGGTGGCTCAAGTCCGCGCTCTTCTCAGCTGTTGTTGCAACGATAGCCCTCTTGCTCGGCCTTTATTACGCCTTCGCAATTCTATCGGCAATGGCCCTGCTATTCGCGGCTACTTCCTGTCTGTCAAGGAAAAGGAGGAAGGCAAACCTTTTTGTGAAGGTAATAAGCAAACCGTTCATACACGAGAAGATATATCTCTCTAGTAAGGCCGTGATTACGGGCAGCGCCAACCTCACATACAGCGGGACCAGGAAGAACATCGAGCACATAGAGGTCTCCACATCAACTGGGAAAGTGGAAGAGATGCAGAGGCATTTTGAAGCCATTTGGTCAGATTTTGAATGAGCTTCCAGCCAATATCCCAAAGTGGCTAATGAAAAGGGGCGGAGCTCCTTATGGACCCTCTGCACGAACGGCTACCTCTGCCGGCAAGCCGGCGGTAT
>DAIDAQ010000010.1 GCA_027310535.1 Candidatus Micrarchaeaceae archaeon
GTCGAATCCCGGGCAATCCAGCGTGGAGATTATTGCCCTGTATTTATCTGGGGGGTGGGGGTCTGACACTAGGAGCATTTTCATGTAATCCTGCCTTATGTTCTCCTTCCACAACTGCGCATACGCTATGAAGAAGCGCTATTCAGCAGTGAAGCCATCGGCTCTCTTCTTTCTTGATGGTTCTTCGGCAAACCTCCTCTGCAGCGCATCATATGCTATCACAGCGCCGCCGAGGTCTGCTATGCTCTCGCCCAATGTCAGCTTCCCATTTATGAACATCCCTGGCAACGCCTCTATGGCGCTGTAGGCCTCTGCGACGGCCTCTGCCCTTCGGTTAAAGGCGTTCTTGTCTTCCTCCACCCACCACTCGCAGAGGTTGCCGTCTGCGTCATACTTCCTGCCCTCGTCGTCAAAGCCGTGCGTTATCTCATGCCCTATGATCGTGCCTATGCCAGCGTAGTTTACCGCATCGTCCATGGTTACGTCAAAGTAAGGGGGCTGGAGTATACCCGCGGGTAAGACAAGCTCGTTTTGGGTGTCTGAATAATAGGCGTTGACCGTGGGCGGCGTCATGTACCACTCATCCCTGTCGACTGGTTTGCCTGCCCTCGCCATCTGCCTGCCGAGCTCAAACCCGGCAGAGCGGCGTATGTTCCCAACATAATCATCGTCGGTTATCATGAGCCCGGAATAGTCGCGGAATTTTGCAGGGAACCCTATCTTGAACTCCATCCTGTCAAGCTTTTTGAGCGCCAGCCTGCGCGTCCCGTCGGACATCCACTGCGCCGTCTCGAGCTTCCGCCTGAAGGCCGCTATTATGTCCCTCACCAGGACCTCTACCCTTGCCTTTGCCTCGCTTCCGAAGTTCCTTTCCACATAGAGCTTGCCCAGTGCCTCCCCTATCCCGTTGTCGATTGCCGCGATCGCCCTCTTCCACTCAGGCTCCGGCTTCTCTTGGCCGAGAAGTTTTCTCCTGAAGAAGTCGAAGCTTTCATCTCTAGCCTCTTTGTGAAGGAATGGTGCATATGACGCAAGCACATGCCAGCGCAGGTACACCGCCCACTGTTCAACGGGCCTCTCTGCCAGCATCCTGTCTACTGCGGCCATGAACTCCGGCTGCCCTACCACAACATAAGGCAAAGGCGGCACGCCTGCGCCCTTCAGGTACTCCATGAGCTTCAGGCTCGGATAGCTGCCATCTAGTTCCCCTGTTTGCACCTTGTTGTAGTTTTTCTCGCTGTCGCGGAGCTCTGCAGAAGTCCTGCTCGACTTTGCTATCTCTGTTTCCAGTTCTGCTACCGTGCCTGCCCAGGCCCTCGATGTCGCATCGTCTATCCCCTTCAGGGCAAACATCCTCTGCACGTGTTCCCTGAACTGCTGCAGCTTTTTCGCGAAACTGTCTAAAATATAGTAGTCGCGGTCGGGCAGCGAAAGCCCGCCCTGCCAAAAATATAGTGCATAAATGTCGCTGTTCTTTGCGTCTGCATCGCAATTTGCAGTGAAGAATGCGCCTATCCCGGAAAGGTGCAGGACCGGCAGGAGCTTCCTGATGTCGTCTGCAGAGCTTATGCCTTCTATAGCCTGCCAGAGGTCGCCTATCGGTGCGAACCTGATCCTATTCATACGTTCTGCATCTAACGCTGAAGCATAGAACCTCCCAACCATGCCTTCACAAGGGCTGCAGGGCGCATCGCGCCCGAGCTCTCTCTCCTCCGCTATCCCACGCAGGAGCCAAAGATTCCATTCCCTCAAGGCGCTGAAGGTCCCCCACGCTACCTTGTTTGGCGGTACTGGGTTTTCCCTGAGCCATTTGCCGCAGGCATACCTATAGATGTCCGTCCGTGGATCGACGCTTTCGTCCATGTATGCTGTTGAAAACCTGGGCTGTGACTTCACAAATGGCTCGTCGCTGCTCCCGTCTGTGCTAACCTGATCCTTTCGCATGCAATCATGGAGCATTTGCAGCTAAATGCTTTAATCCCTTGCCTGTGTTGCTGCCATGCGCCACTCCAAGGAGGTCACACATATGCGCCGGAGGGGTAAACCTCCTGCGCCCATGGAGGCCCGTAAACCAACCGCGGGTATCTTAGGCGTTGCGCTTCCACCCATAGCTGCATATAAATATGAAAAGAACAAAGGGAACACCATGCAGGTTTCCAACAATGGCAAGATGCGGGTAGCTGTAAGGGATCTCTGGGAGGCGCGCTGGAGAGAGGGTGACGGCACAGGCCCTGTCTCAAGTTATGCGGGCGCGATGCTGCGCGGTGAGGAGTCCCGCGGAAAGGATGTCCTTGAGATCGGCTGCGGTAACATGTCCTTCTCGAAAGCGCTCACGGCATACGCGCGCAGCTATGTCGGGATCGACATAGCCAAGACCCCACTTGCGTCTGCCGCCCACATCATGGGCAACGCAAGGTTTTCCCTGGTATGTTCCGACGCCCTGTCTCTGCCATTCGGGGGAGAGTCCTTTGACTCTGTGATAGCCGTGCAGACGCTTACCATCTTCGGCAGGGATTTAGCCAAGGCCCTCGCCGAGGCGTGCAGGGTGCTCAGGGCTGGCGGCGCGATGTCTTTTGACATCATGCATTCGGACTGGCTTGAGGCAAACAGGCTGCCGGCGATGCAGCTTCCAGGCGGCGGTTTCATAGCTGCCAACTCGCGTTCTGACATGGAGGTCATCGCATACGATGAAAGAAGCATCTCGGCAGAACTCAGGCGCCACGGCCTCCATGCCAAAGTGGTAGAGACGATGACGAGCTACGAGTTCGATACGCTCGGCATGGGGTTTTGTCAGAGGTTCAGGCGCGGAAGGGAGCAGTTCGACGGTGTTAATCTCTCGATGCTCATCCGCGCAGTGAAGGTTTGATATCATGGAGAGGAAGGCAGCAGCGATAATAGTTGCGGCAGGGAGCAGCAGGAGGATGGGTGGGATAGACAAGATATCAGCCGAGCTGCTGGGCAAGCCTCTTATAGCCCACACGATAGAGGCATTTGAACGCGCCGGCAACATCGACGCGATAGTTATAGTTGCCAGGGAGGAAAGGATAGGGGAGATCGAAGGGCTGGCGGCCGCCGGGCGCTATGTAAAGGTTGTCTCTGTTTGCGGCGGCGGGAGAAGGAGGCAGGACTCGACCTACAATGGCCTGCTCCGCACTGTGGGCTATGACATTGTGGCGGTCCACGATGGCGCGAGGCCGTGCGTGCGCAGCAACGTTATAGAGCAGTGCGTGGATGAAGCTAAGAAGTACGGCGCTGTGGTTGCGGCCTCGCCGCTTTTCGATACTATAAAAAGGATCGATTCCAGCCGCACGGTTGTTGAGACGATTGACAGGAGCGTGCTCGTCGCGGCGTGCACTCCGCAGGTCTTCGAGCGCAGGCTGCTTCTCAATGCGTATTCCTTCAGCGGCGCAGATGCGACAGACGAGGCGATGCTCGTGGAGAGGGCCGGGGGCAAGGTGAGGGTGTATGTGGACTGCAGCGACAATGTAAAGGTGACTGTTGAGGAGGACCTGGTCCGCGCCGAGCGTGTACTGATGATGGCAAGGAGGGCCTGACGGCTGCCTGGCGAGGCAACTACTGCTAACGAGGAGCCCTATTGGGTTGGCGGGCCGGATGCAAGCCAACGAAACGCAAGCTTGGGGGCATGACCGCATCCAGCCCGGGCCGACACCGACGTTCTGCCGCAATCATGCATTGCACGATTGCAACCATGCCTTCTCATCCCACCTGGTAACCATTATAATCCAGCAGGTATATATATGGTGTAAATTTGATCAAATTTTCTTAAAATATTTATCATATTCGTTCATTTGTACATGGCAAGGATTATCATAAGTTAAATTTTTACTCATAAAAACCTAAATTCTGCGAAAAGCATATATAGACAGGATTGGTATAATGGGCAGGAGAGCCTATCCATGGTCAAGGAATACAGCTATGTGAAGAAGCGCATACTTAGGGAGCTAAGTGAAAACTCCCGCATATCAATGACGGCTCTGGCGAAGAAGGTTGGGTGCTCAAGGAATACCGCTATAAGCAACATGAACATGCTAAACAAGGAATTCTGGATAAGGGACACAATCAACATAGACAAGGACGCACTCGGCTTCCAGAAGCATGTGATAAAGGTAAAGTGTGGCAAGAAGCCGGCAGCAGTGGAGCTGAAGGAAATCTTCAAGGATGATGGAATAGTCCAGGCGGTCATGCTGACAGAAGGCGATTTTGACATATTCATAGATATAGTCGTGCAGAACAGCATCGCCTACGCGCAGTGGGCCGCCAGGACCACAATGAAGCTGCTCCAGTACGAACCTGTCTTCGAGCCTTCTCTCATAGCGTTCGTGCACATGGGCTTCATCCCCGTGCCAAACAAGGTGCTGAAGGACGCGGACATGTCGGTCTACGACCTGGATGACCTTGATAAGTATATTCTTGCAGAGTTGAACAGGAACTCGAGGCTCGCATACGCAGAGCTCGCAGAAAGGCTTGGGAAGCCGAAGGGAACGATAAGGTACAGGATGCAGAAGATAATGAAGCTTAAGCTTATAAGGGGATTTACGATAATGATGCTAAAGCCGCCTACTGATTACAACGTCATTTTCTTTGTCAAGCTGAAGCTGCGGGACGGGGTCCTGGCAAGAGTGGAAAAGGCGAACAGGTACTTTACAGAGTCTGAGAGGCTGCCTCTCCTGAACAGGTTCCAGCTCCTTGCCCTTCTGATAGGCAATGACCTGATGCTCGGCTACGGGTGCTTTGACAGCGAGGAGGAGATGATAAGGGACATTGCGGTTGCACTGAAGAGCATCTATTCTGTCGATTCCCCGATAATAGAGATTGCAAGAATAAAGGAAAAGATAATGGGCGAAATATCGGTGAACAACGCCGACCTGAAGGCGCACTTCAAGCCGCTCTCAATGCTGCTGCAGGGCGGCAGTAACGAGAAAGACTGAAGCTCAGGGCCCTGCCCGCGCCCCCTCGAGCGAATCCCCGCAGCCGCAGGCCCTATTTTCCGGTACCTTCACAACCATGGCAGATATCAGCTGCTTTAGCCTTGCCATGTCTGCAGAGAATCTCCCCCTAACCTCATCGTAAGTCACCGGCTTTGCATCAGGGTTCCCCTCAAGGCCTGCATCGTAGTCTGTCACGGCCGCTATCCCGAGATAGCAGATGCCCTTCTCCCTTGCGAGCGCAACCTCAGGGTACTGGGTCATGTTTATCATCTCCGCATATGCAGAGTACCACCTTGACTCAGCCTTCGTGGAGAACCGCGGGCCATCGACGACGATGACCGTGCCGCTCCGGTGCTCTACTCCCATTCCTGAGGCAATCGCCCTGAGCTCTGAGCAGTATGGTTCAGCAAGGCTGACATGGACGACCTCTGGGCCGTGGAAGAAGGTATCGTCCCTCCCGTGGGTGGTGTTCACGAACTGGTCAAAGAGCGCCAGCTCTCCAGGCTTGTAGGATGGCCTCAGCGAGCCAACGGCGTTTGTCGAGATTATGCGCTCGACCCCCAAGTCCTCAAGCGCCGCTATATTCGCCTTGTACGGAACCTTGTGGGGAGGTATCGTGTGCCCTTCCCCATGCCTTGCGATGAAGGCCACCTCAATGCTGTTTACCTTTCCTAGGCTGACCCCTGAGCTCGGCCTGCCGTACTCAGTCTCAACATCTTCGCCCCTTGCGCCCTCTATCAGGCTGTAGAAGCCAGAGCCCCCGATTATCCCTATCTTTGGCATGCCTTGGATAAGCACCGCCATGTATTTAACCTTAGCTGATTACCATAAACCTGCCTTATCCAGAAACAAGGCCGCGCACGCCGTACTAACTCAGCGAATAGGCATGGGGTGGCATGAGGCCCACCCGCCATAGCAGGCAAGAAAAAGAGGTGCATAGGGTGCCTATGGGTGCCGGGTCCCCCTGCCTGCCCAAAGAGAACACCACTCAGAGCAATGGCGGCCGCTGCCATCTCTGATAAGCGCGGTACGAGCAGTAAGACATATAAAAGTATAATCCAATATCTTTGATACCATAGAAAATGGAAAAATAGAAACCGTTTTAACGGCTGATCTTTCTGTTCTAGCGGGTGAAGTTATGTATCCAAACGTGCAGGCATACGATAGAGGCATGATGTTGAGCCCAGACGGCAGGCTCTACCAGGTTGAATATGCGAAGGAGTCGGTGAGGAGGGGTGCGACAGCGCTCGGGATGGTAACGCCTGACAGCGTTGTCTTCGTGGCGCATAAGAACGTAGTAGAGCCGCTTGCAGTTCCGAATTCGCTCGGCAAGATCTTCAGGATAGATTCCTACATCGGCGCAACTTACTCCGGGATCGCTGCAGACGGCCTGAGGGTTATCAACATGATGAGGGGCAAGACCCAATCGCACAGGATGGTTTATGATGAAACTCAGTCCGTCGAGACTGTTGCAAGGGATATGTCGGAGGAGATGCAGATGGCAACGCAGTACGGCGGGATAAGGCCGTACGCGGTGTCTGTGCTGATAGGCGGTATAGACACACAACCGAAGCTCTTCGAGATCGATCCGACTGCGTCATTCTTAGGGTACAGGGCCGATGCAATAGGTATAGGGAAGAAGGTGGCCGAAGAGATACTTGTCAAGGAGTATAAGGATGAGATCAAGAGCGAGGACGCGATCTCGCTCGGGGTCAAGATAATCTCAAAAGTAGGGGAAGGTAAGCTGACAAGCGACAACATTGAGATAGCTGTTATAGACAAGAAGAACGGCTACACGATATTCCCATCGGAAAAGACGGCAAAGTATATTTGAGCAGTGAAGCAAATGGGGAAGAGCGTGGTCATAAAGTACACTAAGAACGGCGAGAGTTTCGAGCTTGTTGTCGATGCGGTACTTGCATACGAGTATGTGGCCGGGAAGCGCCCGGATGTGCTTTCTGTGCTTGAGACAGAGGAGGTCTTCAAGGACGCAAAGCGCGCTGAGCGCCAGAGCGAGGAGAAGATGAAGAAGGTGTTCGGCACTGCCGACCTTGCGAAGGTCGCCGAAACAATCCTCAAGAACAGCGGCGTCCCCATATCGGCTGAAGAGCGGGCGAAGATGGTGGACGAGAAGCGCAGGCAGATAATCGCGATCATAGCAAAGAACTCTATCGACCCGAGGACCAATGCCCCGAATCCGCCGCTGCGGATCGAGAATGCAGTCAACGAAGCAAAGGTCAACTTCGACCCGATGAAGCCCGCAGCAGAGCAGGTCAACGAGATAGTGAAGAAGATAAGCTTCATACTGCCGCTAAAGTTCACCGTATCGAAGGTTGAGGTCATACTCCCGCCTGACATCGCCAACAAGTGCTATGGGGTGCTCAAGCGCTTCGGCCTAAAG
Organism: Candidatus Micrarchaeaceae archaeon; assembly: GCA_027310535.1. Lineage (GTDB taxonomy): Archaea > Micrarchaeota > Micrarchaeia > Micrarchaeales > Micrarchaeaceae > A-MIC-10. The sequence continues at coordinate 7,351 of DAIDAQ010000010.1, forward strand.
TCCGAGGAGTGGCTGCCCAACGGCAGCCTGAAGGCAGTGGTCGAGTTTCCGGCAGGGATGCAGGGGGACTTCTTCAATGAGGTGAACAAGGCCGCGCACGGTGCTGCGCAGGTGAAGATGCTTTAGTATTTAAAGGAAAAAAGGAAAAGATGGGAAAAAGGTGTTTTAATGAGAAAGATAGTATTTCCGGGAGAGAGCCTGCAGATAGCCAGGCGGTCTTCCTGCACGTACAACGACGGCAAAGGGGTGTGCTCATCTGCAGTCGGGCTGTTCGACGAGGAAAGGGCATCGCTGCTTCCGCTGGAGGGCCCGTGGCAGCCTAGGATAGACGAGACAGTTGTGGGCACCATAACCGACTGCAAGAATTACGTCTACACCGTCAACCTCTCGTATTACTGCCGCGCCCTTATAATAGGCAGCAGGTACGGCAGGCAGTCGGATTTCGAGATCGGGTCGGCTGTCGAAGCGAAAATAAAGGACATTGAGGACAGGACGGTCCTGATACTCTCCTACCCCAGGGCCCTGCCCGGCGGCATCCTTGTAAGGGTCAAGCCGGCAAAGGTGCACAGGATAATAGGCAAGGAGGACACCATGGTCAGGCAGGTAGAGAACCTTACCGGCACAAGGCTGGTCGTCGGTGCAAACGGGGTGATATGGATAAAAGGGCAGCAGGACGGGATAAAGGCAGCCATAAAAGCCATCTCGCTTATCGAAGAAAATGCGCACCGGCAGGGGCTTACCGAGCAGGTGAAAGTCATATTGGAAAAAGAGGCAAGGCCCTATACAAGGAACAGGGAGCAAAGAGAGGGTGAATAAATGGGATCATCGCTTAACAAGCCAGAATTGATAGTGAACGGGAAGAGACATGACGGAAGGGGTTTTGACCAGCTCCGGCCGCTGAGGATAGAGGCCGGTGTGGTGAAGAACGCGGACGGCTCTGCCTATTTGGAATGGGGGGACAATAAGGTCCTCGCAGCGGTTTACGGGCCGAGGGAGGCGATGCCGAAGCACATTGCCGATCCGTCAAAATGCATAGTGAAGTGCAGGTACTCGATGGCCCCATTCTCAGGGATTGACGACCACGGCAGGAGCGGCCCGAACAGGCGCTCAACAGAGATATCGAAGGTGGCAAGGGAAGCATTCGAGAACGTCATACTGCTGAACGATTACCCTGGTGGGATGATAGAGATATTCATGGAGATACTGCAGAGCGACGGCGGCACGAGGGCCGCAGGCATAACGGCAGCTTCGGTCGCATTGGCTAACGCCGGCATACGCATGAAGGACATTGTGTATGCAGTCTCGGCAGGCAGGATAGACAAGCACATAGTGATAGACGTTGACATGCTCGAGGACAACTACTCAGACGCCGACATGCCAGTAGTGGTCGCGCCAAGGAACAACGATGTCCTGCTCCTCCAGATGGACGGGGGGCTGTCTACGGAGCAGTTCAGCGAGGCAATGAGGATGGTGCTTGAGGCGGGCAAAAGGATAAGCGCCGAGCAGAAAAGGGCGCTTGAGGACTACTATAAGATGGCAAAGGAGTGATTCTATGGAGATATTGGACACGATAAAAGGGACTTACATAAGGTCCATGCTGAAGGAGGGCAAGCGCCAGGACTTGCGCGCCCTCGACCAGTTTAGGGACATAAAGCTAAGAGCGGGGGTCATAGAGCACGCCGAGGGTTCGGCGCAGGCAGATGTCGGAGACACAAGGGTGGTCGTGGGAATAAAGATGATGCCAGACGAGGCAATGCCCGACACTCCGGACCAGGGCAACCTGATAACAAATGCCGAGCTGCTCCAGCTCGCCTACGAGGACTACGAGCCCGGGCCGCCGAGCCCTGAGTCTGTCGAGCTCGCAAGGGTAGTGGATAGGGGCATACGCGCGGCGAACTGCATAGACCTGGCCTCTCTCGTGCTCGAGGACAAGAAGGTATGGAGCATCTTCATAGACATCTACGTCCTCAACTACGGCGGCAACCTGTTCGACGCCAGCTACCTTGCGGCAATGGCCGCGCTGCTAAGCGCGAAGGTACCGCATTACTCAGATGGCGCGGCAGACCACAGGAGAAGGGATACAAGCCTTAAGATCAATGGCATTGTCGCATCAACTACATTCGGCAAGATCGATGGAAGGCTGTTGCTCGACATGGACCTCAACGAAGAGAGAATAGCGGACACAAGGCTCACTATTGCGACGGACGGCGAATCAATAAGGGCCATGCAGAAGGGCCTGAGCGGCGCAGTAACAATTGGTGAGGCTGAGCAGATGATAGGCGAATCGCTCGTGCAGCACAAGAGGCTCAAGTCCATCATAGAGCGCGCCGCGAAGGAGTGAGTGGCAGGTGATGCTATGGCTAATGCTAGCATAAGATACGGCGCAAGGATAAGGAAGCAGTACACAGCGGTGCAAAGGGAGAAGAATGCGCTCTACAAGTGCCCCGGTTGCGGCCTTTTGAAAGTCAGGCGCGTGGGCACAGGAATATGGAGGTGCGCACACTGTGGGAGAAAGTACGCCGGCGGCGCATACTCATTCACAACGCCGCAGGGGGAGGCGGCGAAGAGGCTGATAGACGAGCTGAGCTGATGTGATGGTAGACATCGTATACTCTCCGTTGAAGGAGATAGTAGTGCATGAGATCGTGGAGATAAGCAGGGACGACCTCCTCAGGGAGCGCATAACCCCCGCAGGGAATATGCCGCTCTACTGGTGCGATTCAGTCCTCTTCAGCTTCTCGTCGCTGCCGATGACGCGTGACGTGGTAAAGGAATACCTTTCAGGGAGGATACACTGGGCAGAGCTGCACTATACTAGGATGGACAAGTATATGCCCGTGCTGGAGCTGAACGACGAGCATTACAGCGGCCCGCTAAAGGTGAGGGTTATCGACACGTCAAACTCTGCGCTGCACAAGGAGCTTATCAAGTGGCTCAGGTCAGCGAAGAAAAACAACAATAGATGATGCTATGGCGTACGTCTGCGCAAACTGCGGAAAGAAGGTAAAGGAGCTGGACAACTTCATACGCTGCCCGTACTGCGGCTCCAGGGTTTTCCTGAAGGGCAGGCCGAACATACCGAGAGAGGTCTCGACCGACTGATTGCAGTGGGGCCGAAGCAGGTGTCTATATAGAGGTTGTAAAGGCCGACAGCGCAAAGGAGCTGAGGGTATACTCTGGTGCGATACAGCGCGCGATAGCGGAGCACGGCGTCGTTGCCTTCCCGACAGACACGGTCAACGGGATAGGGTGCTCAATCTACGACGACATAGCGCTAGGCAGGCTCATAGAGATGAAGAAGAGGGACGCGTCAAAAGGGCTCGCCGTCCTTGTCTGCGACAAGGAGTTTGCGCAGACGCTTGCCGAATTCAGCGATGCCGCGCTGGTGCTTGCCGGCGCCTTCTGGCCTGGGCAGCTGACGATGCTCCTTCCCCTGAAGAACGAGACCGTGAGCAAGCTTGTTGTGCAGAACGGAAAGGTCGCCTTGCGCCTTCCCGCCAGCGAGGTAGCGCGAGCTGTTGCCTATGAGTTCGGCGGCGCGGTTGTGGGCACGAGCGCAAATATCAGCGGCGGCGATCCGCTTCCCACCAGCGCCGCGATAGCAGATGCATTCCCTGAGCTAAAGCTGGCTATAAAGTCGGGCGAAAGGCCGAGCGGCGTCTCCTCAACCATCTTCGACGTAGAGAAAAGGAGGGTAACAAGGGAAGGGGCCCTCAAAGAGAGCGAGATAAAAGCGGCATTGGAAGGTGTCTGACATGCTCCCGCGCAAGCGCTTTTCAAAGAACATAGAAGATTTCACATGTGCACACTGCGGTGCAACAGTCAAGGGGAACGGTTACACAGACCACTGCCCCACCTGCCTCTGGAGCAGGCATGTAGACGGAAATCCGGGTGACAGGAGATCCAGCTGCCACGGAATGATGAAGCCAGTAAGAGCAGAATATTCGCATAGCGGCTTTGCCATGGTGCATAGGTGCGAGAAATGCGGAATAGAGAAGCGCTGCAGGGCCGCTCCTGCGGACAACACAGAGCTGCTAGTAAGCCTGTCAAACAGGAGCTGATCCACGATGCATTTACCGCCGCGACCGCCTCCTGCTGCCGCATCGCACCATGTTGGCACAGCCATACTGGGGCCGATCACGCTATCGGGAGCTTGATGCCCTTGATGCTGGCAATACCAAAGCCGTAAGTATTCTTTGCCTTGTCCTCCTCGATCCTGCTCTTGTACTTGGGGTATGCCTCGCTCACCCTGCTGATTACCCCATTCTCTATGAACCTTGGGTCTGTGTACCTGAACTTTTTACTTATCGCGACTTTGGGGTTAACATCTGCCAGCTCGAACTCCAACCCGCCCCTCAGTGCATCGAACAGCCCCAGGATTTCGGCATCGCCGCTCCTGTTTATCTTCTTCATGACTTCGCTGTCGGTACCAGAGAAGTCATCGACCGCTATTATTCCTTTCCTGACGGCCATCCTCAAAGCCCCAGCAAAAACATACCAGATAATGTATATCTCAGACGGCCTAAGACCCTCCCGCTTTCCCTCCCCAAAAACGCTTATGTGCTTCTCTGCGAACTTAAGAGCAGATTCCTTGCGGCGAAATGTCATAACGCCCCCAACAGATGCCACTGATTCTAATGCATCGTTCACAAAATCCATGTCGCCCCCGGCTGCCCACCACCGCACAGTGTAATCAAATCTATCGGCGCATACCTCCGGCTGTTCCTGTTCGAGCAGGCTGTAATTATTTGGTTCTGAAATCCTTCCGGGATCAAGGCCGTGCCTCTCCAGTATTGTCGCCAGCTCTGACCCATTGTTGAAGAACCTATTGTGTATGGAATCCTGGTAATCCTCCTTCCCACCATCTTCCTTTAGAACATAATCAATGACGTGCGAGAACGCCGTGTGCGACACGTCGTGCAGCAGCCCTGCGACCTGCTCCTCAAGCGACGCTCCCAGCCTGCGCAGTATGAGCATTGCTCCGATGCTGTGGTCGTATCTTGTGAAGCCTTTCTCCCCAGAAGGTATGAACTCAATGGGGATGCCTATGTTGGATATGCCCTTCAGCCTCTGGAACAACTTAGAGCTTATTATGCTGAGCGCCACCGGCTCGGTTATCTCGGCCCTTCCGTATGCTATATCATCCACGATCATAAAACCGCTTTGCGACCTCTATTGCAATCCGTCTTTTCTGGTCCGTTCAGACGGCTGCTGTAGCCTTTTGTGCTGGAGTTTATTTATTCTTTTCTTTGCCTCTCCTTATGTCGCATGCTGGTTTGAGTCCGAATAGCCTTCTTACCTTGTCATAATACATGCCTGAAAGCGTGGAGGTGACGGGTGATGTCAGTATGCCGAAGGCCACGCTGCAGATAACCTGCTTTCTGTCTGCGCCATTGAGGAATAAGGTCGCCGCATAGATCGGGGTGCCGAACAGCACCGATGCTGCAGCGTTGGACATGGCCTTCCTTATTATGCTGCTGTCGTCGTGCGTGTCAAGTTTCTTGAACACGTAGTCCCGCACCATGCCATAGGGCCTTGCCGTGATCATTGCCAGCGCGGCATTCATACCCCTGATATGGAGCGATTGGCTAAAAGACAGGTTCGCGAGGAAGACCTCGTTAGCCACGCCTATCGGTGTGTTGTATGTGACTGACGAAGATGTATCTACGGCCCATCTGTACACTGTAGAACCTGATCTCCGTAACGCTCCTCTTATCGTAGGGCCGCGCGAGAGCATGGCCGCCTCCGGCTCTGCCGCAATCGTAGTGGTCGCCATTGGATCAACTCTAGAAGGTCGCGTACAATACATCACTGGTAAGCGAATAAAAGGCTATTGTGCAGGTGGGAGTAGCGGAAGTTTTACACTGGAGCGGCGGCAAGCAACAAAAGAGAGACCGCACTCTCAGGGGAGCTTCGGCGACAACCCCCCAGCGATCCCATAAGCTCTATTCGCCGGGAGCGAGATTCGAACTCGCGAAAGCCATTTCTGACTAAACAGCTTAGCAGGCTGCCGCCCTACCACTAGGCGATCCCGGCACTAGGAGTATTTGACGTTATCTTTTATAAGGCTTTTACTGTTGGCGCAGCTTTTGCTGCCGCGCGCCCATGGTCCATTTGCCCTTCAGCCTGTTCAGGGCACCCTTTTCGAGTTGCGGCTGTAGCTTCTTGATGCGTTCAAGCGTGAATTCGGCGCCGCATCTCCCCAGGCCGTTTACGCACATGTCAATTGGATCACTGCCATCCGGGAAAAGCACCCTTCTGTCCTTGTATAAAGCGATTCTTATCATGCCCTGCGCCTCAAGGCCAAGAAGGAATCTCTTCGCAGAGGCTACTCTGATATCGTCACGACCTTTGCGCTCTCCAGAGAGATAAACTCATGCTCACTGGGCCTTGAGCCCCTGTGAAAGCCCTCTTCTGATAACCCATATACTGGTCCCTTAACGCCAGAATACCATCTTACCATCTGCCAAAGGCCCCTTTCGCCCTCTAGCAGAAGTAAGGCCTTTTGCATCTGCGTTCCAGCTTGCCTGAAGGGAATTCCTTCTCCTGCTTAAGAAAATCACGGCATCAACGAGGCTGTCTGCCGCGCATACATATCTTATGTTGTAGCCAGGGCTGGCCTTCGGTTCAATGACTTCCAGGTCATTTGCCTTCGAGCTGTGGTAAAGGTGTCTACAACTCTACATAAACAACACTGGCCATCTTGTGATCTCCTCCATATCTCAAGTCTGTTAAGCTTCTTCCTAGTAATCATACTTATCTGAATTGTTGCGGCAGAAGCCGGAGGAGCGCCAGGCGCTGCGCAGGGTTTGCCGTGCATCTGCTCAGCTCTGTATCCTAAAAGCATGGCTGTGATATGCTTAGGGTTGCTCCTTCCGGCCTGGCCCGGTTTACACATTAAGCCATCCCTTAGGGCAAAACTTCCTCGCTTGGAGCGCGGTCCGCTGCACAACAGCATGGCACCCCGCCGGCATTGGCCCGCCGTAAAGGGGTATGCGCCACAGGGAACCCTTAGCTCCCCGGCCTATCTGCCAATTCTCTTTAGAGCTGAATGCATAAATAGCTTGTCAGAGCATCTTCGCTGATAAAATGAGGGACGAGGAGTACTCATCGCTGCTTGACAGGGCCTTCTCAAAGATGCCTGAGCTCTCTGCCGCCAAGGAAGACTTTGTTATACCGAAGGCGGATTCGATAACAGAGGGCAACAAGTCCATAATAAGGAACATAGCAGCGATCGCTGGCAGGGCCAGGAGGAAAGAGGATGAGATAGCGAAGTACCTCAGCAAGGAGCTTGCCGTCCCTGTCAATGTCGAGGAGCAAAGGCTGATCATAAACGGGAAGTTTTCTGCTGACGAACTGAGCAAGAAGGTATGGCGCTATTTCGAGCTTTATGTAATCTGCAGGGAGTGCGGCAAGCCTGACACGCACCTCGAGGCTGCGGGGAGGGGCATGTTTTACATCGTATGCGAGGCGTGCGGTGCGCGCTACGGGGTCAAGAGCTATTAGGTGCTATGATGCAAGATCGCGGCCACAGGAGAGGGAGATACATTCCTGGCGCGGTGCCTGTGCTCCACATGCCTGCTGATGGGGAGGTGCTTGGCACAGTGTCAAAAATTGCCGGTGCGAGCAGGTTCGTGGTAGAGTGTAAGGACGGGAACGAAAGGCTATGTAGCATACCAGGGAGGTTCAAAAGGAGGTTCTGGATAAAGATAAATGATATGGTTATCGTGAAGCCGTGGACTGTGCAGAGCAATGAGCGCGGCGACATCATATGGAGGTTTACCCCTCAGGAGGTGTTGAAGCTGAGGGACAAGGGTGTGCTTTGAGCTGCCCCGCAGCAATGAAAACGATTTTAAGGCTTAATCTGCAATACATTAGAAGGGGATGAAATGCAAACGCTCAGCGACCTTCTTGTAGAATCCAATATATTCGCCAACAGGGAAATGCTGTCCCCACACTACGTCCCAAAGCGCCTCATAGGGAGGCAAAAGGAGATAAACCAGATAGAGCGCGCCATCGCACCGGCGCTTAAGGGGGAGAGGGGGCGCAACGTCTTCATATACGGGCTGACTGGCGTCGGCAAGACATCCTGCGTGAGGTATGTTGTTGATGAAGTGAAGAACATACCTAACACGCGTGCGAAGATAACCTATGTCAACTGCAGGATATACAGCTCGAGGTACAAGGTGCTCAACAAGATAATCTCCGAGCATCTGCCTACCTACGCAAAGCGCGGCTATGGTGCAGTCGACCTATACGAGAAGCTGACGAACTGGATTGAAGAGGACAGCAAGATACTGGTTATCGTGCTGGATGAGATCGACGTGATAAAGGACCTTGACGACCTGGTCTATACTCTGACTAGGATAAACAGCGACATAAGGGCAGGCGGCGTTGCTATGGTCGGAATATCAAACAAGGTCTCGTTCAAGGACTCGCTTGACCCGAGGAGCATCTCATCCCTCTACGAGAGCGAGATCGTATTCTCGAACTACAACGCGAATGAGCTGTTCGAGATACTGAAGGACAGGGTCTCGAAGGGGTTCAGGCAGGGGGCGGTAGATGACGAGGTCCTCCGCTTTATCGCAGCTACTTCAGCCAAGAGCGGCGGGGATGCCAGGCTCTCTCTAAAGACCCTCTCGAAGGCCGGGGAGCTCTCTGATGAGAACAACGAGCCGAAAGTGACGCTTGAGAGGACCAGGGAGGCGGTCAAGCTCTCAGAGGGCGATATAGTCTACGACGTGGTTGCTACCCTGCCAGAGCACCAGAGGCTTGTGCTCTACTCCATCGCGCTGCTAACCCAGGCAGGCGGTTCGTACAAGAAGCTTACCGACGGTCCTGACACGTACCTTTTCAGTGGGGAGATATACAGCCGCTACAAGTCGATAGCGGAAAACCTCCATAAGGACCCGAAGGGAGAGCGCTGGTACCGGAAATACCTCTATGAGCTGAGCATGCAGGGGCTCATCCTAACCTTCGAATCAGGTAAGGGCATACGCGGCCACACGAAGCTTATCAAGCTGCTCTATCCAGCGGAGAAGATAAGGGACTGCATAGAGAAGGATGTCTTTGGGTACCCTGAAACCAGCCAGGTGCCTAATTGAAGTACTATGACATCGTCCTTGACACATGTCGCTTTGACAGCGGCTTTCCTGGGAGGCTGGGCTTCGAGCGTGTCTTCAGCATCAAGGAGGGGAACCACATGCTGTTCATAGGCTCTGGCAAAGCGAAGGTGCTAGCGGCAATGCAGAATGGTGCTGTGGCTGTGGCAATAACGGATTTCTCGCTTGACAAGCAGGGCATGGCGAGGGTGGCCGACAATGGAGCCATCCTTTGCGTGCCCGTGTCCTATCTTGCCAGGGCTGGCGGGCTGCAGCAGGCGAAGATGCTCCACAGGGCTTCGTACCTGGTGAAATACGCTTACAAAAAGGGCATTGAGGTGTCATTCGTCAGCCTTGCCGGCTCGCAGATGTTCATGAACTCAAGGATGCAATTGATAGAACTCGCGAAGATGCTTGGCACCACCGAAGAACTGGCCAGGCATGGAGTTTCTGAGGCAAACAGGAAAATAATCGAAGCGGCTGGTGAGGGCAAATGATACGGGTGAAACACAGGTACCTGCTGGTCGAGGCTACAAGCAGCGTGCAAAACGAGGCGCTCCTTAATGAGCTCCTAAACAGGATCGGCACGCGCTACTATGCAGTCAACCCAAGGATCCTCAACGTCCGCGGCAGCATGGTAATAAGATGCAGCCTTGACGGCTTGAGCGAGCTTATAGTGGCGCTCTCCCTGATAAAGAGCATAGGCGGGAAGGAGTGCGCTTTCTACACGATAAGGTCCTCGGGTACGATACGCGCGCTCATGTCAAAGTAGCTTCAGGCCGGAGGTGAACTCGTTTATCCCGCTGCCATGCCATGGCCCGACTCCGAGCGCCGTTTTCGAGCCGGGCGGTATCTCCGTGAGCCCAGCATCAGTTACAAGCGCGCATGGAACCCCCCTGAACTGGAATGCCTTATAGAGCTTGATGAGCGCCTCCTCATCGCTGACCTTCAGCACTATCTTCTTCTCCCCTGTGGCGAGCCACTCCTCCGCAACGGCCTTTCCTACCTTTTCTACCTCAAAATAACTCATCAGGGAGGCATGCGCCGCCTGTGCGGCTATCTTGCCCCTGCTCATCTCCAGGTCTGACCTTAATATGATCGCCTGTTTTATCCCATCGTCCTTTTTAGGTGGCATAAGATCGCTTCGGTTTGCGTATTTTTATTGCTTGCTACAGGATGTGCCTGTACATAATGGAGAACACAAGCGCGATTATGAGCATGAAGGCAATGTCGATGAGGGGCAGGGAGGTGTAGAGCATCATAAGCACGAATATCACCGCCAGTGTCGAGAAGTAAACAGGCCTGTTCCAGTAGAGCACCTTGCTGCCGTCGAGTGGGAAGATCGGCAGCATGTTGAAGAATGCGAGCAGTATGCTTATCTCCATGGTCAGTGCTATGGCAGAGCCGGCATAAGAGCCCGGCGCCGGGTTGATGGCGAAGCTTATGCCCAAAAATACCGCGAAAACTACGAAGTTGGTAAGTGGCCCGGCGAGCGAAACTATCCCGTTCTCCCTCTTTGTGAAGTTGCTTGCATATATCATGGTCGCCCCCGGGATCCCGATAAGGAAGCCGAGGAACCCGGTGACGAGCGTTATCATGAGGCCTGAGTAGGAGGTCCTAAAGCCCGCCATCGCACCGTAGTGCTGCGCCACGAACTTATGCATCAGCTCGTGCAGCACGAAGCTGAGCGTCACGGCGAGAGCCACGACGGGTATGAGGGCGAGAAAACCGGAAAGGCTGGTGCTCCCGGCGAACAGCGCCCCACCGACGAGCGTGAAGGCGAACGCGAAGATCAGCACGACGTCGGCAAGCGCTATGTCCCTTACCTCTGCAGCAAGGCTCTCGTTCTTTCTCAGCATGATACGCTTTGAGGGAGAAAAGTATAAAAGAGGTTGCAACAAATCAGTAAATCAGAAAATAATAAGCCTACCGTGCAGTCCCATCGTCTAGTGGTCAAGGACACCAGGCTCTGGACCTGGTAACTCCAGTTCGAATCTGGATGGGACTACTGCTCGGAGCTGATTCCTGATGGCCTGAGCCTGGCGGTGCCGGTGCAAGACTGGATGGCTGCGGCCAACTCAAAATGAGGAAGGTTTGCCTGGCTATTACAAACCAAGCGACCATGGGTATACAGAAGACAGCCCGTATGCGTACACTGTCTCATCAGGCCCCTTGGTGGTATTCGCCCCTACATATGAGAATTCTTTCAATGTCACACGCTCACCTATCTTTGCGCCCTCTCCGACCGTCGCGAAGTTACCTACGATCGACTTCCCCTCAAGCTCTGCACCCTCCATAATGTATGCGCAGTACCCTACAACTGTGAATGGGCCTACCTTTGCACCATCGAGTATCCTGGCCTTCTCTAGTACTACCGCATTTGAGTCCACCCTCGCCAGCGCCGAGACAAAGGCAGCTGGCTCATTCTTTTGCTTGTCAAACTCCACGAAAGGGCGCAGGGTGCTGTCCTGAGCGGCAAGCCTCTTGAAGACCTTGTTGCCAACGTATGCTGTCTCTATGCCGATACTGAGCTGGTGCAGACCGGGCAGACTTTCTACCCTTGCTTCATTCCTCCTCAAAATCGGAGCATAGACCCCATCGCTCCCCTTCCCCTGCCTCACCTCTGCATATGCCATTCAACCGCCTTGTTGTGGTAAAGGAATGCTTCCAACCCTATTTAAAGTTTTTGTTCAATCACAGCATCAGCCTTTTGCGACGCCAATCGGCACCATCCTTGCCACTATTGTTGAGATGCCTGCCCCCTCTATGCTTGCCACCACCTCATCTACGTCTTTGTACGCCTCCATCGCCTCCTCGCTTATCAGCTTCCTGCTCCTCACCCTGACTGCGATGCCTCTATTCTCGAGCTCGCCGAAGGTCTTGCTTTGCGGTATCTCCCTTGCTGCCTGGTGCCTCGACATAAGCCTCCCCGAGCCGTGGCACGACGATCCGAAGGTCTCTGCCATCGCCTCCTTCCTGCCTACCAGCACATAGCTTGCAGTGCCCATGCTTCCGGGAATTATCACGGGCTGCCCGCCCTGCCTGTAGACCTTCGGTATTTCTTCCCTGCCTGGGCCGAACGCCCTCGTAGCCCCCTTTCTGTGCACGTAGAGCTTCATGCGCTTTCCATCGACATTGTGTTCCTCCAGCTTCACGATATTGTGTGACAGGTCGTAGAGCAATTCCATCCCTAGCGCATCTGCGCTTCTGTGGAATATCTCCTCGAAGCTCCTTCTTATGAAGTGTGTCATTATCTGCCTGTTCGTGAACGCAAAGTTGACAGCACAGTGCATTGCTGCAAGGTAAGCATCAGCTTCTTTCGAGCCCGCGAACGCGTACACGAGCTCTGGATCCGGCAGTGTTATGTGGTTCCTCTTCTCGTACTCCGATAACTTTTCAAGGTAATCGCTGCATATCTGGTGGCCATAGCCTCTGCTGCCGCTGTGCAGCATTATTACGACCTGATCTTCATGCAGCCCAAACAGCTTCGCTGTCCTATCATTCAGGATCCTGTCAACCCTCTGCACCTCGAGAAAGTGGTTGCCCGCGCCGAGCGTGCCGAGCTGATGCTCGCCTCTCTTCTTGGCGACGTCACTTACCTTTGATGGGTCTGCGCCGCAGATGCGGCCATTCTCCTCAATCCTTTCTGTGTCATCATGAAAGCCATAGCCCTTGGAAATCATATGGTTGACTCCCTCTGTAGCTACCATGTCTAAGTCTCTCTGCGTGAATCCCAACTTGATCTTGCTGCCAACACCACTTGGCACGTTCTTGAATAGCGCATCCATGAGCTGGTTTATCTTCGGTCTGACTTCATCTACGTCGAGGTTCGTCTTTACCAGTCTGACACCGCAGTTGATGTCGTAACCGACGGCACCTGGTGACACTATTCCTTCATTAGCATCGAATCCGGCAACGCCTCCTATGGGGAAAGAGTAACCTTCATGTGCATCAGGCATTAAAAGCATCTGTTTGACTATCGAAGGAAGTGTTGCCGCATTCATTGCCTGTTTTAATGTTCTATCCTTATCAATAATACTCCTTAGGATCTTATTTGCATAGAGATGAATAGGCACCCTCATTTCTGGGTTTTCTTTCTTCTCTATTTCCCAAAGAAAATCATTTATTCTCTTAATTTCAACCATTTTTCTTCCTCAATGTTATTTAATAAATCGCTCGTTACAACTTTCCTGGCCTCTTCTTTTTATAGATATTTAGTTGAAAATAATGAGTTTCAAAGCCATTGACAATCTCATCTACTTTTGATTTTATATCAAGAATAATTACTAGATCCTCATTATAAATCTTCATTAAAATTTACAATAATATTTACAATAATATTTAGAAACTTCTCAATTTATACCTTATGTTTATCGTGCATTACATTAACTGTGTCTATTTAGCTTCCGATGAAAGATAGGCTGTGCCACCTAATTCAATTCTGTAAGGAGTCGAAAACATTTGCCTTGTTCTTCTGTTTTGTGAGTATAGCCTGCATCATGATTTCCCTACAGTTGACCCTAAAGAAACACCATTAATTTAAATAAGTTAATTATAGAAAGTGACTGAACACCCATGGCAATAAAATACAAAGGCAAGATGTTCTCCGTGGAAAGTGTAAAAGCAAAAGTTAACGGCAGGCGGGTCAGCTTTGACAGGATAAACGAGAACGGCGTCGCCGTGATGCTCGCGCTGCGTGGCGGCAAGATCGTTATGGAGAAGGTAAAGAGGGTCGCGCTTGGTAAGCGCCTGCTTGAAGTGCCGGCTGGCCACATTGAGCGGGGAGAGAAGCCGGAATGGGCGGCAAAGCGCGAGTTCGAGGAAGAAACGGGCTACAGAGCCTCAAAGGCAAGGATGCTCTTCTCAGCGCATATGGTGCCAGGTCTTGTCAATAACACCCACCATTATTTCCTGCTCACCGGGATAAGCAAGGGAAGGCTGCACCGCGAGTTCGAGGAAGAAATGGAGATAACACTGGTCAGCCCAAAACGTGCCCTCTCCCTAATACGCAATGGCAAGATGGTTGATGGCAAGTCCATGCTACTGGTGCTCTATGCGCTGCAGAGCGGGCTGATAAAGGAATGATACACTTATTTATCTCTTCTTTTCAAATCTCTCAAAGGTGATAGCGTTAGGTACCTAGTCACGGCAGCCCTGCCGTATATCAACAGCATACCCCATCTCGGCAACATGATGAGTTCCCTCCTGCCTGCCGATGTCTACTCAAGGTACCTGAAGATGTCGGGCAACGAATGCATCTTTGTCTGCGGCACCGACGAGTATGGAACAACAACTGAGATAGCTGCGCTCAGAGAGCATACGAGCGTAAAGGAGCTCACCGACAAGAATTATAGAATCGCAAACGAGGGTTATAGGAATATGGGTTGCCACCCTGACATCTTCTCGAGGACATCGACGGCACTGCATACTTCTGTCGTCCAGGAAATTTATGAAAAGGTAAAGGCTAATGGCTACACGTACGAAAAGGAGATCGTGCAGCTCTACTGCAACAAGGACAATCGTTTCCTTGCAGATAGGTTCGTCGAGGGGACGTGCCCGCATTGTGGGTACGAGAAGGCAAAGGGAGACCAATGCGAGAATTGTGGCAGGGTGCTCGAGCCTTCAGAGCTCTATTATCCTAAGTGCTCGCTCTGCGGGGGTACTCCAGTCTCAAAGAAGACCAGCCACATCTTCTTCGCCCTTGGCAGGCTGACCAGCCAGCTAGACAGCTTTGTTGAGAAGCAAGAATGGTTTGCGAACTCGAAGAACTTCGCGCTAAGCTGGCTCAAAAATGGACTGGAAGACATTGACATACAACGCGATATAAAATGGGGTGTGCCAATACCGGGAAAGGATGCTGTTTTCTACTCATGGTTTGATGCACCTATTGGATACATAACATTCAGCAAGGAGCTAGGTAAGGAATCATGGTGGCACGACAAGGACACAAGGCTCGTGCATTTCATAGGCAAGGACAATATTGCATTCCACACAATGTTCTTCCCCGGCATGCTGATAGCCAGTGGCGATTATATCCTACCATGGCAGATCGCATCGTATGAGTTCCTCAACTGGATAGGCGGCGAGAAGTTTTCGAAGTCAAGGGGCATAGGCCTTACCATACTTCAGGCTGCTGAGCTTTACCCTGCGGATTACTGGAGATATTATACGCTTTCGATACTGGCAGAGAAGAAGGATACAGACTTCTCGTGGGGCGACTTCCAGGGCAAGGTAAATGCTGACCTGAATGATACGCTCGGCAACTTTATACACAGGACTTTGACATTTGCCGAGAGGTTTTATGGTAGCAAAGTGCCGCAACCCTCAGAGCTTGCGGATGGGGACAGTGCAATGCTCGCCGCGATCAAGTCTACTGCAGATTCTGCAGCGGCGAGCTTGGAAAGCATCGCCCTTAAGGATGCGCTGAGCAAAGTCGTTGACCTGGCAAGGCTAGGCAACCAGTACATACAGAACGAGGCCCCGTGGGCAAACGAAGAGAGGAGGCCTGCCATTGTTTACGTAGCATTGAACATGGTGCACACCCTTTGCGTACTCCTTTCCCCGTTCCTTCCCGAAAGCGCAGCAAGGTTAAGGCAAATGCTGAATTGCAATGGAATCCCGAAGTGGGAGGACGCCAAGAAGGAATTGTCTGTTGGGCACATGCTTGGCCATCCTGCCCCGCTTTTCTCAAAGATAGAAGACAAGATACTTGAGGCCCACAAAAAGAAATATAGTGCACGTGGTTCGGAAG
>DAIDAQ010000024.1 GCA_027310535.1 Candidatus Micrarchaeaceae archaeon
GGCGCAGGCGAGCTCAACAGTCAACAGGGAGATAGTGAAGAGCGCAAAGGAGCTGCTCTCCCTGATGGGGGTATACCACATCAATGCACCCGGCGAGGGGGAGGCGCAGGCGAGCGTGATGTGCAAGGAGAGGATGGTGGACTTAGTGGGCAGCCAGGATTATGACACCCTCCTGCTGGGCGCCCCGCTGATAGCGAGAAATCTGACGGTATCAGGGAGGAGGAAACTTCCGGGAAAGAACATCTACATAAATGTGCGGCCTGAGCTTGTCGACCTTGGGGAGACTCTCGGGAAGCTCCAGGTCACACAGGAGCAGCTCGTCTGGATAGGGATGATGCTCGGCACTGACTTCAACGAGGGGATAAGGGGCATCGGGCCTGTGAATGCGCTGAAGATCGCAAGGACCTCGGCGAGCCTTGCGGATGTCGTCAGCACAGTCAAGAAGAGATTCAACGCCGAGTTCGAGGTCGAGCCTAGGGAGATAGTCAGGATGTTCGAGGAACCTGAGGTCGCAAAGGTGAGCGTGGCCGAGGTCGAGGAGGGTCTAAGGCTGAGGGCGGACGAGCGCGCCCTTGTCAATTTCATGTGCAAAGAGCATGGCTTCAGTGAGGACAGGATATCAAAATATTCGGCGAAGCTCGCCTTGCTGAAGGGAAGGCAGAGGCAGCAGGGGCTTGGCGCTTTTGTGCGCTGAGGCACCGTAGAAGACACCAAATTTTTGTAAACACTATAAATTACATACCACTAAATGGGTAGGTTGCGGTTTCAGCTAAAAATCGTCTCAGGGCTCTTGGATTGCCCTCTCCTACGTATCTTTTTACTGGCACAACGCATGCTTCACTTACCAACCTGTAGAGTATTCTCTCGACAAAAAGCCACCTTCCCAGCACGTTTTCCTGAAGGGCACGAGTTAGTACGAACTTTTTCGCAAAGAATAAATAGATAGCGATTGTTACACTTGCATGCCAGCGGACTGCGAGCAGGGCGACGAAGAGAACAGGGAGATAAACAACTTCAACAGGTTTGTCTCCAGGATAATCGAGACCATAACAGATGCGGTGCATGAGGAAAAGGGCGCAAAAACTGACATGGAAGGTGTGCCAGAAGCTCGCAGCCGCGATGTGAGGGAGGAACCATTCGTGGAGACGATGGCCGATGGAGCGTCTGTCACGGTGATTGTAGATGTCAGAGGGATGAACAGGGAGGACATAAAGGTCATGGCGCGCCAGACCTCTGTTGAAGTCAGCTTTTCCGGCTGCAATGGCGGGCGCACGCGCCAGATCATGGTGCCGTGCGTCGTGGACGCAGACAGATCCTATGCTACGCTCAAGAACGGCGTGCTGGAGATAAGGCTCGCAAAGGCAGATGAAGGGGAGGCGAAGGCCGTGCAGATGCTTGAATAGAAAACCGGTGTGGAAATGCAGAAGAGTGTCAGGAAATCGAACAGAAAAATAGGGAAACCGTACAGGAAGAAGACGAAGGCGAGCAGGCTCAAGAGGCACCACAGGAGGCTCCTAAAGCGGCAGAGGAGATAAGTGCCTAAGGCAGCGTGGTGCGACCTTACCTCATTCTATGTCTATGTAGACCTGGTCGTTGAACTCATAGGCGGTCGTGTTTTCGTTTATGCTGAACTGCCTCAGCATCTCATCCTTGCCTCCGAATTCGCCTATCGAGCCGCTGGCGAGGTCGAAGATCGTGAAGGTGCCATTGTAGTCGTAATAAACCCTTATCACCTTGCCGGCCATGTTCATCACGACAAGCACGCGCGCCGACGGGTTGCCGAGCGCGATGAAGAGGCTGCAGAGCAGTATGTTCCTGTCCATCCCGTCGCCGCATGAGAAGGACATCGCCTCCTCTGGGGTAAGCCAGAACTGCACGGGCAGCATTATCTCGTCTATCCCCTTCTGCACGAACGTAAAAGCGGCGATGCTGGCCTCCTTGAAGTTTGCCTCGTAGAAGTAGTTTGGTATTGAGTCCTGTATCTCCTTTGCCTTCTTTTCCACAAGTTGGGAATTGGGCATGACGAGCCTTGGCAGCTCCGCGACCGCGACCTCCTCCTTTTCTTCGATGTAATCCTTGTAGCGCGATATTATAAGCAGATATATCTGGTTGAGGCGCTTCAGCCGCTCGTTTTCGGCCTCTGCCTGCTCAATGCTGCCAGCGGCGGCGTTTTCCATACAAATATGTATCAGAATACCAATAAAACATTTTTGGTGCAGGGCCGCTAATATGGAGTTGACATTTACATGTTCATGCTTTGTTGAAAAACTATTTGGCTGCAAGGCTGACTGCCACCATATGGAAGTTCTTTATTGCCGCAAAATTTCACACATCATAAATACGCCTTTGCTTGGTTGGCAATAATCTGGGAGCGTTCATCACCTCTTCCCAGTAAAGTATTTGTCAGATATACGGCCGCTGCAGGATGAATGGTGAAACGCCACGTTCTGCTTACTTGTATATGGAGACGTACTTTGTGCCTGTGTCGTCCGTTATGTGTATGCACTCGCCCTCGCACTCTATCAGGCAGGCCTGGCAGAGGATGCAGGCAGAGCCGTTCAAGGCAACAGAGAGCCCTCCCGAGCTGCCATCGTTATCGTTCTCGAAGTGCTTGTGGCCATCATTGACCCCATCCCACTTCTTCTTCACAGAGCTGTCACTGACCCCCTTCCACTTTGCATCCTCGGGGGCCGTATCGGCGTTCGCCTCGGGATTGACCTTGCCTCCTACGTTCCTGCTCTTCATCGCGAAGACCGCAACAGGGCAGACGTCAAAGCAGTGCTGACAGCCTGTGCATTTCGGCTTGTCGATATAGACATCCATAGTACCATGCCTTTGATCTTTGTGCTATTCGTTAAATACGCTTTTAAAGCATGTAGTCGGAAAAAAGGCAGCGGACAACAATCAGCCGAACAGGCTTGCGAGTCCTCCAGCAGCGTCCTCCTCGCTCTTCTTGTCCTCCTTCTTTTCCTCCTTCTTCTGCTGCTGCACTGCTGCGGACGCCTGGGCCGGGGCTGCCGCCTGCATGCTCTGGGCGTTCTTTATCACGTCCTTTATGTTGACGCCCTTGAGCGAATTAGCGACCGCCTTCGCCTGTGCCTCGTCAGGCTGCATCCCTGCGGCCCTGACTACATCCACTATGCCCTTCTCGCTTATCTCCTTGCCTGCCGCATCAAGCAGCAATGCAGCATATACATATTCCATGGTTTCACCTTTCATTGCATTGTCTAGTATCATTGTTCTTTGCCTTCAGCGCTGTCCGCAGCCGGCGCTATTGGCACGCCCTTTGCCTCGAGCACAGCGCGCTCTATTAGCTTCTCTATTATACCCCTGTCGTAGAGCTTCTGCTGCACGCCGAGGCACACGGCATTCATGTACGCCTTCTCTACTATGGAGCTGATGGTGTACTGGTTTACGATGTTGGACTCGAAGCTGAGCCTGAGGGCAGAGGCGAACGCCCTTGCTATGTCTGCAGCGACGCTCTCACTGGTTATGGAGAGCGCTCTACTGTTGAACACCATCCCGCCATAAAAGACCGCATACGGCTCTATCTTCGCGGTGAACGGAGTTATGTTGAGGCTGTGCAGCGCCTTTGCCATGCCTGTTGTAACGACCTCGCCCTGCTTTATCGTCTTGTCCTTTGCGATGACGACCTTGCCTTTCTGTATCTGAACGTCGATGCCCGCCTGCTTCAGCTCTGTCACCGCCTGGCCAGGCTGCAGCGTCGTCTCCTGGCTCGGTATCGTTATGTCGACCGGGGCCGCCTGGTTCGGCTTTGCGGAAAGCTTCAACACGTTCTCACGGAGTCTCGCGGCGAGCTCAAACGGGCCGATGTCCGTGAGTACGATGGCGCAAGTGCCGCCCAGGCACTTGCTGAGCTCCTTTGTGCTGCTGTTACCCTCTAGTATCCTGCCAAGCAGGCTCTTCCTTCCGAGAATGAACTGCGCCTCCCCGCGCAGCCTGTTCTTTGAGAGCTGGAGGAGCCTGTCAGGCGTCCCGTCAAGCTGTATGATGGCAACCGACTTGCAGCTCCTCAGTGCAGCCATGCCGTCTTTGACAAACCTCTGCTTCTCGCTCTTTGTAAGCATGGAACCACTCACATTATCCTCACTGGCGGGCTCATCGTAAGCTTGACATACACAGAGCGTATGCTCTGCTTGCCCACCTTCTTTATAATCTCGCTAAGCACTGCATCCATATTGGCGGCCACCTGCGGGGCCTGCATGCTCTCAGTCCCTATCATGCAGTGCACTGTAGGGAGATACTTGCCCTTGCTCCTTATGTAGATGGACTTTGTTGCGCCCTGCACCATCGCGAGCGGATCCCCTGTTATCGGCTTGGGCATCTTGTTCCTCGGGCCTAGGAACTGGCCAAGCGCCTTCGCTATCTGCGGCATCATGGCGGGCTGCGCCACCAGCTCGTAGCTGAGCAGCTCATTCTGCTTCGATGGGCTTGAAGAGAGCTCTTGGAGCTCGCTGCTCCTTATTATCCTGGCTCCGGCTGCGCTGAGTTTTTGCACAACTGCTGCGTCGTCAGTGAAAGCCGCAACCTTCCCTTCCTTCCCTTTACCGTTCGGCAGGGCGATGGCGATGTTAAGACTGTTGTCGGTCTTCGAGAAGTCGATCCCGCGGAAGTTGATGGCAAGCTCTATACTCTGCGTGAACTTCCTCTTACCCTTGCCCCCTTCCAATAGGGCCTCGACCTTCTTTGCTTGCTCTTGATCCATTGAATCCCTCCTGCAGATTGCAGTCAGACGGGAAAAACAGTAACATTCAGCTCTCTATTAGTGGCACAAACTATATAAACTTATCCGCGTACCGCCGGCATTATGCCTGCGGGCTACCGCAGAGCCTGCCTCCTGCCGATAGCCTTCTTATTACAGCCTTGGCTGCGTCCTTGTATCTTCTGCCGGTTGCCCCTGTGATCTCATCGCCTACGAAGGCGTGCCAGATCGGCCCTGCTGCAGATTTCAGGCGCTTGATCTCCCCCTCACTGCGGGCCGATAGCCCAAAGAGGTTTATGTCTGCCTTCCGCAACCCTGCATCGGAGAGCAACAGGCGCGTCTGCAATATCTCCTGCTCGTCAGCACGCACTGCGTATCTTGAGATTCCAGACGCTGCGGCTATAGCAAATGCTACCGGCGGGTTTTGAGAACCGGATTGCTGGGCTTGCGAGCAATCGGAATAAAACTCGGTGCGGTCCATGATGATTCCCATTTCCTCCATGGATATGCGGTATACCCAGGCGCGCTCGGCAACGGGTACCGGATGGGTGTGTAGCATGATCGTCAGAGCGTTCATCTTCGCAAACGCGCCACTGAAGCTTTCCCACTCTGTTTCCAAGCGCGGCGCGCCGTCGCCTATACAGCAGATGAGTTCCTTGAGCGAGTGCCTTCTCGCCGCTGAGATTATATCCTTTAACGGATACGAGCTCTTCAAGCCCCTTCCTATTCTGTATCCATGGACTTCCTCCATGCTTCCGGTCTGCTCCACCACTTGCTCAAAATTCTGGAGCGTGCCGGAATCGCACGATATTATTATGCCAGAATGGCTCTTATAGTCTAGCGGCCCAAGCCTTACCGACTTGCTGCACTGCACATCTGCCGATGAATATGCGCGCAGGTACTTTGCCATCTGCTCTGCAAGATGGAGATTACCCATGGCCTCCACC
>DAIDAQ010000039.1 GCA_027310535.1 Candidatus Micrarchaeaceae archaeon
CCGCCTGCAGTGTATATGAGGGAGAGCCTCATATTATACCCCCCTTCAGATACAGAAGGGCTTGTCGTCACTGATGGAGTGAACCAGACCGTCTGGTTAGGCTGGATGGCTTCAAAATAGCCTGGATTGCCATTTGTGACAGAGACCGTGCCGGAGCTGTTCGCAGAGAATGATTGCTGTTGCGCGAGCGACGCCTGCACATAGTAGAGCGGCACATTGCCGTTGTTCTTTATCCCTATCGAGAGCACTGTCGTGCTGCCAACACCCGCAACAGTCCTGTTCTGCAGTATTATTACCGGGGGCTTTGACGAGACAGAGAGGGCAAACTGGCTCTTCTCTGTTTGCAGCACAGAGCCGCCGCTTAGGAATGTGGATGAGAAGTTAAGCTGCAGCGGCGAACCGCTCACGTTGCCTGAGAGGTAAATGGGGAATTCCATCTCCGCCACCTGCCCGGCAGGGATTGATGGAATTACCAGTGGTTGTGAGATGACGCTGCCTTTTCCGCTTGGCACTGAAACTATTACCCGCACCTGCGTTGCATTCCCAGTACCGAGATTCCTTACACTGAACGTGGCATTGTTTACCGTGCCTGCAACCAGCTGCATGGAGCTTTGAGTGAATTGCAAAAGCGCATTCCCGCTGAAGAATATTGGGACTGCATAATACTCGGCAGGGGTGTTTAGGTTATAGCCGCTGCTCTGCGGCGCTGTGCAATTTGTGTATACAGTCTGGGGGTAATAATATATTATCTCCCCCTGCATGTTGTATAGCCCCTCTGTCATGTTTTTCGGGACATTCAGATAAAAGGTGTAGGAGAACTGCTGCCCTGCCTGCACGATTGGGGTGCTCTGGACGGCAGAGCCGCTGCCCCCGGCGAGTGAAAAACCTGTGTTCAAGGCAGAGAGCGTGAACGAGACGTCCTTGATTGGTTGGCACATGAGGTTCTGCACCGCGACGGTGAACGGGACGCCATACTGTCCAGCTGACGGGCTCACGGGGGCGCCGGCAGTGCCCCACGCAGCATTCACGATGCTGAAACTGGCAGCGCCTGAAAATGCCATAATAAAGGCGAGCGCCGCCAGCCCTGAGATAACCATAGGCTTCAATTCGTTTGTTCTAATGCGCATAGTTTCACCATATTGTTTTGCCATGTTTCCCCTCTTTTATCGCAACTATCCTTCCATCACGCAGGGATATGATCCTCTCCGCCTGCTCTGCCACTTCAGGGTTATGGGTAACCACAACCAGTGTCTTTCCAGTCTCCCTGTTTAGCTTCTTCAGCAGATGCATTATCCTCTGGGTATCCTCAGTGTTGAGGTCCCCCGTCGGCTCGTCCCCGATTATTATTTCCGGATCGGTAACAAGCGCGCGTGCTATAGCGACGCGCTGCTGCTGCCCGCCAGACAGCTGCAACGGGACCACTTCCTTTCTCTCAATGCCGAAGGACTCAAGCAACGCCGATGCACGCCTCTTACGTTCGGCCCTGGGCACGCCCCCCACAACTAGGGGCAGCTCAACGTTCTCAAGCGCTGTCATCGTGTTTATAAGGTTGAACGACTGGAAAATAAATCCTATTTTCCTGTTGCGGAGCCTGGCAAGCTCAATGTTGTCCATTTCGCTCAGGTCCTGGCCATCAATCAGAATTTTCCCAGAGCTTGGCAGATCAAGCGCACTGAGTAGATTAAGCAGGGTAGACTTGCCGCTGCCCGAAGGCCCTATTATCGCAACAAACTCCCCCTTCGCTATTGCAAAGCTCATACCATGGATGACTGGGACATCAACCCCGTCATGGTAAGTCTTTTTGAGGCCTGAAACCTCTATCACGCTGCTTCTTCTTTTCCCACGCATCTGATCAGTTTTATTCCCTATCAGCTGAACTCCAAATATTAGGGCCTTCAAAAAGTTAGTCTGACCAAAGTATATAAGCAAGCATACATACTTCGGTTTGTATGCGGTTTTGGTCTATGACTTAAATGTTCATGCGTTTAGAATGTGGCATGCAGAAAAATAAAACCGATAAAAAAGCGAAATGCTATAAGCTTGCAGATGTAACTATCTGATACTTACTGTGGTGGGAGTCCGATGTCAAAGATGTGGCACAAGAAGAGCGAGATTCTCAAGCTCCTTGAACGGAAGCCTATGACAGTCAGCGATATCAGCAAGAAGCTGGGCCTTGCTGTTTCAACAGCCAGCCAGCATATGTCAGAGCTCAGGTCAGTGGGCGCCATAGAGGAACTTGAAATAGGGCACACCAAGAAGTGGAGATATTACAGGACCAACCCGAGCTTCCAGCTGGATAAGGTTGTCGGGAACGGCGCGAACGGCACAGGAGGTTTCGGCAAAGTAGCAGAGGTTGTACGCGAGGGCATGGGAAGCAAGCCGGTCATTATAGGGACAGTGGTAGCGGCCCTTGCAATACTGGCTACATTGCTTTACGTAAATCCGCGCAGCTTTGACCGGGGCAACGACATATTATTCAGCATAACCGATCCGCCAACAGTACCGTACGGCACGCAAGCGCTGGTCATGAATTTCTCCTCAATAGAGGTGCGGGCAACCAGGGGTACCCAGACATCATGGATAAAAGTGAACGGTGGAGGAACTATAAATCTGCTCGACATAGTCAATGCAAGCAAAGTGGTGGGGCTCATCAAAGTGCAGGACAACTACACCGTGGACGAGCTGAGGTTCAACATCAATTCAGTGAAAATAGAGATAAATGGTGCAACATACAACGTCTCGCTGCCAGAGACCCAGGCGGTGGCTGAGATACTGCCGAGCG
The DNA here is from genome assembly GCA_027310535.1 of Candidatus Micrarchaeaceae archaeon. GTDB lineage: Archaea > Micrarchaeota > Micrarchaeia > Micrarchaeales > Micrarchaeaceae > A-MIC-10. The sequence continues at coordinate 2,783 of DAIDAQ010000039.1, forward strand.
CGATAGTCAACAGCTCAAGCGAGGTGCTTATCGACCTGTATCCGACAGTCAACCCTGTTTATGCCACAACCAACACAAGCTTCTCGCTGTTGCTTTCGATAAAGGCAGTGGCATTGGACCGACAGGCACAACCTCCCCAAGGCATAGTTGCCAAAACGGGTCCGTGGGAAAGGCCCTACTTTGCCAACCTCCCTTCTGAAATATCATTGTATAATGCAAGCATCGAACAGTACGACAACACAACAAAAATCTCGCTTGAGGTAACAAATACAGCAAACAGGAGCTTGCTTATAAGGCACGTCTTGGTGCTAGGGCCGCTATCCGTCACGGCAGGAGGCGGCGGGATCCAGCCTGGCCCGTGGCCCTTCAACGCCGGCGTTGGTTCTAAAGCGGTCATGGCAAATGAGGGCCCGCCAGCCAGCCCTGCAGGCGGGCTCCAGATGATAGGCTTCATAGTTGAGAGCAATGGCACCATGGAGTTGCAAAAGAGCCTGATGCAGGAGTTCAACACAGGGTATATAATAGCGCAGGGCTCAAGCAAAACGTTAAGCTACGATGGAAACATGTCGTTTGGCAACCGCATACGGGTTGGGTTGGTGCCTGGCGCGCGGTATAGGCTTGTGGTTGTAGGGCAGAACATCTATGCACATAACGAGACAGGCTGACCGGTCGGAATCAAAGCACGGCGACAGTTTTGGTGCGCACGACTCCATCCTTTGTGCCTATGTGGTTGAGCAGGAGTTCGCCCAGGATCATTAGACAGTTCAATGACCGCATGCATGTGGTCCTCCATCACGCCTAATTCGATGATGCGGATCCCATGTCGTTCCGCTGTGTTCCTCACTGCAGTTTCACAGCAGTGGTAATGAGACCCCTTCCGCAGCGTCTCGTGCCTATATTTCACGCACCACTGAAGGTGCATCTCGTTAACTCCGACCGAATGCACATTATGCACAAGGCCCTTATTTCCGCAGGTTCCACCATCCATTATATCAATCAACGCGGCCGTTAGGCCGCGTTAGACGAAAATCGAGGCAGAGAGATAAGAATCCTGTGCTCGTTTCATCCGCATGCGCAAGCGCATGGGTTTTCACAGACCTGCATTAATAAAATCCTTGTATAATTTTTGTACTTAGTGCAGCTTTTTGCACTTAGTGCAGCTTTTTGCAAATACTTATATATACCATGCCAAACCATATCAATCAAACCTCAGGGGGCAGCATTGCATGTGCGGTATAGTCGCCATATTCGGATACAATGAGAATACCGGAGTGGTAAGGGAGAGGGCCATAAAGATGGCCGCAATGATAAGACATCGGGGCCCTGACTGGAGCGGGGTCTATGCAGACAGGCATGCCGTACTGGCCCATGAGAGGCTCTCAATAGTCGACGTGGAGCACGGTGCTCAGCCGCTCATAGACAAAAGGACAGGCAACGTGCTCGCAGTGAACGGCGAGATCTACAACCACAGGGAGCTGAGAAAAAGGCTCAAGAGGAGGCACGAATGGCAGACAAAGTCAGACTGCGAGGTAATCCTCTATCTCTATGACGAATACGGGCCGGGCTTTATAGGCATGCTCAGCGGCATCTTCGCATTCGCTCTTTATGACAAAAGGAGCGGTGGTTACCTGATCGCAAGGGACCACATTGGGATTGAGCCTCTCTACATAGGATGGGACAACGCCGGTGCGCTGTATGTGGCGAGCGAGATGAAGGCGATCGTGGGCCGCTGCAGGAAACTGAAGGAGTTCCCGCCTGGCACATACTATGACAGCAAGGAGAAGGGGTTTGTCAGGTGGTACGATGAGAAATGGATGCACAGCCTGCCAAGAAAAAAGGCGTCACTCAGGAAGCTCAGGAGCTCGTTTGAGGCGGCCGTCAGGAGGCAGCTCATGACCGACGTCCCGTATGGCGTGCTGGTCTCGGGGGGACTTGACTCGTCGCTTGTGGCGGCGGTGGCTGCAGAATACCGCAAGAGGAGAATAGAGACAAACGGCAGGGAGGAGGCATGGTGGCCGAGGCTGCACTCTTTCTCTATCGGACTCACAGGTGCGCCGGATACGAAGTGCGCAAAGAAGGTTGCAAGGCACATAGGGACGGTCCACCACGAGATAACATTCACGGTACAGGAGGGCATGGACGCCATACGCGACGTGATCTACCACCTTGAAACCTTTGATACCACTACGATCAGGGCCGCGACGCCCATGTACCTGATGGCCAGGAAGATAAAGTCCATGGGGATCAAGATGGTGCTCTCCGGAGAGGGCTCTGACGAGGTCTTTGGGGGCTACCTCTATTTCCATATGGCCCCGAACCCGGAGGAATTCCACAGGGAGACAGTAACGAAGCTCTCCCTCCTCAGCAAGTATGATTGCCTGCGCGCCAACAAGGCAACTGCGGCCTGGGGGCTTGAGACCAGGGTCCCTTTCCTTGACAAGGAGTTCCTCAGCTATGCGATGAGCATAGACCCTGCTGACAAGATGTGCAACGGGAGGATGGAGAAGCACATGCTGAGGAAGGCGTTCGACGGCCTGCTACCCGATGAGATATTATGGAGGCAGAAGGAGCAGTTCTCCGACGGGGTAGGCTACGGCTGGATCGATGCGCTGAAAGGATTCGCCGAGCAGCGGATAAGCGACTCGGTGATGAAGCGCGCGGGGGATAGGTTCCCTGTGCAAACGCCTACCTCCAAAGAGCAATATTACTACAGAACAGTATTCGATGAATTCTTCAAGGGCAGGGCTGCCGCACTAACCGTGCCTGTAGGCCCATCAGTAGCGTGCTCTACACCCGCGGCAATAAAATGGAGCAAGGAGTTCCAAAAGAGTAATGACCCCTCTGGAAGGGTTGTTAAAGGGGTGCACAAACACGGCTGGGGCTGACTGCCATGCTACCCTGAGGAGCATATCGGAAAAGAAGTCTGCCTAACTGTTAAGTAGGATTAGGGGCTTTTGCCCCAAACTTCCATTGAACG
>DAIDAQ010000041.1 GCA_027310535.1 Candidatus Micrarchaeaceae archaeon
ATTCTCGAGAACCGATGAAATGAAGGAGAAAGAATTGCTCCTGAAGGCAGTGGTTTACAATACATTTTTGACGTGATTCACAGATACCACAAGATTAGTGTTAACTACTGCCACCTTTCAGTAGTTATTGGACAAAGCCGGTCATCTCCAACCTTTTTATATTTGCCGCCTTAATACTATAACATACTTTTACTCTCACTTGGAAAGTGTTCCGATGAAAGCTGAGAACGGCAAACTCATAGCCATAGTAAGGATTAGGGGCAAGGTCAACCTCAACTACAACATAGAGGAGACGATGCAGCGCCTCAGCCTGAAGGCAGTTAACAACTGCACGCTCGTCAGGCTGACGGATTCGTACAAGGGCATGATAGTCAAATGCCAGAATCACGTTGCCTACGGCGAGATAGACGAGCAGACGCTGGCGAAGCTGCTGTCCAAAAAGCTGCCGAAGGCCAGCGCCAAGGAGCTCGCTAACGGCGTACCCGAATTGCTGAAGGCAGAGATGCCGCTGAGGTTGCATCCGCCCAGGCGGGGTTACAGGGCTATAAAGCAGAGCTTCAGGCAGGGCGGCCAGCTTGGTTACATGGGCAAGGAGATAAACGGCCTCATAAACAGGATGATATAATGGTGGTGAGGAAGGAGAAGCGCAACAGAAAGTACTTCGGAACCAGGAGATGGGGGAAGGGTAACATCAAGAACGCCAGGGGTGCTGGCGATAGGGGGGGAGTGGGAAACGCCGGCGCACGGAAGCACAATTTCACATGGATGACGGCAAAGGCGCCGTGGCTGATTAAAAGGAAGGGGTTCACCAAGTGGAGGCCGCAGATCCTTGAGGAGACAAACCTCGGCAGGATCAACGCAATGAAGGAGGGTGAAGACGGGTACATAACGCTGAAGGGCTACAAGGTGCTGAGCAGCGGCACGTTGGAGCGCGCCATCAGGGTAAAGGCAACCGCATTCTCGGAAAGGGCGGCGGGCAAGCTGAAAGAGAAGGGAGGCGAGGCCATACTGCTTAAATCCGGTGCCAGCAGTTGATGTTCAGATGAACATTGCATTTTACACAGACACCTATTTGCCTGCTGTTGACGGAGTAGTTACCTCGGTGAACAACTTTGCGGCAGAGCTGGAGAAGAGGGGGCACAGGGTCTACATCTTCACCGCAGGGAAGAAGGACTGGAACGGCAGCAACGACGCCGTCTACAAGGTCTTCTTCGCGAAGGGCGTCAGGTTCAGCAAGTACCCCCAGTACACGTTTGCAGTCTTCCCTTATCTGCTCGCGAGCAAGGCGAGGACGCTAAAGATAGATGTAGTGCACGTGCATACCCCGTTCTCGATGGGCATATCGGGTCTTATGGCCTCTAAGCTGAACAGAATACCACTCGTTGGGTCGTTTCATACTCTGTTCACCGACAAGTCGGTTATAAAGGAGTACGTGAGCAGCAACAGCTTCATAGAGGGCGTGGCAAACAGATATTCGTGGAGCTACGCGCGGTTCTTCTACAACAAGTGTGATGTAGTCACCGCGCCAAGCAGCGCTATAGAGGAGCTGTTGCACAAGCACAAGATACTGAACACAAGGGTTGTGGAAAATGGTGTTAATACAAGGCTGTTCAATACAGGCGTGGACGGCAGCGCGGTGAGGAGTGCGCTCCTCGGCGCTAAGGGATCAAAGAAGAAGATTGTGATGTATGTTGGCAGGATCAGCCCAGAGAAGAAGCTCGACGTCCTGATAGAGGCTGCCAGACTCCTGAGGAAGAGCGACCTGCTCTTCGCGATCGTTGGCAGCGGCCCCTCGCTCGAGCACTGCCGGCGCATGGTTTCGCGCTACGGCCTGGGTAGCATGTTCAAGTTCCTCGGCTTCATAGACAACTGCTCCCTGCCAGTGTATTATGCTGCAAGCGACGTCTTCTGCATACCATCAACCTTCGAGACGCAGGGCATCGTATCGATAGAGGCCATGGCATGCGGTAAGCCAGTTGTGGCGGCCGACTATCTAGCCCTAAAAGGGCTCGTGAAGGACGGCTACAACGGAGAGAAGTTCGCGCCCAACAGCCCGAAGGACTGTGCGGAAAAGATAGAAAAGGTTATAAATAACATTGGCAGATATAACGGAATGTCGGCGACGGCATCCAACTATTCAGTGGAGAGCACCACGGACAGACTTGTGCGCGTATATGAGGGGGCCGCCAGGCACAACTAATATTTATACTTGAAGTTCATTGTCATACTGATAGAAAGGCGATTTACTGGAACAGAACAGTGCAGACAGTGCTGCAAAAGAGACAAAGGAAATAAATGAAACTGCTCCTAAGGCTGAAGCAGAAAATGCAAAAGATGCTGCTCCCACCATAAAGAAGGAGAGGCAGAAGGAGGAGAAGAGGCCATCGTTGCTTGACATGATCTCAGGGTCGAGCCAGCCGGAGGCGGTAAGGCTGAAGGTTGAGATAGAGGGGGTCAGGAAGAAGAGGCGTGCCCTGATCGACGAGGTGAGGGCGTTCAAACGAAGGCTCAACTACAAATCTGCTGAAGGGGAGACAATTGAGAAGTTCCTGAAGGGCCTTGGCCAGGCCGAACAGGAAGCGAAGATGAAGAAGGTCGGCATGCTCAAGAAGCAGAAGGCGAGGTTTGAGTTCAAGATTTCCACTGAGGCGTCCTCCCTCTCGGACGAGAAGGCGCTGATCAGGAAGATAAATGAAATAGAGAAGGAGCTCAACGAAGAACTGAGAACCGTCCGCCTTTTCAGGAAGCGGGAACTCGTCAAGAAGGACATAGAGGAGCTGGTTGCGAAGGTCACACAAACCGATTCCGAGATATCGGAGCTCGACAAGCAGCTCGACGTCCTTTACGACTCGCTGAGGAAATTCTTTAGGGCCGAGAGAAGGGTAGAGGACAGGAAGAGAGGGGAGAAGAAGCCGCCGCTCCAGCTTCCTGAGGTCAACCTCGAGGACATCGTGGTGATAAAGAAGAAGAAGTGACAAGTGGCGCACTGCAGGCAACGGCTTTGTAGTAAGGCACTCCTCAAGCTGAGAGGGGAAAGAAAGTAGAAAATAAGAAAGAAAGAAGAATGGAATGAATAGAAGGGATTAGATGGAGATAACATTTTTTGGGGCAGCGGGAGAAGTAGGAAGGAGCTGCATAATGGTAAGCACTGGCAGGACAAGGGTCCTGCTCGATGCAGGAGTAAAGTTTGGAAGGCAGGAGGAGTATCCACAGATAGAGGACAGCGTCGCGAAGAAGGTTGACGGCATAGTGCTCAGCCATGCGCACCTCGATCACAGTGGGTACCTTCCGCATGTCTACTCGAAGGGCTATGGTGGTCATGTCTATGCGACGAAGCCCACGCTAGACCTGACAACTGTGCTTATAAGCGACTACATGCACCTCTCAAGCCCGAAGGGGGTCAGCAAGGAGGGGCTGAAGTCGTTCATGACGCACTACAAGGCAAAGGAGTACCATGCGGAGTTCAGCATAGGCGACCTGCGCTTCAGGTTGATACCTGCCGGGCATATACTCGGTAGCGCAATGGTGCATGTAACTGACGGAAAGAGCAGCCTGCTTTACACAGGTGACGCCAACACGCACAGGACGAAGCTCTTTGACGGAGCAGAGATGCGCAACGTCAATGCCGATACGCTTGTAACGGAGAGCACGTATGGCATGGCTACTGATGTGTTCCAAAAGGAGAAGGATGTCAGCAAGCAGATGGTAATGAGCATAAGGGATACCCTGCAGCGGGGCGGCAAGGTGATAGTTCCGAGCTTTGCAGTTGGCAGGGCACAGGAGGTGCTGCTCCTGTTCGATGATTACTTGAATTCAGGCATCCTGCCAAAGGTCCCCATCTACATCGACGGGATGATAAACAAGGCAATGAGGATACACAGGCACAATGTCATCTACTGTAGGAAGGAGCTACAGAGCAGGATACTGATGAGCGACTACGATCCATTCAAGAACAAGAACTTCATCGCCATAGAAAACAAGAGCCAGAGGGTCAAGGCAGCCAGTGAGAGCGAAGCCAGTATAATAGTGACTACCAGCGGCATGCTGAGCGGTGGGCCGGTCTTCTACTACCTCCCTAAGCTTGCGGGGAACCCTGCAAACAAGATGATCATGGTAGGGTATCAGGCAGAAGGCACGCGCGGTAGGGACATACAAGAGGGCGCAAAAAGGGTGGAGATAGACAGGAGAGCCGTCGATTTGAAGCTAAAGGTTGAGACCTACCACCTGTCGGCGCACGCAGACAGGCCAGGGCTTGAATCGATAATAAACAAAGTCAATGGCCTCGAGAACGTTTTCATAGTGCATGGAGAGCGCAACAAGTCGGAGTCGCTAAAGGAGTACGCGGCTCGGCGCTTCAATGCCACCGTGCCTTCGATAAAAAACAGCTTTGTCGTCTGACCGTGCAGCCAGCGCGGCAGCCAAACTCTGTAACACCCCAAGCCCCTGCGATGCTATTGTTCTCCTTTCTTTTGGATCTCTGCGCCGGCAGTGCTCGAGCGATGGGTCGTTGCAGGGAAGGCTCGATGCCTTGGCTTTGTATATCTGGCCTTCAGCTTGCCCAGCCTGCACAAACTTTAAGAATGTGTGCTAAACAATATATCAGATACTAGGGTAACCTCCATGGCATCTGGCAAGAGAAAGAAGCTGAACAGCGAGATTGAGCAGATAAAGCGCATGCAGTCGATAAGGGACATAATAAACCGGACCAGCTCCGAGAACACTCTGCTTTATACCTCGTCGCGCGAGAACGAATCGCTGAGCGACGACACTATAGACAGGATGCTAAGCAAGATGACGGGGAAAGAGAGCGGGCAGGAGCTGCACCTAATAGAAGGATTTGCAAAAGGCAGCCCTGTAGCTGCCAGCAGGCGCCTGGCTGCAAGTGGCAGTAAGTCAGAGCGGCATGTCAATTTGTATAAGCTAAAGAGGCCGCAAAGGAAGGCAGTGGGAGGCAAAAGCACAAAGGTAAAACATGGCAGTAAAAGCAAGGGTGGGCGCAGAAAGAGAGGAAGATGAGCGTGAGGCAGCTCAAGTTGCTTTCCAACGGAGCAAAGCATATTTTTTGCCTGACGCATGCGCCTGACTTCGACGGTATATCAAGTGCTGCGCTCCTGGTGCGCTATCTCAGCGCCCCAGAAAGCGGCATCTTTTTTGGATATCCTCAGAGCAAGGACTTGGTGGCCATGCTGGAAAAGTTGGCCGCGCTCAAGCCGTCAAGCTCTCTGGTAATAACCACTGATCTTGCAGTGAACGATGACGCCATCCCTGACGTCACAAGAGTGCTTTCTGCTCTCAAGAGAGACGGCAATCGCATTGCATGGATAGACCACCATCCATGGAGCGATCAGGCAGTGCAGCAGCTTCGGGCTGTATGTGACATCTTAAAATGTGGTGAAGGCAACAAGTGCGCTGCAGAGCTGGTGATAGACGCACTCGGCGTCAGCGATGAGTATGCAATGATGATAGGAAGGCTTGCCCACACCGCAGACTTCGCCCTCAAAGGCTGTACAGATACCCCATTGCTGGAGATATCAAACGCCATCACTTATCTGAAGAGGCAGGGCGAGGACATGTCAGGGCTCAGGAGGATGGTCAAGATGGTTTCAGAAGGTGATCTGGATGGAGAGTACATCATGGGATCGGCGCTCGAATACACCAGGGAGACAGAGCTTGAAGTACCAAAACTCCAGCATGACTGCGCAGCTTATGATGTCAACGGCCTTAGGGTAGGCATAGGTTACGCAAAGGGGATAAAGAGCGACCAGGCCTGCAAGCTAATACAGGAACAGCTCAATACAGAGGTAGAGGTTTTTGTCGACACAAACGATTACTCGGTAAAGCTGCGCAGCAGGGCCGGCATAGACTGCTCCCCGCTGGCGAGGGCGCTCGGTGGTGGAGGGCATCCCCAGGCAGCAGGCGGGCAGCTCTCCATAAAGAGCGACTCTGGGATAGAGGGCGTGATCCGGCAGATCCTGGATGCGGCTAAGGCATCCCTTAAAAAGGGAGAAACGGTGCGTTGAAATATGTCATCCAATATGATATCAATAGAGGACTTCTCAATGGTAGAGCTCAGGGTAGGGAAAGTGATTGCGGTCGAAGAGCTGCCCTCATCTAGGAAGCTGTACATGCTTGAGGTGAATCTCGGGGAGCTCGGCACCAAGCGCATAGCTGCAGGTGTAAAAGGCAGCTACGCAAGAGATGAGCTTGTCGGGAAGGAAATCATCGTGGTTGCAAATCTCACCCCGAAGAAGGTAGGAAAGTTTGTATCGGAGGGTATGCTGCTCGCCGCCGAGGACGGCGAAAGGGTCGCGCTCCTTTTGCCGGATAAGGTGATGCCAGCCGGAGCAAGGATACGCTGACTGGCCTGCCTCCTGATGCAGAAAGTGTATTCCCTTACAGCAATCAGTATAGAAGGTTTAAAAAGAAAAGCGTGCTCTATAGTACGGAATAAGGTGGGAAAATGTTTGAACTGCCAGATTTGCCTTATGCATACGATGCCCTTGAGCCTTTCATAAGCAGGCAGATACAGGAGCTGCACCACGATAGGCACCACAAGGCGTACACCGACAACCTGAACAAGGCGCTCGCGGCGTATCCAGAGTGGGAGAAGAAGACCATCGAGGAGATAATCAAGGGGTATCAGGGTGCGCCAGAGGAGATAAGGGCAGCGGTCAGAAACAGCGGCGGCGGCTTCTACAACCATTCCCTGTTCTGGAAGATGATGTCCCCGAAGAAGGAGCAGAAACCAGAAGGGCGTTTGCTTGATGCGATCAGTGCACAGTTCGGGAGCTATGATAAGTTCAAGGATGCGTTCAGCGACCAAGCTGCAAAGCTGTTCGGCTCTGGGTGGGGCTGGCTCGTGCTTGACAACGGAAAGCTTGCTTTGGCAAGTACGCCAAACCAGGACTCGCCGCTCACGCATGGGAAGACCCCAATACTGGGGATTGACGTCTGGGAGCACGCTTACTACCTGCAATATTACAACAAGCGCCCCGATTACATATATGCGTGGTGGCATGTTGCGAACTGGGAGTATGCAGGTGAGCTTTTCGAGAAGGCGATGAAGTAAGGCTGAAAGCACCAATTATAAATTTTAGCTGAGCAATGCTGTTGATTAGATGATCCCCAACATAGACCCCAAGACGCTGAAGAACATGATGGCGAAGATGGGGATAAAGTCAAATGAGGTTAGCGCGCTCAGTGTGACAATCCACTGCACGGACAGGGACATAGTCATCGAAAGCCCACAGGTGATGCAGGTAGAGATGCAGGGGAATGTAAGCTTCCAGATATCTGGGAGAGTGTCGGAAAAGCCGAAATCGCCGGAGCAGTCAATCGAGATAAGCGAGGATGACGTGAAGCTTGTCGCTGATAGAACAGGTGCTAGCAGTGAAGCGGCAAGGAAAGCGCTTGCAGACGCAAATGGAGACATCGCAGCAGCCATAGTGGATCTTACTGGGAATTATAGCTTCCAGTGAAAATTCCACGACTATTTCTGCGCGGAAAGCAGCGCCTCTATAGGTGCCATTGTTGCGATGCTCCTGATTTCGTCGCATGCCATCCTGCCGGCGAAACGACCGATAGCACATCCTATCTGTTTGATGCTCTCGAAGTTACGGTTATTCAGTAGTTTGTTCCGTAAGTGGTTGTGCAAGTACTCCTCTGGGTTGAGTTCAGGCGAGTATGGAGGCATGAACAGCAACCGCATGTTGCCCCTCTTGTCGAAAAACCTACCGACACGTTTATCATGATGCACCGCGCCGTTGTCC
>DAIDAQ010000048.1 GCA_027310535.1 Candidatus Micrarchaeaceae archaeon
CTTCTGACCTGACTACGTAATCCTCTATCTTCTGCCTCATCTCGCCGGCGCTGCTGCAGTAGAGGGCAGACTCCATGTCCCTGCAGTCGTGCGGTATCACTATAGGTGTCAGCTGGGAGAGCAGCGCGGCGCCGTAGCAGGGGATCTCCCAATACCTTATCGTGTCGTAGCCCGCCCCGCGGAGCGAGAGCGCCGCTTTGCTGCCGCACAGCACCCCTGCATAATCCCTGTACCTAAGGGGCTCCCTCGACGTGTCGGCAACATATGAGTTGACGTCGCGCAGCGACCTCAGGCATCTTGTATACTTAATACGCTCGAACGAGTTTGTCCGCCCTGCGAAAGACACGTCATAAACCTTCTTCCGCGGCCTCATCTTCCTTGGCATGAACGTGATCGGGTAAGGCCTCAGCTTCCTGAACCTCCCCTGCAGCGCAATGCCTATGGGAATGCTATACCTTGAGAATAGCCACCTTGCACTGTACTCCCTGGCAAGGCGGGCGCGCGTGTACGAATAGACCGGTAGGTATCCCAACCTGTACAGGATGCCTGCATCTGCATACAGTTCTCTCTTGAAATAGTGCCTTATCTCTGGGTGTGTGTAGATTCCTCTTACAAAATAGTCGTCAAACGGGTCAAAGAATACCTTTACTGCGCTGCTCTCCCTATTGAGCACGAACTTGAAATCCCTGTCTGGAAAGGCGCCTGGCAGGAAGATTATAATGCCGAAATCGTCCGCCCGCTCTCTTATCCCGCTGTCATCCGAGCGCTCCTCTTTTGGGAATGTGACAGAGTAATTCGGTGCCTTGTATGTGCGCGGCTTGTAAAGTGTGACATTATTCTTCCCCAAATTCTCTCTCAGCCCATAGTACAAAATGTCTTCTGGGGGTGTGTCCCTGTTGGCGCTATACAGCAGGACTTTCATTCATGTCGCCTTTACCATCTCCAAGATTTGCTCCGCCCTCTTCACCGGGGTGTGGTACCTGAAGAAGCGCTCCTGCCCCGCGCGCGCGATCTCCCTCCATTCGTCTGATTTGACTATGCACTTTTTTATCTTCTGCTCTAATTCGCCGGCGCTGCTGAAGTAGAGGGCAGACTTGCCTTCCTCGAAGTCATGTGGTATCGCGAGAGGGTGCCTCTGGGAGTGCAGCGAGGCGCCGTAGCAGGGGATCTCCCAGTACCTGAAGGTGTCATAGCCCAGACCGCGTATTGCAAGGCCGGCCTTGCTGGCGGCCAGGCGGGAGATGTACCCCTCATGTTTTATTGGGTGGGAAAACCATGCGCTTCTTATATAGGCTTTAATGCCTTCCCTTGACACCAATGACCTCACAGCACTAACATATTTCAGCCTCGCATATGTGTTCCTGCTGCCTATAAACGCTATATCATATCTCTCCCTTGCCCTTACGACTCGTCTTGCAGTTACTGTAAGTTGAAGGGGAAGCAACTTGGTGAGGCTGCCAGATCTTGCGATTCCGATAGGCAGCTCATACCTTGAGAGCGCCCATGCTGGATCTATCTTCATGCCTATCCTCATATCGGTATATGCGTACCTTATCCCGTAAGCAAGCGTGTAGCCAGGGCTGACGCCGCCCTTGTACAGTTCCCTTTTGAAATAATACTTTATATTGGGGTGCGCATAGATCCTGCGCACGAAGAAATCATCCAGTGTATCAACAAAAACCCTTGTGATGTTTGCGCCCATGTTCAAGGTATACTCAAAATCCCCATCTATAAAAGAGGCTGGAAGGAATATGATGCAGTCAAAGCCGTCTATGCTTTTTCTGAAATCCTTATCGCCGCGGCCGCCATGCGGCTTATGCGGCTTGTACAGCTTTACATTCTTGCCCCCCAATTTGGCTTTCAGCCCTTCATAGAGCTCAAACTCCGGAGTTGTCCCCTTCCATGCACTATAGATGAGCACCCTCATTTCATGCGCCGGCTGCTTGCTAGTACCTGCCCAAAAATTCTGACAGCACAGAGAGCATATAATCCATATGCTCTCTCTTCAACCCATGGTGAGCAGGCAGCGTAAAACCGTTCCTCATGATATCGTCTGCCACGGGATAATCCTGCCTTGCTTTTATAGTGGTGAGATACTTGAAGCCCGGCTGCCGCAGGACATTGCCTGTGAAAACAGGCCTTGTCTGTATGCTGCGTTCTTCCAGGTACCTGACTATATCTCTCCTCGTGAACTTTGCGTTTGGAGTTATCGTGAGGGGGAATGTTATCCAGCACGTATCTGCAAGCCCATTCTGCTTCGGCAGTATAAAGAGCTCGGGGTAGCTCCTGAAGAACCTGTACAGCTTCACGAAGTTTCTCTTCCTTATATGCCTGAACTTCTGCAACTTCTCAAGCTGCGCCAGCCCAAAGGCGGCGCCAATCTCTGTTGGCTGCAGGTTGTAACCCTCCTCCTCGAACACGAACTTTGAGTCATAAGGTATTCCGTCGACTTCGCAGCTGAACCTCGCATTCATATCCTCATATTCGTTGATTGCGGAGGATCTCCCCCAGCCTCTCAGTACCCTCGCCCTCCTGTCCCAGTCATCCCTGTTAATGCAGAGCATGCCGCCGCTGCCCGCAGTGGTCAGCACGTGCGATCCGTAGAAACTAGTAGTTGATATGTCTGCATACGTGCCTGTGGGCTTCCCGCCAAACGTGGTGCCGAGAGTGTCGCATGAATCCTCTATGAACGTCAGGTTATTTTCCCTGGCGATCTCCTGAAGCTCTGGCAGGTTGAGCACGTTGCCGAGAAGATGCGGCAGCATGAGCAGCTTTACGTTGCCGCCAGCGCCGTCCCTTACCTCCTTCACGTTTGCCAGATATGTGCCCTCCTCTACATCGACAAAGACAGGCTTCAGCCCCTTCTGGAGAAGGGGCGCAAGCGTGGTAGAAAATGTCAATATTGGTGTTATGGCGGAGGAACCGCGCGGCGCCCTCACTAGCTCGACCGCGAGCAGGTTAGCAGATGAACCCGAGTTGACCATGACACCATGCTTCTTTCCGAAAAGCGAGGCCACCTTGCCCTCAAACTCCATGGCCCTCCTGCCCACCATGAGGTTGCCCGCCTTGAAGACATCGAGCACAGCCCTCTTTTCCTCCCTCCCATAAACATTCTGTCCATATGTAACGTTTATCACAGGCATGTTATCACGTTGAGATTTAGCGTAACCAGAAAAGTGCACCAGCTTCAGTATATTGTCTTCCTTCTTATGATCTGCGTGGCGGCGAACAGCCCCTCGAACGTTCCGGCATCTATCCAGTCGCAGCCCATCTTGAAGTATCCTAGCATCCCCCTGTCGACGTAGTAGCCGTTGACCTCCGTTATCTCGTACGTCCCCTTCGGTGAGGGTCTTATCCCCTTTATAATTTCGAAGACAGAGGAGTCATAACAGTAAAGCCCTGTAACGACGAACTTGGATTTTGGCTTCTTTGGGTTCTCCTCTATCCTTACTATCTTTCCGCCTGCGAACTCTGGCACGCCGAATCGCACCGGATCGCTGATCTTGTTCAAGAAGACATAGGCAGGGTATCTGCCTTTGCCCTCATCAATCTCCGCTAGGCTGTTCCTCAGCTTGCGCATCTCTGGCTGCTGCATGTTGAAGATGTTATCGGCAAGTTGAACAAGAAGCCGCCCACCATCCGAGAATTTCTCTGCCAGTGCGAGCGCTTTTGCTATGCCTGTCTCCCTGTTGCCGCTGTATTCCTGCAC
>DAIDAQ010000055.1 GCA_027310535.1 Candidatus Micrarchaeaceae archaeon
GCTCAATCCCCAGCTTCCTTATCAGCGGCGCGGCTAGCATCTGGGCTTGCGTTATCCAATAGGGGTTTCTTGCGTTGAGCAGGCTCATAAAGTAAACCGCATCCGCATGCCTCGTCAGGGTGGCTATGTTCCCGGGGAAGAGTATGACAGGGACGTTTGATATCCCCTTTATCTCCCCGGCGACCTCGTCGAGCAGGCCGCCCTGCGCGCCGATGCTCCCGCCTATCAGCATGGCATCGCTGCCGCCCTTTATGCAGGCGGAGGCCGTCCTGACCGCATCCCTTGCAGAATTGTAGTCGTCTGGGTCGATGAGCGTGAACAGCATCGCCCCCTTTGACTCAAGCGTATCGTTTATGTACCTCTCAATCTTCCCTCTCTTCATTGGCTCACCTGATCAGCGTCATTCGTGGCACCTGTCGATCATAGCCACGCCTTCCTTCTCCATCCGTGCCCTGGGGGAGAAGCCCAGGTCGCGCTTTATCTTCGTTATGTCGACCACCCTGTTGCTTATCAGGAAATCGAATTCATCCATGTTTATCCTCTTGGCGTGTCTCGCTATCCTCGCCAGGATCGGGTGCACTGAGCTCTTTATCGGGTCTGCACCCATGTGCTTCGCCGCTATTGAGAACAACCTCCTTTGTGTGTGCGGTACCCCATCAGTGAGGTTGTAGACCTTGTTGCGCGCCTCATTCCTTGTTGCTGCGAGAAGGAACGCGTCGACGGCGTCATGCACATTTATAAGGGTAAGGTGGTTCTCGCCGTTTCCTATGTAGCGCATCTCGCCTTTCCTTATGAGCCTGAAGACCCTGCAGAACGACGGACGCTCATACCCCTCCCCATATATTGTGCCCAGTCTCATGGTCGTGTACTCCATGTTCTTGTTCGCCAGCGAGTAAGACTGCACCACCTGCTCCGCGATGTACTTGCTCTTCGCGTAAGGGGTCTTCGGCCTCACCTCCGAGTCTTCAGTTAGGAGCTCCTTCCTCCCGTAGCCGTAGACGCTTACGGTGCTCGCGAAGATGAAGCGCACCTGCCTCCTCGGGTTCGCCGTAGCTAGCGCGGAGAGCAGGTTCTCTGTGCCCTCCACATTCGTCCTCATCAGTGTATCCACCGGATTCTTGTAGTTGTAGACAGCTGCGGCTACGTGGAAGACGCTGCCGACGCCCCTGCACGCCTCAAGGAGGGCCTGCCTGTCCTTTCCTGCCGGGAGGGTGAGGTCTGCAACGTACGGTATCACGCCTGCTGGTATCCCCTTCCATGCCTCTGCGCTCTTTGGGTTTAGGTGCAGCAGCGCCCTGACGGTGCGGCCCTTCGCGACGAGCCTTCTGCTCAGCTCGGCGCCAAGCGCACATGACGCACCAGTAACGAGATCAACAGGTTTTTTATCTGGCATATGAGCCACTTACCCCGCCGTTTAACACACTACTTGCGATGTTCCTTATGTTGCCTTCAGTAAGCCTGTTTATGGCATAGGGCATCCAGTCCTTGCCGTACGGCACGTAGACCCCCATGCTGAACTTCCTCCTCACTAACTTATTCAGCCATTTCTTGCTGTACCCTAATGGCATTTCAACCATTAAATTGCCTTTGGGTATGTTGGCCCTGGTCGCCGCATTGTAGAGGGTTTTCTCGTCGTTCTCGAGCATGTAGATGCTGTTGGAGCGGCCGAGCTTCCTCGCATATGTTGTGTAGAGCTCGGCAGGGCCTGGCAACCTTGCCTTTGCCCTTATGTAATC
>DAIDAQ010000058.1 GCA_027310535.1 Candidatus Micrarchaeaceae archaeon
GTTATTACGGCTTCATGGAGTGCAGGGAGCGCACCGTATACGGTGGAGTTTTATGCGGTGCCGTATGGTGCTTCAAACTGCGCGGCAGGCTATTTTCTTGCTGCCCAAAGCACGTCAGGTATCTCCAATAGTTACTCCATACCCGCATATGCTTATACGCCCGGGTCGGCACACCCTTGCCAGGGAATACCTGGAACCCTGTATAGCAACTACCAGCCGGGTACGGAGCCTGGATATGGCTTCTGCGCGTTTATCACTGATTCAGCCAGTGAGATCATCCAAACCTCTGTTGACAGCATTGGTGTCTGCTAAAACTCTATGATAAAAACTTTTGGGCACAAATCATAGTGGCTGTTTTATGTTAGTGGCGGCAAAGGAAGGTGGGGCTGACGAGCAGATAGAGGGCACGCTGCTTGACGTGGATTACCTCAACGTCAATGGCACTATAAGAATACGCGTTATAGTGAGGGGGGACAGGCTTTATGACATGCTCGACATGGGATTCAAGCCCTACTTCTGCTTCGTGCCGCGCGGTGGGATTTCCGGCGATGACATAATGGGCATGTCAGCTGTAGATTCGGGCAGGCCAATACGCCCGGCAGGCACTGAACCGACAAGGCGGGAAGTGTTTGGCAAACCAGTTGATGCATTCAAGATTTACGTGGAGAATCCAACAGATGTGCCGAAGCTTAGCACCCAGATGCAGAAGTTCGGCACCTGCTATGAGTCGGACATACCATTCGCGAGGCGGTATGCAATAGACAAGAACCTTGTGCCGTTCGCCAACTACAGGATAAGTGCCGTAAGGGACGATGAGGGCTGGCTGTGCATAAAGAGGATGGAGGCTTCTGGCGGCGTCGCCAAGCCAAACTTCAGTGTCCTCTGCTTTGATATAGAGACATACAACAGGGGCGGCAACTTCTCAGACCCAGCGCAAGACCCTGTCATAATGCTGAGCTATTATTACATGTCCAATAACGGCAGCAGGGAGGGGGTCATAACCTATAAGAAGGTAGACGTGCGGTTTGTGGAATGTGTCAGCGACGAAAAGGCGCTCTTCGCTCGGTTCGCCACACTGCTCGATGAGCTGGACGTCGATGTGATAACCGGTTACAACTCCACTGCGTTCGACGTGAGTTATATGCTGCAGAGGGCCAAGGCCCTGAAGATAGACTTCAACATGTCTAGGGGCGCAGGAGAGACGAGGGTCGAGAGCCACGGCCTGGTGAGCAAGGTTAAGATAGGAGGTAGGATGCACGTCGACATGTACCAGGTGGTAAAGTTTATATCCACTGTTGGCGCTGCAGAACACCTGCTCAGGCTGAACAGCTACACACTCAAGAACGTTTACGAGGCGATAAGCAGCGACAAGAAGGTCATGGTGGAGAAGGGTGAGATATACAGGATGTGGGATGATGGAGGCAAGCCCCTCGAAGAGCTCGCGGTCTATAACCTCAACGACTCGCATGCGCTCCGTGACGTGTACAACAAGCTCATCCCGATAACTATAGAGCTTTCGAGGACCACGGTCAATGTCATCAGCGATACAGCCGTCTCTACGACGGGCCAGCTGTGCGAGTACATGCTGATGCGCTATGCATCCTTGTACGGCGAGATGATACCGAACAAGCCGGATGAAGGTGAGATCCGGCGGAGGCTCGCAAACCCTATAGAGGGTGCATACGTCAAGACACCTGAGCCTGGCGTATACGACGACCTTGTCATGTTTGATTTCCGTGGCCTGTACCCATCCATAATAATATCACACAATATCGACCCCTCTGCTGTCTGCACTGATTGCAACGACTACTATGAGTCACCCCTCGGAACGAGGTTCACAAAGGGCAGGAGGTGCATAACGCCTACAATACTGCAGGAGCTGATAAACCAGCGCAGAGAAGTCAAGAAGCTCTACAAGAAGAGCCCGGACGACATATTCCTTGGCGCAAGGTCTATGGCTCTTAAGATACTGGCGAACTCCTTCTTCGGGTATCTTGGCTATGCCAGATCCAGATGGTACTCGAGGGTCTGTGCAGGAAGCATAACGGCGTATGGCAGGCAGTATATAAAGGGCACGATAGAGCAGGCAGAGAAGGCGGGTTTTGAGGTGCTTTACGGCGACACTGATTCTGTACTTATACTCCTGAAGGGCAAGACGCATGACGATGCACAGAGGTTTCTGGAAGGGTTCAACAAGTCGCTCCCTAGCGCGATGGAACTTGAGCTCGAGGAGTTCTACGCCCGCGGCGTGTTCGTGGGGAAAAAGATGAGCAGAGATCCAACTGGTGCAAAGAAGAAGTACGCGCTCATAACCAAAGAGGGCAGAGTAAAGATCCGCGGCTTTGAGCTTGTCAGGAGGGACTGGTCCAAGATAGCAAGAGACACACAAAGGCTAGTGCTCGAGGCCATACTGAGAGAGGGCAGCCCGGAGAAGGCGGCGGCGATAGTCAAGGACACGGTAGACAGGCTGCGCAAAGGCGGCGTTCCTCTCAAGGATCTGGTCATAAGCACCCAGCTCAGGAAGAGCATCGACAGCTATGACTCGAAGTCTCCTGAACTCGCAGCAGCGAAAAAGGCAATAGAGCGCGGGTACAGAACGAAAAAGGAGATGGAGCACTCGGTCATAGGTTATGTGATAACCATGGAGGGCGCGACGACTTCGGACAAGGCCGAGCTCGAGGGGATGGCAAAGGATTATGACCCTGACTATTACATCAATAACCAGGTGATACCTGCTACAATGCGCATATTGAAGGAGCTGAACTTTGATGAGGGGCAATTGAAGTTTGGAGGCAAGCAGGCAAAGCTGTGATGGTATGTACGACGACAATGGGATCAAGAATGTTGAAGAGGTAGGAGCTATCGCGTACAAGGCGCTGGCAAAAGCGAAGGAAATGGCAAAGCCGGGCGCAAAGCTGATAGACATAGCGGGTGCGGTGGAGGAATTTGTAAAGGAACGCGGCTTCCTCCCCGCCTTCCCTCTGAATCTCTCTGTAAACAGCGAAGCTGCCCACTACACCCCTTCCATGGACGACGAAAGGGCACTGGATGAAGAAGACATACTAAAGATAGATTTTGGCGCCGCGAAAGATGGATTCCTCAGCGACTGTGCAGTCTGCGTTGACTTTTCCGGAACGCATGGCAACCTTATAGAGGGGGTCGAGGACGCATTGAGCGCCGCAATAAGCATGATAAAGGCGGGTGTTAGAACCAGCGACATCGGCAGGGAGATTGAAAAGGTTATAACCGCGAAAGGGGGCAAGCCCATCAAAAACCTGGGTGGTCATGGAATAGAAAGGCATAACCTGCACTCAGACCCGTTCATCCCCAACTTCAACGATGGAAGCGATGCAGTGCTTGAAGAGGGGATGGTTGTTGCGGTAGAGCCGTTCGCGACAGATGGCAGGGGGCTCGTGACTGAGGGCAGTACCTGTGAGATTTACCAATTTGCCGAGGAGGCAGGGGTCAGGCAGCAGACAGCTAGGCAGCTTATGGCAGAGATAGCCAGAAGCTACAGGGACGAGCCGTTCGCGGTAAGATGGCTTGCCGGCACTGCACAGTCTAAGTTTTCGTTGTATGCCGCGATACAGGAACTGGTGAGGGCAGGCGTGATAGAACCGCACCCGACACTGGTAGAGATAGGGAATGGCTTTGTGGCGCAGGCAGAGGCAATGGTAGTGGTGGAGAAGGACGGTTGCAGGATTCTCACTAAGTAGGCGATAGCTTGGATGCACTTACTGTAACAGCAAAAAAGATACTTGCTGAAGGCAGAGTGAGGATACAGGTAAAGAGGGCTGGGATGCTGCAACAGATAACCTTTGTGGTAAAAAGGGTGAGTACGGGCGGCACCCATTTCGTTGAACTCTATTTTGCAAGGATGATTGACAGCAAGGAGCTTGAGAGGGTTGCTAACGAGACAGGGCTGCCCGTAGAGGCCGAAACCATGAGGGCGTTCCCATGCGGAAAGGGCGCGAAAGACTTCTTGGGGCTCTGATCAGACAAGGTTGCTCGTGTTTAGGAATCCGACTATTGACTTTTGCCTTACACCCTGTGTGTAATTCAGGTAAAAAAGGTAGCTGCTCCTTATCCCTATCACCGGGAAGAGGACGAGGGAGCGGCATGGAAGGCTGAAATTTGCACTGCTGCCAGGTAAAACGCTCTTGCTCACAGTGACATTGAGCTGAATCCCCGGAACGTAGCACGCTGCAAAGTTTATCCTCAGCGGTACAGTGCCGAGATTTGTAAGCTGCACAGTTGCAACATGGCTCTCGCTGTCAAAGTTGGTCACATTGCAGCCTATCTTATCTGTCGAGTTGAACGCGCAGGAGCTTGCATAGGCGCTCTTCCACTCAAGCATCGAGTTGTTTTTTGCCATGGCCCGCAGAAGCTTTGCGGCATTGTAGTTGGCATTGAGAGCACTTTGATTGCTGACCCATGAATATAGCTCAAAGAGGTAGTTGCCGACCAGGGCTCTTGAGGTTATGAATGCTGAAACGGTGGTTGCGCTCGAGTTCCCCCTTGGTATGTTGTACTCTGAGCAAACGGTGCCGTTCGACAATAGGCCGTAGCATGTCCTATTGAGGAGAGACCACGCATCGCTTTCGTTGATGTAGTTGACAAAGATTGCATTTGCAGAGTTTGACCAGGACCACGTTGCAGTGTACCTTGAATAGTTGGAAAGCCCGTATTGGACACCTATAACTGTTGAGTTTGTGTATATGAAATTGTGCGAATAGTTCATAATGGCAGAGCTGTTCGAGAATCCGGTAGAATATTGGTCCAATAGCGCTGTGTAATTCTGGGAGGCAATACCCACAAGCTGTGAGCACGTGCCATTTCTATAGGTGTAAGAGAGCATCTTCGTCCACCCGCCAGAGTAGTATGTGCAGAGGGTTGTGTTGCTCGGGAGATAGAACATAAAAATGCCGTTTGAATCGCTCTCCCTGAACCCGTAGCTCCTTATTGCTGCAACGACGTCTGACTCTGGGGCGGCGCCCTGTATCCATACGGAGGAAGCACGCGAACCGTTAGCATAAGATGCAACGATGCCGTGGCTTGCATTGAAGAGCTGGTAGAAGTTGTTTACCACTGTTGATAAGATGCCTCCGCTCGGGGAAAAGACCGCGCTTGCTGGAGATGCGTTGTAGAGGCGGTAAAGCAGGGATGCAAACTGCATAGAGCTCCCCGGAAAGTCAAAAATGTATGATGAGGCTATCCCTTTCATCGGTATCGACCCAATGACATTAGCGGGGGTTGCATTGAAAACCCTCACTGGGAGAGAGGCTTTTGTTGTGTTGTAGCTTGAAAGACGCTGGAGGCGTGCCGGGTCGGCAACGGCTTCGAACAGGTAATTGCCTGGAATGGGATAGGTGTAGTTGACCACAATAGTGGCGCTCTTGCCTTGTGGTATAGAGACATTATAGTTGCGGTATGGCTTGTTGTTCACATAGAAGCCGACAAGCATACCTGATATGTAATTGCTGCCGGTATTGTTTAGTATGATGAAAAAGCGTGTCGTATTGAATGGAAACAGCATGGATGTGTTTGTATAACCGAACAGCAGGCTGACACTACCTGCCTGAGTGGACAATAAAACAGCCACATATGCGACAACAGCTATCGCGATTGCAATTACTGAGTAGAAAACCATGTTCTTGTTCATCCCATTACCTCCGGTTAAGCTCCTTTAGCACCAGCGAGACCCTCTCTTTTATTGGGTCTACAACTGAGGCAAAATACCAGTTGACCCATGCTATCTCGTTGTACCTATTGCCGACATCCGGCCAGACAAGAGAATATCGCCCTTTGCGATTGCCGACAATCTGGGCCTTCTTTAACTGGAGGAGATGGTAGCGCAGGGTCTTCTCGTTTATAGGTGACCAGTTCTTCCCTATGTACTGTGACAGCTCTTCGACTGTTGGGTCTGATTTGTTTGTGAACTGGAAATAGAGAACAGCATCTAGGACAGAAACAGCTGTCTGCCTTGATTCACCGGGGTTTATGACACCGAGTGAGAGCGCAAGCCATCTGACCATTGAGCGCCTTGTCTCTGCTGCCTCACCAGAAAACTTCAGGCTCCTAAAAGTGACTTCATTTTCTATGAACTTGGACTCGTTTAATGGCAAATATACCACCCTGGAAGAATTCGAGAATATTATGGACGTGACATTAATAAAGATTCGGGTCCACATGTTGGAGTAGTGCTGTTTCAGAGCTTTCCGGCCATATCCAGGTAGTTTTGGTTCGGCTGCTTTCCCGCTGCGCTGCACGCCTCTATATAGCACTGGCTGTGTTTACGCAGGAAATCCTTTAGCCTGCCGCGCAGCTCTACAAGCCTGATTTTGCTTGCCTTTTCGATTGAAGCGAGCGAAATTGCCTGAACCAGTGCAATGGTCTGGAAGAGGGTGCTGAACGTCATTTCGCTTTCGGACTTGGCATGCGGGTAGCCATACGGAGCAATAGTGCACTTCTCTGGGTCAAATTCGACGTACCTGTCTTCAATGTCCACGTAATACAGCCGCTCTTTATGGTCACGCGCCGTATATCCATACATAAACTGGTTACAGCTTGTGTCAAGTACGAGCTTCCCGCCGTTTTTTATCTTCGCGTCGTAGTAGTCAAGCACACCGACAAGGGCCTTTTCGATTTCGTTGACTAACTTGAAGCAGTTATTATTGAGCCGGCAGGGGACATTTGTGCCCTCCACTTTTTCAACGAGCACAAAAATCTCCTCCTGTGCGGTGCTGCTGTATTCATGACTCAGCACAAATGCGAAATTTGGCATGGAAAAGCAACAGCCCAGCTCGTTGTATATTGCATTCAGGCTACCGACTAACGCCGACTGCTCTACCGTTGCTGGTGTGTCTTTGTACATTGAGGACAAGCTTTTCCTGATCAGCATGTCGGCTTTGCTGGGGTGGCGGAAGATCTTGTCATTGCCTGGCATTAGCCTTTGTAGGGGTTCCTTTCCTGCCGTCTGGTGCATCAAATCTGACCATTTGTGGCAAGTCTTCATATATAAACATTTTGATTAACTTCGACGTATGCTGTTGATCATGCAGCAAGTGTAGGGACTGTCGGCTTTTACAGCAGAAGGTTTAAATACAGACTGAAGAGCAGATAGTTAAGGCTGTGTTTATGTCAGGAGCAGAAGAGCAGTTTGTAGGTCAAACAGATAGTGAATATCGGGAGAAATATGGCTTCAATGACAATATAGAATATAAATTCAGGACGAAAAAGGGGCTTTCGGAGGAGGTAGTTAGGGAGATCTCCAGGATAAAGGGAGAACCATCGTGGATGCTCGAGAAACGTCTGCTGGCCTACAGGGTCTTTATGAACAAGACCACACCGACATGGGGCGCTGACCTGAGCAGGATAGACTATGATGACATATATTACTACTTAAGGCCTACTGACAAGAAAGGCAACAGCTGGGAGAGCGTTCCTGAAGAGATAAAGAGGACCTTTGACAAGCTCGGCATACCAGAAGCAGAGAGAAAGTTCTTCGCCGGGGCAGAGGCACAGTATGACTCAGAGGTAGTTTACCATAACATAAGAGAGGACCTTCAGAAGCAGGGGGTAATCTTCACGGACACTGACACGGCCGTGAAGGAATATCCTGAGATAATGAAGAGATACTTCGGGGCAATCATACCCGCAACGGACAACAAGTTCGCCGCGCTGAACACTGCCGTCTGGTCGGGCGGCTCGTTCATATACGTGCCAAAGGGAGTAAGGCTGGCAATGCCGCTGCAAGCCTACTTCAGGATAAACGCTGAGAAGGCAGGTCAGTTTGAACGCACACTCATAATAGCAGACGATGACGCGGACATCACCTATATTGAAGGGTGCTTTACCGAGGGCACTCAGATAACCACTGCAGGAGGCCAAAAGCCCATCGAACAGATATGCGTTGGCGACATAGTGCTGACACACAAAGGCAGGTACAAGGAGGTCTATCATACACAGGTAAGACAGCATACCGGAAAGCTTTTCCACATAAGATATCACGGAGCCGCTTCTGCAGTGGTGAATGCCACCGATGAACACCCGTTTCTTGTATCAAGGACGGGGGCACAGGAGCATAAGAATGCAGAACTAAAACTTGAATGGGTCAGTGCAGACGAACTGGAAAGCTCTGACTACCTCGCAATGCCCATAGACCGCCAAACAATTTCGTCACCAAGCAGGCGCTTTGACATACTTATGAAAACAAGGCGGCATGACAAAATTGCCTCGATTGAACTCTGCACGGATGCTGACTTCTTCAGGCTTGCAGGGTATTACCTCACAGAAGGAAGTATAATGGGTCATGGTGAGGGCAATCATCTATCCTTTACATTCAACAAGGATGAAACTGGTTATGTAGTGGACACAGCCATGTTGCTCAGAAGATATTTCGGCATGGACCCGATAATACAGAAGGGGCACAATGGAGGTGTTAGGATAGTGCTGCACTCCGTGGCGGCAGCAAGACTCTTCGCAAACGAATTTGGGAGAGGGGCCTTGAGCAAATGCATACCTGACTGGATTATGCACGAGGTACTAGAAAAACAGAAGGAACTATTGAAGGGCATCTGGAGAGGAGGCGGCAGCTTTACAGATAGAAGATACAAGGGCGGAATGGAAAGAACGGTCAGGATAAACACAGTATCATTGCTTCTCGCAAAGCAGATCCATAACATACTGCTGAGATTCAACGTACTCTCCAGTCTGGATGAGCAGGCACGCCGGGGCAACAGGCACGCAGTGTATTGTGTTTATATTGGCGGAGAAGACCTTGCATGGTCCGCCAACCTTGCTGGCGTATTTTCCTATGCCGCAGAACATGCGGATAGAAGCAACAGAACTGTTATGTTAATGTCAATAAGTAATGCACGAACCGCGCCTTCCTATGGTGAGATTATAGGTGACTATGCATTGGTTCCGATAAAAGATATCTCCTCTGAATTTGTGAATAACAAGAAGGTCTACAATTTTAGTGTTGAAGAGGATGAAAGTTATGTTGCAGAAGGCATCGTTGCACATAATTGCACCGCCCCGGTTTATATCAGCTCGTCTCTTCATTCTGCAGTCGTCGAGCTTGTAGCGCACAAGAACTCCCACATCCGCTACGTCACGATACAGAACTGGTCGAAGAACGTCTACAACCTCGTCACGCAGCGCGCCTTTGCGTACGAGAATGCATACGTGGAGTGGCTGGATGGGAACATCGGCAGCGGCACCAATATGAAGTACCCGTCCGTCTATCTTAAGGGGCGCGGAGCTAAGGGCGAAATACTTTCGATCGCCGTTGCAGGGGAGCATCAGGTACAGGACTCCGGAGGCAAGATACTGCACCTAGCACCTGACACAACGTCCAGCATAGTCTCTAAGAGCGTATCAAAAGGGAGCGGCATAACAACTTATAGGGGATTGATACATGTGGCGAGGGATGCGGCAAACGTCAAGTCTGCAGTAAGGTGCGATGCTTTGCTCCTTGACGAGAACTCTGTGACAAACACCTACCCGTACATGGACGTGCAGCGCGATGATGCAACCATAACCCATGAGGCCACAGTAGGAAAAATAGGGGAGGATGAGCTTTTCTACTTGATGTCTAGGGGGTTAAGCGAGGAGGAAGCTGTTGCCACTATAGTGCTCGGGTTTATCGAGCCCCTCGCAAAAGCACTGCCGCTAGAGTATTCGATCGAACTGAAAAGGCTGATAAAGCTCGACACCTCCAATTCAGTAGGTTAGTGATAGACTTGATAGACCAAAAGAGATTTGTAGATGATGCACTTAGGGAGTATTCAAAACTCCCTGGGGAGCTTGAGCAGCTGTACACCAGAAGGTCTGTACCGCTGAGCATCGAAATTAAGCAGGAAAGCCTGCCGGACAAAAAGAAGGAAGGGGTGGCGGTGGAACTTCATAATGAACTACATGCGAAAACAGGGGTAAGTTTCGATGCAACAGTGTGGGAAGGTGGATGGTTCACCTGCGGTAGCCCGGCGATGAAGCTTGTAAAATTTGGAGAGGATGAGTATGGTGAACTCCTCTCAAACAGCCAACACAAAAGCAGTGAGGACAAATACGTCGCACTTATACATGCAACTAGCAGACAGGCGCTGAAAATAGATGTAAAAGACAGTACAGCCGCTGAATTAAAGGTGCTCTTTGCATGTTCGGATGACCCACTCCCGGTCCAGATACATATTTCTGTTGGGGACGGCTCCAAGCTCACGCTCTTTGAGTGGCACGCTTCGCAGGGCCACAAAGACACTTTCTCTGGGATGCTTAGGGACATAAGGCTCGGGAAGAATGCGAGCTGTGAGATAAACGTGCTGCATAACGAGGGCCAAAATACGACCGTCCTCGAGCACACAAAAAGCAGGGGGGATGATAGGAGCAGTGTAAAAGTCAATTACGTTTATGCGGGAAGCGGCACCGCAAGGGCGAGGAATTTGTTTGAAGCTTCTGGCTATGAGAGCAAAGTAAAGGTTGAGGAGATAATAGTAGGTTCCAAGAAGCAGAAGTTCGATCTCAACACTTACGTCGTGAACGCCGCAGAAAACAGCGAAGCATCGCTCGGTTCGGCTGCCTTAGCAATGCAGGAATGTGCATGCTACCTAAAAGGATTCGCAAAAATCACGAATGGAGCAAGGGGTGCACGGTCGTTTGTCGGGGAAAAGGGGCTGCTTGTCGACAACACGGCAAGGATAAACTCAATACCGTCCATGTCCATAGGGGAAAATGCAGTGAAGGCGACGCACTCTTCTGCAACTGGGCCGATAGACCATGATTCAATGTTTTACCTTACATCAAGAGGTATAAATGCCGAAACTGCCAAGCAACTCATGATATTTGGTTTTTTCTCCGAGCCGATAAGCAGCATAAAGAGCGGGCTGGCAAAAGAGGTTGCCTCCTCTATAATAACAGCCAAGATAAAGGCGGGTGGAGAACTGATCGGCATACCGGAGCTAAAAGCCGAGAACACGATATGGGAGAGCGCAACTGAACCAGGGATAGCGCACCATTATAAGTACAGAGAGGAGAGGGAGGCGAATGCATGAAGCTTGAGATAAAAGATTTGCATGCGGGCATCGAGAAGAAAGACATAATAAAGGGGGTAAACCTCACGGTCAAAGAGGGGGAAGCCCATGTAATAATGGGGCCGAACGGCTCTGGGAAGACCACGCTGGCAAAAGCGGTTTTTGGATACCCTGGTATCAAGGTGTCCAAAGGAGATATATTAGCCGACGGCAGAAGCATACTCCCCCTAAAAACAGATGCGAGGGCGCAGCTCGGCCTCTTCCTAGGCTTCCAGCATCCGGTTGAGATAGAGGGGGTTGGCTTTGTGAATTTTCTCAGGGCTTCAAGGGAGGCGGTTTCGCAGGGACAAACAAGCATGAAAGAGCTGATGAAAGACATAAAGCTGTTATCAAGCGGATTGAAGATGGACGACAGCATCATAGGCAGGGCTCTCAATAAAGGGTTGTCAGGGGGGGAAAAGAAGAAGGCGGAAATACTGCAGATGGCCCTGCAGAAGCCCAAGATAGCGATCCTTGACGAGCCTGACTCCGGGCTCGACATAGACGCGGTGAAGATTGTCGCCTCGAATATCAACAAAGTAGTGGAGGAAACAAGGATGGGTCTGCTAGTCATAACGCACTACAACAGGATACTCTCTTATATGCACCCTGAGCATGTGCATGTGATGATGGATGGCAGAATAGTTGCAGATGGCGGGAATGAACTTATCGACAGGATTGAAAAGGAAGGCTATGAGTCATTTGGGAGATGAGCGGGCATGAGGTTCGACGTTGAAAGGATCAGGGCGGATTTTCCAATACTACAAAGGAAGATGAACGGGAAGCCGCTGGCGTACCTTGACAGCGCCGCAACGTCGCAGAAGCCGCTGGCGGTCATAGAGGCGATAAGCGATTACTACTCCACATACAACGCAAACATACACAGGGGGATTTACGAGCTTTCGGAGAAAGCCACAGAAAAATATGCAGAATCAAAAGAGAAGGTAGCCAAGCTTATAAACGCTGGCGGCGTGGAAAACATAATTTATACAAGGAATGCAACAGAGGCGCTTAACCTTGCTGCGCTAACATATGCATCACACAAAGTCAGAAAGGGGGACAGGATACTGATAACTGAGATGGAACACCACAGCAACCTTGTTCCGTGGCAGCTGCTCGCAAAAAAGCAGAAGGCGGTGCTTGAATACATAAGGGTCGACAAGCGGACTGGGCTACTCGATGGAACAAGCCTGAACGAAAGCCTTGAAAGGGAACCGGCAATAGTATCGCTTACGCAGGCATCAAATGTATTGGGCACAATAAATGACGTTAAAAGCATAACGAGAATGGCACACGGTCATGGCGCTACCGTCATAGTAGACGGCGCGCAGTCTGCCCCGAGAATGAGGGTTGATGTCAAGGATATAGGCTGCGACTTCCTTGCGTTTTCAGGCCACAAGATGCTTGGTCCTACTGGCATAGGAGTCATGTATGCAAAAAGGGATATCCTGGAGGAAACTGAGCCGCTGCTTGGCGGAGGGGACATGATACTGAAAGTCACTCTGAAGGCACACATGTGGAATGAGCTCCCTTGGAAGTTCGAGGCGGGGACGCCGAACATCGAGGGAGGGATAGTTTTAGGCACTGCGATAGACTACCTTAATGGCATAGGGCTCGGTGCGATCGACAGCTATGAAAGTGAACTGACAAGGTACGCGCTGGCAAGGCTATCGGAACTCAAAAACGTCGAGACCTTTGGCCCTGGCCTTAAGGACGCAAAAAACAGAGCTGGGCTTGTTGCCTTCTCGATAAACGGGATACATGCACATGACATAGCTCAGGTCTTCAATGATAATGGGATAGCAATAAGGGCAGGGCACCATTGCGCAATGCCTCTGGTCAGGGAGGTGCTCGGGAAGGACTCGCTTGCGAGGATGAGCTTTTATGTTTATAACACAAAAGATGAGATAGACAGGGCAGTAGATGCAATTGAAAAAGTGAAGAAGATTTTCAGGGTTGAGTGATTGGACTATGCAGGCGAGCTTATTTCAAATTATGAGCATCCGCACAATAGGGGGAGGATGAGTAAAGCAGACTCAAGCTTCCATGAGTTCAATCCTCTCTGCGGCGACGACCTTACCATTTATATCAGGATAAGGGACGGAAGGATAGAGGATGTGAAATTTGACGGCAGCGGATGCGCGATAAGCATCGCGGCCGCAAGCATGCTCACTGATGAAGTGAAGGGAAAGCCCATCTCAAAGGTCGAGGCTATAGGCTTTGAAGAACTTAAGGGCATAATAGGGATCGACCCTGGGCCTGTTAGGCTCAAGTGTGCAACGATATCACTCAAGGCGCTGAAAAAGGCCGTCTTCCTATACGAGCACAAAAAGCCGGACGGTGCAACGGAGAATCTATAGCTGCAGGGCCACGTAGACGCGCTTGCTGTGGGTGCCATTGCTCTTGTATGCTGAGAGGAGTATCCTCCCTATTTCCTTGGTGGATGCAACATGCAGGCCACCGTCAAGCTGGATGTCGAAACCCTCAATTTCGACAACACGGACCTCATCCAGCCCAGAGAGCAGCTCTGCCCCTGGACTCGTCCTCGCAAGATCGGGTATTGAAGATGCTTCCTCCTTGCTGATGAATTTTGCGGTAACCTTGCGACCCTGGTCGGCAATACGCTGTGCACCATCTATGATCTCCTCCATCATTCCCCTATCCATGCCTGGCACATCAAAGTCCATCCGTGCCCTGTCCGCATAAATCTGCCCGCCAGTTATCTTCCCGCCATACTTCTTCTGCACCACCCCATCAATTATGTGAAGGGCTGTGTGGTGCCTCATGTGCGCATACCTCCGCTCCCAGTCTATCTCACCTTCCACAGTGTCCCCAGCCTTGAGTCCCTCAACCGAATCCACTGCATGCAGGATCGCATCACCTTGCTTGATGACATCGACCACTTTGATGGTTTTGCCACTTGAAACCAGTTTGCCGATATCATTAGGCTGCCCCCCGCCTGTAGGATAAAAGGCCGTCCTGTCAAGCGCAATGACGAGCTTCCCGCCTGCACCTTCTCCTTCTATTTGGGTTACGCGCGCTGAAAACGATCTCATATACGCATCGCACCAGTAAAGCTTCTCCGCCACGCAAACCACATCAGCCGACTCTCCCTCATCACCAGTCAGAAATACCTCGGCTCATCACTTGTGATTATCAGCGCCTGCTGTTTATAATACTATTCACTGCGGCGCTGATCTGGGCCGGAGTCCCGCCGTTCCTGTAGTTCTGGAGCGTTGACCACAGTTCCTTTAGGTAAGGCTCGAACGTCGAGCTGTTCGTAATAGCTCTTATACCCCCTATAAGAGGATTTGCGACCCCTCCTCCTACTTCTGCCCAGCCCAGGAACTGGCTCTCATTCATCGCCTTCGTGATGTTGAGCAGCTGCAGGATGCTGCTGTTCAGCTGCGGCTGCGTGGCTTGGTAGCCCTTCACTGCAGAGAGGGCAAAACCCATGAAGGCCTGGTTGGTGACGAGAAGGTAGATAAATACTAGCGCTATGATAAAGCCGAACAGGAGCGTTACCTTTCCCATAGTATCTGAATAGCTTAGAATCCTGAAAATTTAAAAGACCTACAGTTTTCCACCACTTCCGGAAAAGCTTGGCTTCTATAAAAAGTTAGCGGTGACGCTGCACCTTCTTACCATGAGGCAGCCTATGCCCCCGGCAAGGGGAGTTCAGCGCACCTGAACTTCAGAGCAACACGAACGCCATGAAGACTGGGGCCAACAGTATCGAAATGGTGCTGACGACCTTTATCATCGAGTCCAACGCGGGCCCTGCAGTGTCCTTGAGAGGGTCTCCAAGGGTGTCACCTACAACGGCGGCCTTGTGCGTCTCACTGCCCTTCCCCCCGAGCTTGCCGGACTCTATGTACTTCTTTGCATTGTCCATGGTGGCCCCTGCGTTTGACATGAAGAGGGCCATGACAAAGCTGGTTGGGATCATACCCACAAGCAGGCCGCCGAGGGCGGCCTTCCCTAGCACAAGGCCTATGGCTATAGGGGTGAGTATCGCTATGAGCTCAGGGACGACAAGGGCCTTGATCGCGTTGACCGTGGCTATGTCGACCGCCCTTGCATAATCAGGCTTTGCTTTGCCAGAGAGCAGGCCCTTGATAGACTTTACCTGCCTTCTCACCTCGTCAACCATCAGGTTTGCCGCATGCCCTACGGCCTCCATAAGGAACGATGAAAAGATGAATGGAAGCAGGGCACCAATGAAGATGCCTATTGTCACGAACGGGCTGAGCGCATCCAGGGTTGCCAGCCCTACTGCCTGCGCAAATGCGACGAACAGCGCGGTCGCTGAGAGCGCTGCACCACCTATTGCAAAGCCCTTGGTAGTGGCTTTGGTCGTGTTGCCCAAAGCGTCGAGGGGCTCGATAGTGTCCCTGACTTTCTTGGGCATGCCACCCATTTCAGCGATGCCGCCAGCGTTGTCTGTTATCGGGCCGAATGAATCAATCGTGAGTATGGTAGCTGCCAGGGAGAGCATGCCTACTGCAGCTATCCCAATACCATATAGGCCAGCGGCGGCGAAGCTTATGAAGATCGCCAGCACCACAGCGACAACAGATGGCCATGTGCTTTTCAGCCCCACCGAGAGCCCCATTATGACATTAGTGCCTGCACCGCCGCGCGCCGCCTCGGCGACCTTGATTACCTGTTTCCTTCCGGATCCGGTGAAATTGTCCGTTATCCAGAACAGCGCAATCGCAAGGGCAAGACCTGACAGCACAGCTACGAAGTAGCCTATTGGGAGGCCCATGTAGAGCGTCAGCGCAAGGTCGAGAGCGGCAGCTATTGCAACTGCAGCGCCTATTCCTTTGTAAAGCGCCCGCACCATGTTCTTGCCCTTGGTCCTCATGAACAGCATGCTTACAAGGCTGCTCACCACGCCCGCTCCTGCTAAGTATAATGGATACTTGAACGCCGTAAGCGTGGCAGCCAGCCCTGCAGCTATGAGCAGGGAAGCAATGATTGTCACTGAATAGCTTTCGAAAACGTCAGCCGCCATCCCTGCACAGTCACCTACGTTGTCACCAACTAGATCTGCAACCACCGCAGGGTTGCGCGGATCGTCTTCTGGAAGGTTTAGCTCTGTCTTCCCGACCAGATCAGCGCCTACGTCTGCAGCT
The DNA here is from genome assembly GCA_027310535.1 of Candidatus Micrarchaeaceae archaeon. Classification (GTDB taxonomy): domain Archaea; phylum Micrarchaeota; class Micrarchaeia; order Micrarchaeales; family Micrarchaeaceae; genus A-MIC-10. The sequence goes on from DAIDAQ010000058.1 coordinate 16,211, forward strand.
TTTGTGTAAATGCCACCGCCTACCCTTGCGAATAGCGATACTACGGATGCACCGAAACCAAACCCTATCAGTATTATCACACCTGAAACCGGGAGGTATGAGAGCAGCAGGCTTATACCAATGAGGCTCAGTCCCACGGCTGCGAACCCTGTGGCAGCGCCGCCATAGATCGCTGTAGAGAACGCCTTGCTGGCACCCGCCTCTGCGCTCTTGGCGGTTCTGATGTTGGCCCTGACTGCGACATTCATCCCGAGGTAAGCCGTCAGGTATGAGGCAACTGCGCCTACAATGAAAGCGATTGATATCTGCCACCCGTTGTCTAGGAGAAGGAAAAGCAGCGCAAGCACGGCGGCGAATACTGCTATCACCTTGAGCTGCCTAGACAAGTACCCTTTCGACCCCTCCCTTATAGCATTCGACACGTCCTGCATCTTCTTTGTCCCTTCAGGTTTCCTTAGAACCATGTAGGCAAATCCAAACGAGAACAGAAGCGAGACTATCCCTGCTATCAGGCTGTAGAAGTAAAACTCCATGCAATCGCTGTGGAATCACTGTAAAAGCTTATAAAGATAAGGATCATCGCCGGCCGGCCTTTTGCTTTCCCGCTGTATCCGGCTTTGTCCAATAACTACTGAAAGGTGGCAGTAGTTAACACTAATCTTGTGGTATCTGTGAATCACGTCAAAAATGTATTGTAAACCACTGCCTTCAGGAGCAATTCTTTCTCCTTCATTTCATCGGTTCTCGAGAAT
>DAIDAQ010000062.1 GCA_027310535.1 Candidatus Micrarchaeaceae archaeon
GAGGCCATGGTATATTCCCTGGAAAAGGTCTATTCGTTTGCCCCATCATGGAGGGCAGAGAAGTCAAGAACAGTAAAGCACCTTGCGGAGTACTGGCACCTTGAGCCTGAGATAGCCTATTTCGACAACGAGATGAACATGAAACTGCAGGAGAAGCTGATAAGCTATATAACAAATAGGTTGGCAAGAAACAACAGCGATATATTGAGGTTCTTCAATGTTGATCCTGAATCGCTGCTCAGAATAAAGCCGCCGTTCAAGCGCATCAGTTACACTGAGGCGATAGACTTCCTCCAACAGAAGGGCTCATCTATAAAATGGGGCGAGGATTTCGGTGTAGAGCACGAGAAACTTCTTACAGAGGCCGAGGACAAGCCGATATTCGTCTGCAACTGGCCTCGGGAGATAAAGGCGTTCTACATGTACACTGATCCGAAGAATGAGAAGATGGTAGTCTGTTCAGATATGCTAGCTCCACATGGTCACGGGGAGATAATAGGAGGAAGCCAGCGTGAATGGCGCTACGACCAGCTCATTGGGAATATGAAGGAGAAAGGTCTGGAAATCGAAAACTACAAATGGTACTTAGACACAAGGAGGTATGGGAGTGTGCCGCACTCAGGGTTCGGCGTTGGGATAGAGAGGGTAATAAAGTGGATGCTCAACATGGACCATATACGCGACGCGATACCGTTCCCGAGGATGATCAACAGAATAGCCCCGTGATTTAGCATGGCTATCGTCTTTTACCTGCTGCCTGCCATTGCAGCCGTGCTAACTGCGCTGCAGCTCTACAGAAGGCCTAGCAAACCTAGAATGTACGTTTTCTCGCTCTTTCTCTCCATAATATATGCGCTAGTTGTGATGTTTTCCTCAGAACTACCATTAGCCGGCATCATCCCGCTTATGGCTCTTGCCATAATAGGCACAAATATGATCTTTTCTTACGCAAGGCACAGGGTTGACTTTCTTATAGGAGCTTCCAGCGCGCTTGGCGGCATAGCATATCTGTCTATGCAAGCCACAACACAGATGGCAATAGAGGCATTTGCAGTAGGCTCATTTGTGGCGCTCGTGCTCAACTTCGGCTATTACCAAAAGGTCAGCAAGGAAAACAAAAAGCTGGAGAAGCAGCGCGATCTCTTTCAGATACTGATAGGAGTGGTAGCCATACTCTCATTCGTGCTGGTACAGCAATACGCCTACCTGGCTGTGTTCGCTCTGGTGATGACCGGGTATATAATCGGGGGCGCACTCAGCCTGTACAGGCCTTTCAGGTTCCTGTCCTCTATCGAGCGTGTTGGGAGCGTCTTCGGGGCCGGCGCGATCTACATGGCTGTCGGAACCCTGCTCATACTCGGGAGCATCGGCGATTACAACTACATACTTTTGAGCCTCGTCGCGTTGTTGATCTGCGATGCTATAGCTACTATAATCGGAGTGCATGGAAGGCACAGTCTCCCGTACAACAGGAACAAGACTGTCGAAGGCACGCTAGCATACTTTGTTGTGCTTGGCGTTGTCGGGTTCACGCTCGTCTCCTACTACGGGCTTCTGTTCGCCGCAGTCCTAGCCCTGCTCGAGAGTGCTCTTGAGACTATCGATGACAACATCGCCGTTCCGATAGCGGCGATCGTGCTGTATTTCATAATATGAGTGGCTGTCCCGGAAGGGAGCTAAACAGGTGCACTATTTTTTATATGCGCCGAATCTCCATCTCCTGGTCTCCTCCAGGTGCTTTTTCAGGAACTCATCGTCGCCATAGATGTACCTTTGGTTGTTGAGTTTCTTGTTGTATGAGTAAACACCCTTCATCCCTGCGACCGCGTATGCGAACCTCCAGACAAGATAGCTCAGGAGGCCCTTCTTCACTGCGAAGGCATAGAACTCTGGGAAAGACTTGAATGCAACTGCCCTCTGTGTTTCAACCAGAGCCTTTATCTTGCGCATGACCTTCGACACGCTCGCGTACCTCCCGGATTCCCCGCCGCTTGGCGGGTTATAATAGAACTTCCTGAAGTTGGTCATGTACTCATGGCCAAGTATGACGTTTACGCCCTGGCTCTTCGCCCTCGCCCTCCATTCCATATCTTCTGCGGCGAAGATATCTTTCCAGTGCAGGTCGTATTTTAGGTAGTTAGAAAAGAAGCAGAGATCGCTATCCCTTATCTCGTTGTCCTTGAGTTCCCTCATCTCCTTTTTCATCAGGTCTATGAATGGCTTCTTGTAGTGCCTGTCTGAATCGAAGCTTATGACGTAGTCATGGGGTCTCGGCTTTCCCTTCTTGGCCATTAACTCAACAGCAAGCCCTCTTCCTCTACCCCTCGTGCACTTCTGGCTTACATAATAACATCCCCTTATCCCTGGTATGTCCCTCGCCGCCTTTATGTCATCTATCGTGCTGTCGGTGCTGCAGTTGTCTGCTATGAAAACCATAGGGTGTAGCCCCTTCAGCGAGGCTATACTGTCCTTTATCAGACCCCCATTCTGGTAGGAGGTCGAATACGCGAATACTCTCCTTTCCCGTGCCATAAAAAACACCGTGGTTTCATTTGTCGTATAACATGCGGTTCTCCGTGAACCAATCCCTGGTCAGGTCCAATCCTTTGTGCAAGTCATAGTGCGGTTTCCATCCGAGTTGTTTCCTTATCTTTGTTATGTCAGCCTGCCACTTCACCGCACGGTCTTCTATCCTTCCAGGTTCGCTGTTCCACTTTGCCCTTACATTCTTATCTATAGATTTATATATTTTCACGACCTGTTCGAGCCTATACTGTTTGCCGAAGCCGATATTGTAAATGGAACCGCTCTTTAGCCGCCCTTGTTTCTTGACGGCAAGATCATATGCGCTGCATATATCATCAGCAAAGACAAAGTCCCTTACATTGTTGGGTCTGCTAAGCTGCACCTCCCCCTTGTCCAAGGAGTTGAGTATCAGCTGCGGTATCAGCCTTGGTTTCTCTTCGTAATACCCATAAGCAGAGAAGATCCTGAATGTGATTATTTTGGTGTGGCCGCCCGATGCTCTTTGCAGGCAATACTGCGTAGCCATAGCCTTTGAAAGCGCGTAGTCAGATTGAGGGTCAACGCCCATCGTCTCCTTCATCGGGGTTTTCTTCAACCCGTATTCGGCACTGGTACTAGTTTGCAGAAAGAGAGGCACCCCGCTTTCCATGCAGGCGTCTAAAACATTCATCAGTCCAAAAAGGTTTACTTCATAAATCCTTTGTCGGTCGTTTTGTGTTGGATAACCCCCGTAAATCGCACAGTTTATTGCCACGTCGGCTCCCAGTGCTTTAATCCGTTTAGCTGTTTCTGTGCGGTCTGTTATGTCCAGTGACTGGGTGTTGTCCAGCCCGGCTAGTCTCCACATCGTTTTGTGCACAAACGGATATACCTCAAAGCCCGTCTTGCTGAAGAAGCGTGCCAGATTTGCTCCTATGAATCCCCCCGCACCAAATATTGCCACCCTCATTGTAGTACCTCGCGTCTTCTCTTGTATTCTCTATATATCAAATCGATAAGCAGGCTTATCCCACCCTCCTTGTATCTGTCAAGCTTCTTTATATTTGCTTCGTTCCGAAGCCCTAAATATACAGCCAGTCCCTCTCTTTTAGCCTCGTCGATTGCATAGAATATTCCCATTGGATATTTCTCCTTGTATCTCTTTACCCTTTTCATATCTGTGCCTATGCCCGATATTTCCCTAATGAAATTGCCGTACGTCCACGCCCTCCACAACCTTAGGCCAAGCTTCCACAAAAGGTAGTCAAAATTGTTCAGTTCCTGGTCAAGTCGGTGCAGTTTGGTGTACTGCACGGCAAGCGGTATCCTGTTTACCATCGCGCTGCCGAGCAGGTCCCCGTAAGACACCCTCTCTAATATATCTACCATATCATAATTGATTGAGCTGCCCTTGCTCTTCTTGTAATGCTTTATGTACGCATCTTTCCCTGTGATCCTGAACACCCTACCTCTTACGATTCCGGGATCCTCATGTAGGTTTCCCTTCACTGCGACAGAGTCCTTCCTGTAAAGCCTTGTGATATACCACGAGTTGGTCTTTTGTTCTCCAAAATTCCCGCCCTGTAGATCCTCGTGCCTTCTAATAGCGGCTCCAGTATAACCTGATTTGTTCCTTGTTATCCTCTTGATTTCCCTTTTCAGCCCGGCGGTCAGGATTTCACCGGTGTCTAGCTGCAGGATCCATTCCCACCTGCACTTGCTGAGCACGTATGGCTTTATCGGGTCTGGGAACCCAAGGTTCTTTATGTGCAGTGTCCTTATTTTCCTTCTCTTGATTTCGAAGACGTACGGGCTCGTGTCAGCGACTACTATCTCATCCGCCATGTCATATACGCTGTTGACCGTCCTTAGCAGCCACCCCTTGTCGTTGTATGAGAAAACAATTACAGATAGGATGCCATCGCCCTTCGGGTTTTTTTGACTTGCGTCATTAGTGTCTCGGTGTGGGTTATTAGAGGTTGCTGGTCGCCCGGAAACTAGATGGACTTGACATTTGCATGTTTATCGCCGAAGCGGTCTTCATAACCATTTAACTACTACATCCTTCCCATAGGACATACTTTCTCAGTAGTTCCGAAGCCTTGACGTAAAGGCAGGACACTCGGATAACCGTAACTTCGAGAGCATCAAGCAGATAGGGCACGTCATCGGTCGTTCCGCCGGCAGGATAACATACGATGAAGTCAGTAGCATCGCAACAATGGCACCTATAGCGGCGCTGCTTTCAGTGCAGAAATAGTTGGGGAACTTTCACTGGAAGCTATAAGTCATCAGCCGCCAGTTTGGGCAGAGCAGGGTTCATGGCGGTTAAAGGTATATATAACTTTCAATTCCTTATCATAATAATCCTGTTTATCAGTGCTGAAAATGGAATTGCAAAGCATAGCGGATTCGCTCAGGCAAGAGGTCATCTCGTTGCACAGGGACAGGCAGCTGCCCCATATAGGCTCTGCGCTCTCATGCCTTGATGTAATGGTGGCACTTTATTTTGACGTCATGACAGCGGAGGATACATTTATCCTGAGCAAGGGTCATGCCGGTACAGCACTCTATTCGGTGCAGCACAGGAAGGGGTTAATCCCAGACAATCTTTATGAGGGCATCGGCAGAAATGGTTCGCCTCTTGCCGAACATACCAGTTATCCCGAAGGCATGGTGAAGCTGGGTTCGCTTGGGAACGGCCTCGGCATAGGCGTAGGTATGGCGATGGCGAATAAGATGGACGGCAGCAGAGGCAAGGTATATGTGCTTCTCAGCGACGGCGAAGTCCAAGAGGGAAGCACGCTGGAGGGACTGTGGATTGCAGGTAGGTTCAGATTGGGCAACCTCGTCGCAATTGTTGATTATAACAGATGGCAGGCTTACGACAGGACGGAAGACGTGCTTCCCTTGGCATGCACGGACAAAGCGGCCTCTGGTTACGGTTGGTCTGCCAAGCACGTAATGGATGGAAATGACACACAAAAGATGGCAGTGGAATTGGGTAGCTTAGCTGCTGGCACTCCGAACCTGCTTATCGCCCACACAACACTAGGCAAGGGCCTGCCGAACGAGGATGATCTGAGCACGCACTACAAACCACCGAGTTGAACCAAATGAGATCCGCATTCGTCACTGAGCTGATGGAAAGGCTGAAATACGGTGAGGAGTTGTATTTACTCACGGGAGACGTCGGCTGGAACGCATTCGACAAGCTAAGAGAGCAGTTCCCAAAGAACTTCTACAACATCGGCCTTGCAGAGCAGAGTATGGTGCTGATCGCCATAGGGATGGCTCTCAAGGGAAAGGAGGTCTACACCTACTCTATCCTCCCATTTTCCGCATATAGAACATTCGAGCAGATACGCCTGGCATGCTACAACAACGCACCGATACGCGCCGTTGGTATGGGCGTCGGCTATGATTACGACATAGGTGGCTGCACGCACTTCGGCCTTGAGGATATACAGGCCATGACCTCGCTGCCAAATATCACTGTTGTAAGCCCAGCCGACAGCAGGGAAACAACGATGCTGCTGAGGCAGCTCAAGGGGATCAAGGGCCCCGCCTATATCAGGCTCTCGAAGAACAGCGAGCCGGAGCTGCATAACAGGCACGATAACATAAAGATAGGGCAGGCGCTGAGGATAATGGATGGAAAGGACGTACTGATAGTCACGACAGGTGCGATAACGAAGCTTGCTATCGAGGCCGCGCGGAGGCTGGAGGAGGACGGCATAAGCTGCGAGATATTGAATATGCATACGCTGAAGCCATTCGATGGCGATTCGGTAAGGAAGAGTGCCGGGGGCAAGCGCGCAATCGCTGTAATAGAGGAGAACAACGGCGGCTTGGCGAAACTAGTATCCATTGAATTGAGCGGTTCGTATGGTGGGCCTAACTGCAGGTTCATCAGCTTCAGGCTGCCCGATGAATTCAATAAAGAGGTCGGCAGGCGGGACTGGATGCTTGAGCGGGTGGGTCTAAAAGCCGATGCTGTCTATAATAAAATAAAGCTAGCGGTAGAATGACCACTGTATTGGTGACAGGAGGCGCCGGGTACATAGGGAGCACACTGGTGCCGATGCTCCTCGGCAGAGGCTATAAGGTCAAGGTGCTCGACCTCTGCCTATATGGAGAGAAATCTCTGGATGCCGTGTCAGACAGGATCACCCTTATCAAAAAGGACACACGCTTCGTCGGCGCGGCAGCCCTAGACGGCGTTGATGCTGTAGTGGACATGGCAGCGATCTCTAATGATCCGACTGGGGACCTGGATCCTGTAGCCACGTACGACATCAACTGGCTTGGCAGGGTGAGGATCGCAAACATGGCTAAGAGGGGAGGCGTGAAGAGGTACATCCTCGCTTCATCATGCAGCGTGTACGGCTTCCAGGACGGCATGCTGAAGGAGACGTCACCAACCAACCCGATTACAGCGTACGCCAAATGCAACGTACTGTGGGAGAAAGACACATTGAACCTGAGCGGCAAGCGTTTTTCTGTCACAGCACTGCGGCAGGCGACCGTATATGGGCTTTCCAAGAGAATGAGGTTTGACCTCGCGGTAAACACAATGGCGCTTAGCTGCTTCAAGGGCAACAGCATAACAATAGATGGGGATGGCAGCCAGTGGAGGCCATTCGTGCACGTGAAGGACACGTCGATGGCATTCATCGCTGCGCTCGAGTCTGAGGAGGAGAAGGTGAAAGGCGAGACGTTCAACGTTGGCTCAAACCGCCAGAACTACCAGATAATGGAGCTTGCAGGGATCGTCGGCGCGAACGTGGGCTCAGCAGAAATGGTAAAGATAAATTTCAACATGGCCAACAGGGACACAAGGAGCTACAAGGTAAGCTTCGACAAGGTTAGGCAGGTGCTGGGCTTCAGACCAAAGTACACGCCGGCCAACGGTGCGGCTGAGATATACCATGCACTGGAGAGCGGTGCGATAAAGGATGAGCTGCGGATGCACACCGTTAACTGGCTGAAGCAGCTTAACGGTAAGAGCGGAAGAGAGGTGATATGGTGAAGGGAGTGATACTCGCGGGAGGGGCAGGTACGCGGCTGCTGCCGCTAACAGAGAGGATAAACAAGCACCTCCTGCCTGTATACAACAGGCCGATGATATTCTATCCGATAGAGTTCCTGAAAAGGCTTGGCGTTGGCGAGTTCCTCATCGTGACGAATAGGGAGAACGCAGGCCTTACTGAAGATATACTGGGTGACGGGAGG
>DAIDAQ010000070.1 GCA_027310535.1 Candidatus Micrarchaeaceae archaeon
CTTCTCAACATCAGCTATTCCCCTCTCTACCAGCAGCGTCGCGTAGCCGGTGCCGGTCCGCAATGCTGAGAGTACTGCATTGGCGGCGAATGAGGAGAGCACCGGCGCGCCGGTGTATACCTCGTTGCCGCCTACGACGAGCACCGAGCCGTTGCTGTATTTGTTTGAGCACATACCCCTTGGCTCAGTCGCGCACCTTATATCCTTTACACCAGTGAAGAGGCCGAAGCCCTTCGCCCGCTCTCTTGCCATCTATGAAACCCTTAAAAGCTTTGCATGCGCTAATCTTGCAATAAAGGAATTTATAGCTGGTGGTAGCATCACAAAGGTCTTTAGGAAGGATAACAAGCTAGTCATAATAGTGCCATACGATGTCGTATCGGACCTTGGCATAAAGGATGGGGATGATGTCGACTTCCTTAGGTACAACGACAAGACCTATATCTTTGCGAAGAAGAACGACCTCATGAACGCTGTCACTGGCGGGCGCGGCAAAGAGGCTGCCGCAGTGGTGCCGAAAAGCGGGAAGAGAGCAGTGAGCCTCGAGGAACTCAGCGTCCTGAAAAAGCTTGACACCCTAAGGTACACGAACCGTACAAAGGAGAATGTCAGAAAGCTGCTCAACCAGCGCGAGAACGACGTACTGCATGGTCTGCTTATGGACAGGGTAGTGACCCTTTACAAAAAGGATGGGGAAGGGGACTACCATTTCAGCATACCAAAGGAGATCTACAACGAGTTCCTCTTTGGAAAGAGGGAGAAGGGGAAGCCGAACATCCTGGAGCATGTGCAGGAGGCGAGGGAGTGGGAGACAAAACTCAAGGAGCAGAACAAGTACGCCGACGAGCTGGAGAAAAAAGGCTACATAGTCATTCCGACAGAGGCAGAGGCTACGACCCTCTCAACCCTGCTTGAGGAGAGCATACGGCTGGGCCTGATCATCGGAACGAGGGCGTTCAACAAGAAATACTACGTTGTACTGAAGGGGTTCGTAACGCAGAATGCAACGAGGATCCTAAAGGTAATAGACAACAAGAGCACCAACGTGGCGGAGATAGCCAAAGCTGCAAAACTAGACGAGGACGCGGCAAGGGCTGTGCTCTACCTTCTGGCAGAGGGGGGTGACGTAACTGAAGTGAGAAGGGATGTCTTCAGGGCTGCCTGACTTGGCTTTGGGCATGGTATCTGGGATCAGAGCATGCTGAGCTTGTCAGCTAGCAGCACTACTACCGCGAAAGCGATTATTGCGCCAAGCATCAGCTTTGGCGGCACTGCAGGGCCTTTTGACGGAGCATCGTAGAAGCTCATGATCCCCGCCTGCGACTGCGGCGAATAAAGCGTTGCCATCTGATTACCAAAGAAAGTTTGGACTCAATACTTATTAAATACTTGCTTCTAATTAAGACTGCTAAGGTGGCATTGTGGCAGAGGAGATGGATGCAGGGTCGCAGGCTTCGCAGCAGTACAAGGCGAAAGAGCCGATGGTGAAGCTCGAGGGTCCGCTCATCTTCTGGATAGGATTCCTCATCGCCGCGATAGTCATGCAGCTTGTCGCCAACACCCTTCTTATGCCTGGCTCCGGAGCGAGCTTCAAGTATCTAGGGGGCGCTCTCGCCCAGATCTCCAACTACATAATAGAACTGCCAGGGATACTCGTCTTCCCGTTCATCGTCTCATTGTGGATCGGCGAAAGGGTCAGCAAGTCATCGACGGACAGCCACAAGGCGCTGCATACCTCGCTGATAAATGCCGCCTACGCTTCGCTGATATATGGGATCAGCATCTTCGTGATCTTCATGCTGCTCAACGCGCCGGCGATCAACCAGCTTGCCACACTCTCCAGTGTGATAACGATGGTTTACACGATCTTTGTCCCCATAGGCATACTCTTCATTTTCATAACTGTATTCTCCGTGCTTGCGTTTGCGAGGAGAAACAGGTAGCGGCAGTAGGCCAGTTCAGCGTGGCTGCCTCCTGCCGGAAAAGGATGGCGGTCATCTTGCTGCGCTGACTATTTTGACCACGTCCCCGTCATGCAGCTGCTGCTCCCTGCCTATCCGCATGTGCTTCACAGCGTCAACAGCGTAGAGCATGCCCTTCGCGATGTCGGTGTGCACAGCCGAGGCTAGGTCAAGTGCCGTCGAGCCCTGCCTCAACAGGACAGCATCGGGCAGCACATTGCCGAAATGGTCCGTGCACTTGTGCTCGTCCTCGACAGGGTAGACTACAATATTTCCGAGCGCACAGAAAACGACTGAATTGAGTAGGTGCTGCACCCCGGTGCCGTATCGCGAGGCCCTTAGGAACGAGAGCATGTACTCGAGAGCGCCCGCCTGCTCCTTGCTGATTTCGCTCTTTATTGCTCTGAATGACGTCGAATCTGGCAGGTATTCGATCACCTTAGAGGCGGCTGCCTTCCGCAGTGCGAGCTCCACTGCGGCAGAGCACTCAAAGACGTTCTGCGCGCCGAACCTCTCCTTGAGAAGGCGTATGTTTTCGTGCGCCTCCTCGGGCCATGAATCTGCCTTGTTCGCAGCGATGACGAGTGGCTTGGACCTCTTCAGCACCGCGGCGGAAAATTTGAGCACCTGTGCACTATCCCAGGATATCCTTGCGGATGGGAGGCCGCATTCCACGATAGCCGCCTCTATCTCGCTCCTCGGTATCTTCAGCCCCGTGAGCACGGCCTCGAGAGCACCGATGCCGTCCCTGCTATGCGTGATCTGCCGTATGTGCGCCTTTATTATCCCGGAAAGCCAATGGTGCAGTTCTGATATCACAGTCTCTGCATCCTGCACCGGGTTGCCGCCCTGCGCCTTGTTGCCAGAGGCGTCTGTCTTTCCGCTCGCATCTACAACCAGAATGAAAGCGTCAGAGGCAGCCATGTCGTTGAGGAACTGGTTGCCCATCCCCCTACCTTCATGCGCCCCCTCCACAAGCCCTGCGACATCAATCACATTGACAGGAATCATCCTGACGCCGTTAGTGCAAAGCGAGTTGCGCGCGTTGCAATGGAGGTTCAGCCTCCTTTCCGCGCAGTCTGCCGTCGCATAGGCCACCCCCCTGTTTGGGTCAATCGTCGTGAACGGATAATCCGCTATCGCGACGTCGTTCATCGTCATCGCTGAGAAGAGAGTGCTCTTGCCCTTGTTCGGCGCGCCTATTATTCCGATAAGCATGGAGTCACTTGAAGAGCTTCACGCGCACCACCCTCTTGTTCTCCGCTTCCCTCAAGGAATAGTAGATTACGAGCAGTGCGATCACCATCACCGCGCCGATGCCTAGCGCCTCCTGTGGCAGGCTGAGCAGAAATACAAAGAGCAGCACTATTGCAATCACCGCCAGGTAGGGATAATAGGGAAGCTTGAACGGCGCATCGCTGCCGTGCCTCCTTAGGTGGATCAGCGCGAAACTGATTATTATGTAGGAGAAAATCAGCCCGAAGTTGCTTATGGCAGCTATCACATACAAGTTGCCGGCAAAGAGCATGATCAGCGAGATCACGGAAGTAATTATGACCCCATTGACCGCGACATCCCTGCGCAGATTGTACTTGCGCAGCACTTTGGGGAGCAACCTGTCAGAGCTTATTTGGTAGAGTATCCTTGACGAAGCAAGGATCATTGCGATAATGGCGGATGATGTGGCAACGAGGGCGCCGACGCTGACGGCAGTCTGCAGCCATGGGGGCGCACCCGCATACCTGAGTGCATATGCGAGGGGGTCCCCGGAGAGGGAGTAGAGCCTAGCAGGCATTACCACGAGGAGCACGCCGATTATCGCGATGTAAAAAACCATGCTGATGATCACCGAGTAGAGTATCGCCCGCGACGCAGCCCTCCCACCCCCCTTTATCCTTGACGAGAAGGTGGTTATCGACTGGAAACCCGAATAAGCGAAGAAGACCGCTATGCTGGCTGCGAAGATCGCAAGGAGGCCGGACTGGCCAGCCGCGGTCGCAGCCGCATTCGCGAACGAGAGCGTGCCGCTCTGCGCAGCAAAGTACAATGCCACTATGATGAAAAGCGCAAGTATCAGGAGCTTTAGGGTAACGAGCGAAAAGTCTGCCTTCGCCGCCTTCTTAATGCCTACCAGGTTGACAAGCGAGAGTGCGACGATTATAGCGATGGACGGGAGCACAGACAGGCCCTGCGGGATGGAAAAGAGACTTGTGAAGTAGCTGCCGAATCCGAGCGCAACCACAGAGACAGAGCTCGCGAAGCTGAAGTACAGCAGTATGCCGGTTATGAACCCAAGCTCGCTGCCGAATGCCTCATAGGCATATGAATAGGCACTGCCCTTTACCCCCGGCATCAGCGAAGTGAGCTCCCCGAGCTCCAGGGCAACTATTATTACGACGACACCGACTATCAAAAATGCCACAATCGCGCCGGAGCCTGCGAGCGAGATCGCCGTGCCGCTCAGCACGAAGATGCCTGCGCCGATGATGTTTCCCAGCCCGACCGCGACCGCGAGCCAGATGCTTATTTGATTCCTCTCCAATTGACCACTCGATTGTCAGTACATGCGCAACTTTATTAATTCATTTGAAGAAAGAATCTTTAAAAGCGCAGAGGTAGCAAAGCCTGGTCAAATGCGCTAGGTTCAGGGCCTAGTCCCTTAGGGGTTCGAGAGTCCAAATCTCTCCCTCTGCATCCCATTTACAGTGGGTTGCATACACTATAGTATATAAATACTTGCCATTCTATAATTTAAGAGTGGTTAAGTGCCTTATAATGATGCAACGAAGGCTATCCAGACCCTTGAAGACAGGATATACAATAAACTGAAGGCAGGAGCCCGAAACAAGGAACATGTAGAAGGGTTTGTCTCCTTCCTATACTCAAAAGGATGTACAGACAGGACTATTCTTAAGCATCTTTATTGCATGGCTAACGTCTTTGAGTGTATGGATTCGGCAGGACTATAGCATCCCAATGAAATCCAACAACTTCCGTTAATCTCTTTCCGTGCAAAAGTTGTTAGTTCTTGCCATCCAACACAAAACTAACGACCATGTTGGAAGGAGACTCCAATGTTCTCGGAGACCTTTACAGAAATTGCAAGGATGCACGCGAAAAGATAAGGTACGAGGCCTTGTATGCGGTAAGTAGG
>DAIDAQ010000071.1 GCA_027310535.1 Candidatus Micrarchaeaceae archaeon
ATACAGAGATACCATGCGGCGCGGTTATACCACCGGGCAACAGCAGGAAAAGGAGAAACTCTCTCGGCTAACAGACCACAAGTTATAAATAAATAACTATAAAAAAGATACTACAGAGCATGTGGGAGCAAGTTTCTTAAGTATAGGCACTGCTTCTTGAACAAGCAGCATTCATACAGTTTGTTACGTTTATACACGGTGAAGATATGGCAGACAAACCGCACCTGAATTTGATTTTCATAGGGCACGTCGACCATGGAAAGTCGACCACAGTCGGAAGGCTCTTCTATGAGACCGGAGCGATCTCCGACAGGGATTTGCAGAAATACAAGGAGATAGCGCAGCAGGTCAACAGGCCTACTTTCGAGTTCGCGTTCCTCATGGATTCGCTCAAGGAAGAGCGTGAGCGCGGTATTACCATAGACATTGCGCACCGCGACCTCACAACAGACAAGTACTACTTCACGATCGTGGACGCACCGGGCCACAGGGACTTCGTCAAGAACATGATCACTGGTGCAAGCCAGGCAGACGCCGCAGTGCTCGTCGTTAGCGCAGTCGATGGGGTCATGGCACAGACAAGGGAGCACGCCATACTCGCTAACGTTCTTGGGATCAAGCAGATGGTTGTTGGTATCAACAAGATGGATGCGGCGAAGTTCGAGCAGGGCAAGTACGAGGAGGCAAAGAAGGGCGTAAGCGAGCTGCTCAGGAGCCTTGGTTACAAGGTCGAATCAATACCGTTTGTCCCCTACTCGGCGCTTGAGGGCAGCAACGTCGCAAAGAAGCCGACGACAATGCCTTGGTACAGCGGACAGACGCTGCTTGAGGCGATAAACTCATTCAATGTCCCGCCAAAGCCGGTCGACAAGCCGCTCAGGCTTCCGATACAAGACGTCTTCAGCATATCGGGATTCGGGACAGTGCCCGTAGGCAGAGTAGAGACTGGCATTATGAAGCCTGGAGACAAGGTCGTTCTCATGCCGAGCGGCATGAATGCGGAAGTGAAGAGCATAGAGATGCACCATAAGCAGCTCGAGAAAGCAGAACCTGGGGACAACGTCGGGTTCAACATAAAGGGCCTTGAGAAGAAGGACATAAAGAGGGGAGATGTTGTCGGCAGCACATCGAACCCACCGACAGTCGCTGCAGAGTTCACCGCCCAGATAATAGTCCTGCACCACCAGAATGTGATCGCGAAGGGATATACTCCTGTATTCCACGTGCACACGGCACAGGTTGCATGCACGATCGTAGATATACTTGAGAAGAAGGATCCAAAAACAGGGCAGGTCACTGAGAAGAACCCCGAAACGATCAAGACAGGGGACATTGCGGTGATAAAAGTAAAGCCGACAAAACCTCTTGTTATAGAGAAGGCGGCTGAATTCCCGCAGCTCGGCAGCTTTGCCATAAGGGACATGGGCGAGACAGTCGGAGCAGGCAAGGTCATCGACGTCACTCCAAGGCAGCAGTGATGCGATGGCAGGCACTGCGACAATAAAGCTTGTCAGCACGAACATCGAGTCGCTGAACATCATCGCCCAGCAGATAAAGATGATAACGACGGCTTTAGGGGTCAAGTACAAGGGCCCTGTGCCGCTTCCCACGAAGCACATAAGCTATTCCACGAGGAAAACGCCGGCAAGCGACGGCTCGCACACCTTCGAGAGGTGGGAAGCGCGCTTCCATAAGCGCCTGATTGAGATAGAGGGCAGCGAGCAGGTCCTCAGGCAGGTGATGCGCATCCCTGTTCCGGACAACGTCCAGATTGAGATAGGGCTCAGCTGACAGTTGCGCTGCTTTTCCCCGATTTTGCTAGTGCCGGAGGCTCGCCAAAAGCTATTAATATCTGGATAGCTGAGACTATCAGCGGTACTGGAAGCAGTGGAATGCAAGAATCGGGAGGATCTTGGCAACAAAACAAGCATCTGCAGGCGGGCATGCCAGGGAAGCGGCCAACGCCTCTCTGCTACGGTACGCCATCCAGGAGGAGCTTTTTAGCGTGCACGTCCCGGGCGGCGGCTCTCATTTTGTGCCAAGGCATTTTAGGGCAGGAACATTGGCCCCAAGGGATTACCAGGTGGAGATTGCGCTTTCGGCCCTGAAAAGAGACAGGTTCGGTGCCCCTGTCTCTACGCTTGTCGTCCTTCCTACCGCGCTGGGCAAGACTTTTATCGCAGCTATGGTTGCCGATGCAAAGCTTGATGAGGGGCGCATTATCTTTGCTGTTCCAACCAGTCCGCTCACTCTCCAGCACAGGAAATATCTCAAAGGGGAGGAGATCCAGTCGTCCAAATCAGACACAAACCTCATGGAGCGTGAAGTCTACTTTAAGGGTGTCTTCAATCTCGCCGAGGGTGATATACTCTCAGTCACCGGTGAAGAGTATGGGAAAGGCAAGAGGAAGGAGCTGTACTCTGTGCCGCCGAAGATATTGATAGCGACCTCGCAGGTGCTCTCCAGGGACATCGCGGCAGGGAGGCTCTCCCTCAAGGGCTGCTCACTCCTTATACTCGACGAGGCGCATAACGCTGTCGGGGGGCATTCGCACTCAAAGCTTGCATGGCAGGCCCGCGATAACAATGTCCCTATCCTGGCGCTCACTGCATCCCCGGGTGACAGCATCAACGAGATAGTCAAGCTGATATCTGGGCTAGGGGTAAACAACATAGAAATAAGGAGGAGGGAGGACCATGATATCGCGCCGTACGTGCAGAATGTGGTTTTCGTCCGCAAGGAGGCAGTTCTGCCCACGCTCTTCACCCACATCAGGAACTGCATCCACGATCTTGCCGCAGAGCCGCTGGCAGAGCTCGGGAAGATGGGCATATTGGGCAGGGCCCTCGCAAATGAGGCATATGGCGGCATGCGCTTCGAATTCAGCCAGCTCGAAAAGGGCATGGTTGAACCAAGTTCAATACACCATATACTGAAATTTGGCATACTGGACAGGATGGAAAGAGAAGTTAAGAGAAAGCTTGTGGGTCTGCAGGGAAGCAACTGGCATGAACCATCGTTTTTAATCTGCGGTTTAGGTGAAGCTGCCGCACAACCCATCGCAGGCGCGGGAAAGTTAGCCCTGAACCATGCCCAATCCCTCATCATCGAGCTGTTCATGTACGAGCGCATGCTGAGGCTGTTCGAGACAGAGAGCATCCACGCTGGATTGAAGTTCATAGAGAACAACTTCTACGGAGGCAGCACCATTAGGAAGGTGCCGAAGTACAAGCAGCGGATCGCATGCAACCTTAGGTTCAAGCGGATGTATGATTACCTGAAACACACTGTTGACGCAGCTAGCGAAAACCCAAAGATAAAGCTCTTTAAGGGGGTGTTGGAGGAATACAAGGTCGGCGAGGGCAAGGCGAGATTCATCTGCTTTACAGAATATAAGGAGCAGGCATTCTACCTCAAGAGCATCGCAGATGGCATGTCCATCAATGCAGGAGTGCTGTGCGGCAAAGGAAACGGAGTTACCGAGAAGGATAGGACAAGGATCATCGAGGACTTCAAGGCAGGCAGGAACCATCTCCTGATCAGCACGCCTGCAGGGCAGGAAGGGCTTGACATGCCCTCTGCGAACGTCATCAATTACGACCAGGTGGGAACTGCGATAAGGTCTACGCAAAGGAATGGCCGCGCCGCAAGAACAGAGCCTGCCGTGGTTGTAAACCTGGTTGCGCTCGACACTGCAGATACAGCCCTAATGGGGAGGGCAGAGGCGGCAAGGGAGCGCATGGCGCGTTCACTGATCATGCTCAAGAGGGACTTTGACGCTGCGCTCTCCAACGGCCGAAAGGGAAGGGCGGTTGATTTGAAAAACTATATAAAGCTAAGGCGGGATAATAACGGTAAAGCGCGACCGTAGTCTAGCCTGGTAGGACATCGCCTTGCCAAGGCGGTAACCCGGGTTCAAATCCCGGCAGTCGCACCTCTAAAGCCAGGGACGGGAAAGGCATGCAGGTAGAAGCCTCTCCTTTAAGCGCAAGCCCTAGTGCATGGATTTGAAAGCGCTTGCCACCCTCTCACCCCCCTCTACGCTGAAGTAGCCAGAGACAACAGCTGAGATCTGCCTTTTGTCATAAGACTTTGAGCAGATGATTATGTAGTTTCCGAACGTCAGGTGCCTTATGCAATATACGTGTTTGAAGTGCTTGCGCAGCTTGTGCATGTAGATCGGGAGATAGAAGAAGTTGATTGCGTAATTCACTG
Source organism: Candidatus Micrarchaeaceae archaeon (assembly GCA_027310535.1). Taxonomy (GTDB): domain Archaea; phylum Micrarchaeota; class Micrarchaeia; order Micrarchaeales; family Micrarchaeaceae; genus A-MIC-10. Next base: position 4,216 of record DAIDAQ010000071.1, read on the forward strand.
CGAGGATGCCGTCTCCGGACAGCGCCCTCTCTGCCGATTCGATGAACCCTTCAGTGAGGAATACACTTGGAATATGGGGCTGCCCAAGCTTGCCTATTGCGTATGCATCTTCGATTATAATGTCATACCTACCGCTGGCGCCGGCCACGACCTCGGCTCCGTCCCTCCTGATTGTCCTGAATGCCTTTTTCCTGCATGGCAGGAACTTTTCAGCGAGCTTGATGCAGGTGCCATCGGTCTCAGCGACATGCATGTCGATGTCCCTGTAAAGCTCTGAAAACCTGAATGGGATTGTGCCTGTCCCCAGCCCTATCACGAGCACGCGCGGTTTTTTGTACAGCAGTGGCATGGGTAGGAAGTAGTCATGGTAGGTTCTCGTGAAGTACGACCTGTTGTCAAGGGCAGAATAGATTATCCCATTCACGCAAAAAAGCTTCTTCCCGCCATTTTCCAGTATCGTATACTTAATGTTGCCGTTTTTCCTTTCGGCAATGGTCCTCCACCCGAACGGCCAAGTCATTTCAAAGCCTGCACGACATTGCGGCCTCTATGAATTTATCTATTTCCCCTTTGTCAGATATTACCCTCTTGCTCTCGAGCATCTCCTGGAATCTCCATTGGAGTGCATACAGCCTCTCTATATCGCTTGCGGTAAGCCCTGAATTCACGCCGCTGCAGAGCTTGACTATCTCTTCCGCAAAGATTTGCGATGTATCATGGCCCTTTGGCATTCCGCTCTCAAGCTCAATCCCATCCCCGTCCATCAGCCTCCAAACTCCGCGGTGTGCGCCGTTGAACTCGTGTTCCGAGTTTATGAAGTCCAGGTCGAGATATGATGTGTCTTCAAGGTAGAACCTCATCCGCTTCATGTTGCTGTCTGCGCCCTTGCCTACCCTGATAGCAGCCTTCGCGTTTTTGGCAAAGCGGCCGCCGTTTACCGTTGCCGAGGCCTCAACGCCAGACGGGTCGTCCCCGTATTCGCTGTTGAGCTTGAAGAGGCGCACGTCATTCAGTCTCACAGAGGAGGCCTTCGCTCCATGGAAGAGGACCTCATACGGATGTATCCAATCCATGAATATCCCGCCCTCACCCTTCGAGAAGAGCCATTTCCTCCGTTTGTCCGAGTCGTTGTATGCCTCGATGAAGGTTGCCGCAACGTTTTCGACCTTCCCGTGGCTGCCTTCCAGCCTTGCCAACAGCCCGTCAAGGGTTAGCGTCAGCTGCTTGTGCAAGTAATGCAGGTGCAGATACACCCTTTCCGAAGAGCCGCCAACCCTGAGCAATGCCATTACGCTGTCAAAGTCCTGCTTGTTGGTTGCAAGCGTCTTCTCTACAATGACATACTTGCCCTTCTCCAGGCTCTGGATGGTTTGGGTGCAGTGCAGACTGTTTGGGCTGGATATGTAAACTGCGTCTATGCCATCAAAAAAGCCCTGAGGTATACTGCCGTCCCCCCCGCCCCTATAATAGCTTCCTTCGTCTATGCCGAACCCACGTAGCTTTTCCGCCCTTTCGGCAAAGCTCTTGGTGCCGATCGCCTTGGAGACCACGATCGCAGAGTTGGTTAGCCCCTGCTCCAACCGCTCGAACCAGTGGCCTAGCCCTATGACTCCCATCCTGATTCTCCCGTTAGACTCTGCCATCTGCCTCCCACTAAAGCTTAAACAAAAACCTGTTCTTTCTTTGAATGTGACATACCCGCGACTGAAGGGCGCGGGCTTTGTGGTTCAACGGCGCATATCCTGCCATGCATCTCCCCATGTGCTACTTCCAGTCTGCCCAGCGGCAGATTATGACCTGTGTAGAATAGCCTATCGCGGCGCTGATGCCCATTATTCAGGTATAGCCTGAGCTTGTACACCTTTTCCATCACATCCTCTTTTGCCCCTCTATATATTTC
>DAIDAQ010000015.1 GCA_027310535.1 Candidatus Micrarchaeaceae archaeon
TACCAACTGCAAGCACCGAGTCGTTGTTAAGTGCTTTTACCGCTGGATTGATCTCTGTGGGCCTCCCAAAGGTTATCTGCGCATGCATAGTCCCTATGGGATGAAGGTGATATAAAAAGCTACGCTTTCCGGGTATTGTCCGCAAACTCGCCAGAATTTAATGGCTGTCGCATTCGTCAGATAGACACTCAATAATCTTTGTATTTCTTAGGGTTTCGTGCCGACATCGGTTGACCATTCCAGCATTTTTCGCAGATTGCAGTTGTATCCCACGATTCATGATTTCTTACTTGGTAATACTCTGCATTAATACCGATAGTATTATGGCAGTCCACACATCTGTGCCTGATTGCTGCCTTTCTTTTTATTACCCAATTGCCAGATTTGGCTCTAAACCATTTTTTCATTCGACCCACCTTCTTGATCGACAGACCATGAATGGGCCTGGAGAGATTTGAACTCTCGACCTACGGCTTTCTCCCTGATAAAACTTCTTTTCAAGAAGTTCTCTATAAGACCGCCGCTCTAACCAGGCTGAGCTACAAGCCCACTCTAAGACTTTCACGCCAACGCTTTTATTGGTTTATGCTCACGGGATTGTGTAGTTGTTGGCAACGTAGCTTGGCTTCGGCGTTTCGCGTGGCAGCGTCCCGGTAAAGTTGTTCAGCTCGTATATCCTCACAGGGTATGTGCCGTTGAGGTAATTGATCTTGCCGGCACTCCCTGTGGGGTAGATGGCAGTCATTCCAGGTATGCTGCCAAGGAAGAAACCCTTATAGTAGTTCGAGGAGTAGAACTGCGTCGGCGCGTTTGTTATCGTGCCGTTCTGCCCGTCAGGCGTGTATATCACAAGGTACTGCAGGTATGTTGGGCCGTTCTGTGTGAGCTTGGTTGCTCCCAGCGGCTGCTGCGAGAACGATATGTAGGCATTGAGCTTGCTCCCGTTTGCACTGTAAAGTCGGGCGGCGCCATTGCCCCCTATGTCCAGCGAGACGCATGCGCTCTGGTTTATTATCCCTGAACCTATCACGAGATAAGCCTGCGCGTACTGCGTTGAGTTGCTTGATATTGAGCAGTAATTGCTTAGCGAGGGCTGCTGTATTGATGGTGCTATTACCGGGAGAGGGACGAGGGCAAACTCGGGATCGTGCGAGACTTCGCAAGTTGAGGTGCCAAGCACAAACGACTGCGGCGGGCTCTGCTGCTTGCCCTGCGAGATGGCGAATGCCCTGGAGGTCGCGTTTATATTGACGCAGGCGAGGAAATCTAGTGCACTCCACTTCCCAATAAGGTCCTGGTCGAAGAGCACGTACTTTGTCTGGTTCGTATTCATGAAGTTCTCGAGCGCAGATGGGCCGTAGCTGTAGTTCTGCCCGAGCACGAACATTGCAGCAGTGGCGAAGTCCTCCTTCGGGACAGAGTTGTCGCCCCTCAACACTGCGTGGCTCTGCCCGAACCAGTTTATCCAATCGCCGTAGTCCCACCATGACAGCACACGTGCACCGTTAGGCCCGACAGTGTTCTTTATGAATGCCATTGCATTCAGCCAATATTGGGGTATCTGGTTGCAGAAGAGGTTCAACCCTGCGCTGTTTGACTGGTTTTCCAATATCCCGCATGCGCCGCGCTGGTTGCTTGCGTATACCGATGCAGCGGAGAATGCCTGCGTTATCGACGCTGCCTCCCCGAGCATCGGCTGGCCTAAAGCTATCGTTGTACCCTCGAAAAGCACTATGAGGATGAAAAGCACCCACAACGGCTTTACACCGGCCGGCTTTGCGATAAATATTATTGAAAGGATGAATGCGAGCGCGATGAACGGGGAGAGGAAGAAGAGCGCGGCGGTAAAGATGCCGTACATCAGCATCTTGTGCTCCACGTAAGCCTTCTTCAGATAGGATGCAGCCTCGTTGACATGGAACTGGAGCTTGAAGCCGTTGCCCGCCAAGACGCCTATCTCGCCGATCACTATCCCGAAGAGTATCACATACGCTGCCGAAAAGTGAGGTATGTACGCGACCTCGGAGAACGCGGCCACTGCAAGCGGAAACGAGATGAACAGGTAGAAAACAGAGGTGTCGGACTTCCTGTAGAAGATGCCTCCCAGCAGCAGTGCAGTCGCCGCCGCCAGCAGCAGGTAGACCATTACTGGAACGCCGAAGAAGCTTGCGGCCATGACGCCCATGCCGGCGGCACCGAAGTTGTAGAACAGCCCTGTCGGCGCATATTCCTGCACTGTCATGAAGAGGGGCGTCGATGGCGTAGTGAACTTGATACTGAGGTTTACCAGGCCGGATAACGGGCTGCCGAGTGGCGTGAACAGAAGCGCAAGAGCGGAGAAGAACAGGACAATCGCCAGCCATTCGGCCTTTGCCTTGGTGCTTGTGTCCTTGAACAGGATACGCCTGCCTGCCAGCCAGCCTGGAACCAGGTCAACGACGGCGACGAAGAGCAGCGAGAGCGCAGGGAAGCCTATCACGATAGGTATGCCGAGTATGGACGGTAGCCCTCCACCGTATACTGCATTGTACGGCTCATAGGCGACCAGGAAGGCTGCTATCACCGCGAACACGATGATGTTCATCCTGTAGAAGTCTCTGTTCGTCCTACCGCGCAGTGAGTTTATGATACCCTGAACCGCTATGTAGAGCGCCAGTACCCCAGCGTCTACAGTGTAGTAGTGTGCACCTAGGAAGGTCGACGCGAATGCAACGCCGGCAAGTATCGCGAGGCGCTTGCTCTTCGGATCCCTTATGGCAAGCATATACGCCATGAAGAAGAAGAAGAGCGAAAAGATACCCCATGGCTGAAGGAGCTGCTGCCCACCCACGAATGTTGTGAAGAGTATTGGAACAGAGGCGGCGAGCGACGCTCCAACCAGCCCCACATATTCATCGTACTCCCTGTACAGCAGGACGAAGATCACGAATACGAGCAGCGCCGCGGTTACTGGCGGGTAGATGCTGCTGACATAGCTCATGAGGGACGTGTCAAAAGACGACAGTGAATTGTTGAGCCCGGCGGCAAGCTCGTACCAGTAAGCCTCCAGGTACGGGATGAGGGGCTGCACCCTGACGATGGTGCCGTTCTGCATTACAGGCCACGCTGATGTCGAATAGAGAGGCTGGTAGCCAAGGGCAACAAGCCTCTGCGTGTTGAGCATGTCAAAATATGAGTCAAACTGGAAGAAGGTTGGGCTTACACCTATATTCTCCAGCCTCGTATAGAGCGTTATGAGTATCAGGATCAACAGCAGAGCCCACACCCATGCCTTCACGTTATGCTGGTGGTTTGCGTGGTGCTCTGCACCCTCTCCTGCCGGCGCAGGTGCATGGCCCTTTTTGGCCGAGAGTAGCTTGAGGGCGGAGTCAAAGACCCCTTCCTTGTAGCATATTGCCGCTGCTACGATGGTTATTAGCAGCGCATTCACTTCGAACAGCTCTGCAGAGAAGGCGAAGAAGTTGATGTAGTTCATCAGGTAGGACTCAATCCATGTCAGCGTGGCCGGCGCGATAAGGCCGAATATCAGCCCTATACCGAGCACTTCAAACAGGTGAAGCCTTGTGTTCTTGAGAAGGGCGAGGGCGAGGAGCACACCCGGGACTGCAATGGACAGGAATGCGATTATTACGGGCAGGAGTACATCCATCGCATCAACTGTGCAGTATCAGCTTCGGAAGCTCTATCTCCTTTATCTCTCGGTCCGGGAACTTTGTCCCTGGCGGGACGATCCTGACCTTTATGCCTATTGCACCGTACTTCGGCAGCGCCGTCGCAACGCCTTCCCTGACAAGGTTGGTAACGTCACCGGCCTTCGGTATGTAGCCAACGCTCTTCCTGATGCTCTTCGAGCGCGCGTTCTTCGGTACGAGCTTGCCGCCGATTATTATCTCTGCGCCGAGGGCCCCGTTCTCCATCACGCTCCTGAGCGTGCTTTGCAGAATCTTCCTGAAGTTCAGCCCCCTTTCGAGCTTCTGAGCTATGTCCCTCGCTACAAGCAGCGGTTCAAGCATCTTGTTGCCCACCTCTATAATGCTGATCTGAGGGTTGCTGAGCCTGAAGCGGGTCTTTATTGACTCTGTTATCATGTCGATGGTCTTGCCGCCCTTCCCGATAACCCTGCCTGGGTTCAGGACATATACAGTTATCCGCGTTATCACAGGGGTCTTCTGTATCTCCACCCTTGAGAAGCCTGCCTTGGCGATCTCCCTCCCAAGGTACTTCGCCACTTCGTATTTCACTATCGCATCGTCAAGGAATGTTCTTTCTATTGCCATGCTCATTTCCCTTCTTGCTTGCCTTCGGTCCTTCCAGCCGGTGCCTTATGCTCTGTGCTGCGTGTCTCTTCCTTCTTTGGCCCAGCCTCCTTATTAGCATTGCCATTTTGTGCGGTTTTCTGCTGTTCTGGCCTCTGGACTGGTTTCACCGCATTTGCTACCGGCCCTGCTGCAGGCTTTGCGGCCTTTGCGGGGGCTGCCTTCTCCGCCTTCTGGGCGTGTTCCGCGGCCCTCTTTGCTGCGCGGCGCATCCTCCTGCTCAGGCCCTTTTCAGTGCCCTTCGCTATGCCTATCTCGACCTTTGCAAATTCAATATCAGAGCTGCGCGATGTCGAATATCCGTAGCTGCCTCCTATGAAGAGCTGCCCCTTTGACGGACCCCTCCTTACTATGTTTGTCTTGTTCGCCGCCGCGTGCACCACCACCATCAGGTCTGGCTCGAAGCCCTTGTTCCGTGAATTTGCCATTGCATTGAGCAGCACTTTCCGCACTATGCCAGCACACTTCATCGGGTACCTTCCCTTGCGCCCACCGAGCTCGTGCCTTGACCCCATGTACTTGTTGTGCCTCCTGTATAGAACCGCGGCACCGGCCATCTCACCTTCAAGCGCCGCAATGGCTGCCGGCACAGGCGCATACCTTATCGAATCACAAACCGCGCAAAGGTCCTTGAAGCTGGCGTTAACATCGCGCATCTGTGCAAATATGATGCCGTCCCTCTCCCTGTTGAATGAGTACTCCATCACTTCTCACCCAGTGCCTTGCTTCCCTTCGTCGCCCTTATCCCTGGCGCCGAGTGCTGCACTCGCTTTGTAGTGAACGCGAAGTCCCCCAGCCTGCAGCCGACCATGTTTGCCGTTATGGTAAGGCCCTGGAACTCCTTGCCGTTGTGCACCGCAAACTTCATCCCGATCCACTGGGGCGGTATCACTGCCTCCCTCACGTGTGTCTTTATGGGTTTGTCTGTCTTTGCCTTCCTGTATCTCTCGACTTTTGCGGAGAGCTGCCTGTACTTCAGGAAGTTTCTCCTGATGCTGCGCCTGGCGCGCGAGCTTATCAGCTCCAGGAACTTCTCCCCTGTCAGCTTGGAGACCTGGTCTGCGGTCATCCCCTTGAACACTATCCTTTCGACCATGATATCACTTCTTTCTGCCTATGCGCCTTGCGGCTATGTGCCCGACCTTCCTGCCCGGAGGAGCATTCCTTGACGTCATGCTGGACTTGCCCTTGTGGTGCTGCTTCCCTCCGAATGGGTGGTCGACGGGATTCATCTTCACCCCCCTGTTTGTCGGCCATGTCCTGTTAAGCGCATGGAATATGTAATGGCTCTTGCCAGCCTTGACGAGCGGCTGCTCGTGGAACCCGCCTCCCGATACGACGCCGAGCTGCGCCCTGCACTCCCCGTCAAGCAGGAGGCTGGCCTTTGACGGCATCCTCACCATGGCGGTGCCTTCGCCGTGTGCCGATATGAATGCTGACGAGCCCGCAGTCCTGACCAGCCTGCCACCATCGCCTGGCCTGAGCTCTATGTTATATATAGGTATGCCCTTTGGTATCTCTGAAAGCCTGAGTACGCTCCCTAGCGTGTATGACTTGTATCCTATGTAGACC
>DAIDAQ010000020.1 GCA_027310535.1 Candidatus Micrarchaeaceae archaeon
CTCATAAAGTGATGAACTTGCTCAGAAAGTCAAATCCATCTGAGGGTTATGGCGATTTGTATAAAGGCAAATATAGCTATTTCTGCCTGAGCTAACCAAATACCTAATATGCAATCCCGAACGTAGGGATCCGAATCTTAGGTATACCATTGGCGTGCCACTGATTATAGTTCATCCTTAACAAATATTCTATTTCCAATTATTTCTCCCTTAGATTACAGAGACCACCCAAGCGGCGAGAAGGAAACCGGCGGCTATAAGGATCGGGATGATCACCTTCGCGATGACAGAGACCGTGCCGAGCACGGCAAGCATCCTCTCCCTTGAGTTGCGCCCCCATATCATGAACTTCTTGATTAACGTCTCTGAGTAGCCTACCGGACATTCCTGTATCGCGGCGAGTGCGGTCTCCATGCAGCTGTTGATGGCTTCCCTGATCTCGGAAAACCTGGTCTCTCTCCCGAGCACGTTGCTGGCGTTGAGGCTTATGGAGTTCACGGCATGGGTGTCTGTAGTGAAGACTTCTGCCTCTATGCCGTAGGCCCTGCGGGCGTGCGACACAATCTCGCTGCGGAGCGACGGCTTCATGTTGTTCGCGTTGAAGAGCAGCATCGCGTAGGTGAAGCTGTTGAACCTGAACAGAGCAACATTGAGATTGCCGCGCGCGATGTCGCGGTTGCCGTGCAGGTGCCCATAAATGTCTGTGCTGGCAAAACCAATCTCTGCCCTCTTCGAGTGGTGCAGCCTCTTCAGCCTCTTGATTGCACCGACATATTCTTCCATGTACCTGGAGTTGAACCTTATCCCTTCCAGTTCCTCAGCGGGCGCGCTCTCGTAGCGGGAGTTGTGGGCATCAAGCAGGACAATGTTCTTGCACCTGCCTGCAAGCATGTGCCTAAATAGCACAGCAGCCTCAGGGGATATGTCCTCTGTGACCCTCGGCGCCCTGGTGAATGAGACTATCGAGACATTCCCGAACGAGAGCTCCACCGCCTTCGAAGCCCCGCACCTCCCCTCGGAATACGACATGCTGCTCGGCGCCGGTTTCGCACTCCTGAGCAGCTGATCCAGGGCGCCCTTCAGGCGCGGAAGCTGCCACGCTGAGGCGGGGTTAAAGTCCTCGTTCACCGCGGTGTGCATAACAAAGGTCGCCAGCCTGTACTTCTGGTTACCATACTTCTCCAGCAGGCTGGGGAAGCTGCTCCCGCCGATGTTGCCCATAACCCCGTAGTGCAGCATCGGTACCACGAAGACCGCCTTCTCGTTCTTCTTGCCAAACGTCACTGCCTGCACTGGTATGTCATAAGGGGTGCCGTAGTTGAAGGTGAAGGGCTTGTACGCGCTTATGCCGAACAGCCACTCCTGGATTATTGCAGAGAAGAAATCGAACGCGTTGAACCCTAGTGCCTTCTTCACGGGTCTGTTGAAGAAGAGGATAATCGCATAGATAACTATTCCGAAAACGAAGATACCGGCGTAGAGCTTTATGAGCAGCATGTTCGTAGGTGTGCCGGAGGAGAAGAGGAAGCCGCTCGACGCGATGAAGAAGAGCAGGAAAAGCGTCGGCTGGATGAGCGCGAGGAGGGCGCCCTTATGCGTGCTCGCAGCTATTATCTTCTCTGTGAAGAACCACCAGCCGAAGATGCTCGCCGCCCCGACAACGACGGCCACGGCGGCTACCGCTGCGCCGAAGAAGCGGTAGAGCATGCTGCTGGCAAAGATGAATATCGCAAAAGCCAGCCCCCCTATGAACGACATAAACAGTATGTGCTTTATCCGCATGTTCCTCGTCGCCATCTTGATGAATATCGTGGTCAGGAGCGTCGGCGTCACAACGGCAAAGAGGCAGACTGTCAGGCCTACAAGCACAATGTCGAGAAACCCGTAGTCCAGTCCATGGACGACGGCTGAAGAGGCGATGCTCAGGAGCGCGGAAAACAGCAGCAGGAGTACAATGAGAGCCCAGGCGCCTGGGAGCTTCTTGCCGAAGTATCTCCCATAATCTAACACTGACTTGCTCTCTCCCATCAAAAACACGGTTGCAGTTACCTTCCGAACCTTCTCTCCCTCCTGGAAAACGAGGCTATTGCGGTCTTGAGGTCGTTCTTCGTGAAGCTAGGCCAGTACTTGTTGGAAAAGTAAAGCTCTGAGTATGCACCCTGCCACGGCAGGAGCCCGGACAGCCTAGCCTCGCCTGACGTCCTTATTATCATGTCAACGTCTGGTATGTTCGCGCTCATCAGGTTCTCGCGTATGTTCTCACAGCTGAACCTGCCACCATTCCTCGCGATCCTGTTAGCCGCATACGCTATGTCCTCCCTTCCGCCGTAGCCGACGAGTATGTTGATGAAGAAGCTGTTGTAGTAGCGCGTGCGCCGTTCAAGGCCTCTCAGTGCGGCGCGCAGGCTCTTCGGCAGGATCCTTGTATTCCCGATGACGCGCACCCTCGCATTGTTCTCCTTTAGCATCCTAATTATATCAGGGTCGTTTGTCGCCTTTATGAACAGGCAGTAGAGCGTCGACAGCTCAGCCCTGCTCCTGTTCCTTATGTTGTCAGTAGAGAGTGCCCAGAGGGATATCATCTTCACCCCGAAGGACTTCGCCCAGATGCTCACCTCTATGAACTTCCTGACGCCGTTGCTATAGCCCCTAAGCAGGTTCAGGTTCTTCTGCTTTGACCATCGCCTGTTGCCGTCTGGTATTATGGCCAGGTGGGCGGGCGGGTTTGCCGGTGTTTGCCTCATACAATCATGCGCTTCTGCTTGTGGTCTAACTTGCGGTCTGCTGCAATGTAACATTACAACCAATTCGCTTTTATACCTATTTATATATTGCCTGTGAAACACTAGCGGTCGCTCACCATGGAGGGTTCAACAGTGCTTTATAGGCCGGGCAGGCTCAGCGGCATTATAGGAAACAAGAACGCGGTGGACGCGATCATCCTCTTTGCTGCTTCCGTGGAAAAGGGGGTGAAGAGGAAGCCGCTGATGCTCTGCGGCCCAACAGGCACGGGGAAGAGCGCGGCGGTCTATGCGCTCGCAGCGGAGAGGGGATGGCACGTCGTAGAGCTGAGCGCGAGCGAGCACAGGGATAGTGGGATGATAGAAAGGGTATTGATGCCTGCGGCAACGAACTGCAATGTCTTCGGGAGGAAAAGCCTGATATTCCTTGACGAGGTCGACGAGCTAGCGTCGAGGTTTGACTCCGGGGCCGCTGGTGCGATCACGGAGCTTATCAGGAGATCGAAGAACCCTATAATCTTCACTGCCAACAGCTACTGGGACAGGCGCATCTCCTTCCTGAGGGAAGCAGTCGATAGGATAGAGTTCAAGCGCGTAGAGACCCAGGCGATAGCGGCGCTGCTGAAGAAGGTGGCTGCAGCCAGGAGCATAGGCGCGACAGACACCGCGCTTTACGCCGTTGCGCAGAGGTCGAACGGCGATGTAAGGGGCGCGCTGAACGACCTCTTTGCCTTTGCAGGGGGAGGCAGCGCCGAGGATGTGCTGGAGGCGATAGGGCAGAGGGACTCAAAGAAGGACATCTTCGAAACGCTGGAAAAGATCTTCTACGCAAATACGCTGAAGGGGCCGCTCGCCGCGGCGGCTAACTGCAACGTAGACAAGGACATGTTGATCCGCTGGCTCGAGGAGAACATAGAGAAGAGGTACCTGAAGATGGACGACAGGAGCAGGGCGTTCAACAGCCTCTCCGATGCAACAGTCTACTCGTCAAGGGCGGAAACCTCGCAGCGGTACGGACTGTGGAGATACATGAATGTAATGCTTTCGTCTGGCGTCTCGCTCGCCAAGACAGACTACCCGAGCAACGCTGAGCGCTATTCCTTCCCAAAGATCATAACCGACCTGAGCAAGCATAAGGGCACGAAGGAGAGGGAGATAGAGATAGCGGAGAAGCTGCAGACGAGGATGCACGCAAGCGTTCGCGAGATCCGAACCAGCATCCTCCCCCTTGTGAAAAAGATCGCAAGGCACGCCGGGGGGGAGGAGGACACCTATGGATTCCTTGAAAGGGCCTACAGGCTTGACAAGAAAGACAGCGACTTCCTGGTAGGCATATAGCTGCATCTTCCAGGCTGGCCCTACCTAACCTCAGCGCTTCTGCGGAAGCCAGTTACCCTCTCTCCACTTACCATCTATTCTCTTGCGCGGCTATCAGAAACGTCGATGCGCCTATCTTCCTCTGCCCGAGCTTCTTTGCGTAGCGCTTCGCATTCGAGATGCTTTCAACAAGCTTCTCAGCGAGCAGCACCTTCACCGCGCTGTCGATACCCGCTGGATCGCAGCCGATTTCTGCAGCATTGTAGACGGTTCCGAGATCGGCCCTGCTGAGCACTTCGAGTGCCCTGCTCTTCACCTCCTCCAATCTTTCGCGTTTCGTCCTGTACGCTACAGTCATTCCCCCACCTCGATCTCTCCTCTCACAGGAAGTATAAATAACTGCCGATGGAACGGCTAGAACTGAAGTAGCGGAAGTTTCTAACACCTTGTTTCTCCTCGGATGCGGGTGCCGCCCGTTTGCCGAAAGTGCTAAATAGTTAAAACGGACTAGCATGCTGGACGAGGTGAGAGCATGCCAGAAAACACGCAACCTATAGAGAGAAAGCCAGAAAACATAGTCTACATCGGGAAGAAACAGACGATGAACTATGTACTCGCCGTGGTCACCCAGTTCAACAACGGGATGAACGAAGTATCGATAAAGGCAAGGGGGAATGCAATCTCGAAGGCAGTTGACGTAAAGGAGATAGTCGTAAACAGGTTCATGCCCAACCTGCAGGAGAAATCGATAAGGACATCGAGCGAGGAACTCACCAACGAGGACGGTACAAAGTCGAAGGTCAGCGCAATACAGATAACCCTGGTCAAGGGATGAATGCTTCCCTCCCTGCCGCTGCAGCGCGCATAAAAAGCATAAATAGCTTTGCAGATTTCTTATAGCATCCAGACAACAGTGATAGCGTGCTCTTCACCCACAGGATAGCGGACCTCTCAAAGAACATGAACGGCAGGGAGGTCGTGCTCGCCGGCTGGGTGCATGAGATAAGGGAGCTTGGGAAGCTGAAGTTCATCCTGCTGAGGGACCCTACCGGGATAGTGCAGGTGACAGGCAAGAAGGGGGTGACTGATGGAGCCACGTACTCCGCTATGTCGCTGCCAAAGGAGAGCGTCCTCCAGGTTACCGGCACAGTCTCGGAGAACAGGGAGGCCAGGGCGGGCTTTGAGATCCTCCCAATAAAGGTTGCTGACCTCAACCCGCTGTCAGCAAAGATCCCGTTTGAAGTTACCGGTAAAGTGGATGCAGAGCTCGATGTTCGCCTGAACTACAGGTATATAGACCTGAGGAGGGTAGAGAGCTCCTCGGTCTTCAAGATAGAGTCTACGCTTGTGAATTCTTTTGTAAGCGAGTGCTCAAAGAGGGGCTTCGTCCACATACGCACGCCGTCGATAGTCGAGGAGGCGACAGAGGGGGGCTCAGGGCTCTTCTCCATCGATTACTTCGAGAAGAAGGCGTACCTGGCCCAGTCTCCTCAGCTGTACAAGCAGCTTGCCGTGATAGGCGGGCTTGGCACTGTCTTCACGGTAATGCCCGTCTTCAGGGCGGAGAAGTCGAACACCACGTACCACATAACAGAGGCGACGCAGATGGATATAGAGATGGCATTCGCCGACCACAACGACGCGATCGCCGCCCTCTCCGATATCTTTACTGCGATGCTCGAGAGCGTGAAGGCCTGGAACAAGAGGGAGCTAGAGATTCTAGGGGTGGACCTTGAAGTCCCCATGGTAAAGGTAATCACGTACTCCGAAGCGGTCGACGCGATAAACCGGAACGGAGAGACGATGGTTTCAGGCGACGACTTTACGAGAGAACACGAGCGGATGCTCTGCAGGATATACGGTGATGCGGTCATAGTGAAGGAGTACCCGACCGCAGTGAGGGCTTTCTATTCGATGCCGAAAGAGGGCGACGAAAGGCTGTGCAACAGCTTCGACCTGATATACAAGGGCCTTGAGGTATTGAGCGGGGCGCAGAGGATTCACCTGCCTGAGGTGCTGGTAAAGTCGCTGAGGACGAAAGGGCTGGATCCGAAAGGGTTTGAGCCCTACATCAACGCGATGAGATGCGGGGCGCCGCCCCACGCCGGGTGGAGCATAGGGCTCGAAAGGCTGGCAATGCAGGTCGTCGAGGCTGAGAACATAAGGGAGGCAGCGCTCTTCCCCAGGGACCGCAGGAGGGTAACCCCGTGATGGCTTGGTCTGCCCGAACTGCAACAAGGACGCAATGCGCGGCGTGAAATCCTGCAGGCAGAAGTGCCGCAACTGCGGCTATGAGGTAGACTGCGAGGATTCTGGCCTGGAGGATGGCTGACAGCACCTCTTCCATTAGACCGGCTACTGCTTCAGCACGGCGTACCCGGTAAGCCTCCACCTTTTTTCTATGTTCCTGAGCACCGCAATCTTCATCGCTGCGCCGGTGCAGACAGGCCTGTTGAGCCCAACCTGCAGGTTGTCCTTCTTTGCCTTGATTATGTAGCCAACGACAGTAGCGGTGCCTATCCCTAGGATCAGCGGCTCACCCTCCCTCATCCCTTGCTCGCTTATGTCACCCCTCGCGATCCTCGTGTACTTCACCGACACCTGCCTGACCGCCTGGGGCAGCTTGCCAACGTGCCCGACGACATTGCCTACCAGGCTGTCGGCCTTCACGAAGCTCGGGTCTATCCCTGTCGAAATACCTATCAGGCCGCCGCATGTGGCCTCCTCCATCTGGTCAGTGCCGTTGTTCATGCCCACTATCTTAGTCACTGCAGGCTTGTAG
>DAIDAQ010000034.1 GCA_027310535.1 Candidatus Micrarchaeaceae archaeon
TTTATACGTGAATGGTGCGCAGGCGTATACAAGGACGATTTCCGGTCTCGCCCCATCCCTACCAAACGGTTTGGTGAGTATAGGAGGAGCTTCATCCATGATATTTTGGGGTCCCGCTTACCATCAGGGAACCATCGCCAATGTCCAGTTCTACAACGTCACGCTCTCCGCGAGCGATGTCCAGTACCTCTATAAGGAAGGCATAGGTGGTGCACCAATCGATTACTATAACCTCGTCGGCTGGTGGCCCCTGAACGGCGATGCAAATGACTACTCTGGGAACGACAACAATGCTTTCTCTTACAACGTCATCTTCAACGGTACATGGAACAAATAGTACTCCAATGAAAACCTACCTTTTCTTCGGCGCTGCAGAGCTTGCGCTGAGCGGTAGAAATGTCGGGACGTATCAGAAGATACGCCCCGGGTGGATGAGAATAGGGTTGTTACAGAACTAGCGTAATATTGCCTTATCCAAATCAATTTTGCGCGGTATATATTTAAACACTAAGGTATTTAAACCTTCTCTCGGCAGCGCCCGTTCCGGCCCTGCCGGTCATGAGCTCCTTCCGCCATGCTGGTTCGAATACTTCTTCACAAGCTGCACTGCGTGGTCCACTGCCTTTTCAACGTCCTCCTTTGTCTTTGCCCCCGTGCAGATTATCTTCCCGGAGTTGAAGAGCAGGAGCGCTGCCTTTAACTTGGGCTCGTTCACCTTGAAGATCGCACCAGGAAACTGCTCCGGCTCATAGTCCACATCCCTAGACAGTTTTGCCAGGCCGTAGAGGTCGAGCTCTACGTTCAACTCCGCGCTTGCCACAAGGTTAACCACCTCGTAAGTTGGCTTGAGCTTTACATGTAGGTATCTCGGCGAGCCGCCCTGCGGGTTTTGCTTTGCCATGCTGATCGCACTTCTGTCTCTGCCAAAGTATAAATAGATTGCGCAGCCTAACTAAACTTTGCAGTGATCCTATGTCGAAGCGTTCAACAGGCTTATTCAGCGGCAGGTCAAGGCATCTGGCAAGGCACCACAGGCCATCGCTGCTCAGCATCGACTCTGCCATAAAGGAGTTCAGCAGCGGGGACAGGGTGGCAATAGTGCCAAAGGGTGCTTTCAGGGACATACCGCACCCCAGATACAGGGGCAAGATAGGAACAGTGATCGGCAGGAGAGGCTCTGCCTATGTCGTCCGGGTGAGGAACATGGGCGCGACAAGGACGCTGGTGGTGCCGGTCCGCCACCTAGAGAAGGCCTGACAGGCAGCCAGTGTATAAATGGAAGCAAAGAGGCTCTTTGACGGAATATACAGGATAAACAGCAGGCTTGCCACAGAGAACTCGTCAAGGGGAAGGAAAGTATACGGGGAAGAACTAGTCGAGCTTGATGGAAAGGAGTACAGGCTGTGGAATCCATACCGCAGCAAGCTAGCTGCCGCGATCCTCAATGGCCTCAAGGCGGTAAAGTTCGAAGCAGATTCCGTTGTCCTTTACCTCGGTGCAGCGACAGGCACGACCGCAAGCCACGTTGGCGACATCGCCAGGGAAGGGGCGGTATTCTGCGTCGAGTTCTCGGAGCGCAACATGCGCGAGCTCATCCCTGTTTGTGAGGAGAGGCAGAACATGCTCCCACTGCTCTGCGACGCCAATGACGTCGAGAAGTACTCCGGCGCCGTGCCCGAATGCAGCATAATTTACCAGGACGTCTCGGCGAGGAACCAGGCAGAGATACTGAAAAAGAACGCGCAGTTCCTCAAGAGGGGGGGCTATGCCTACTTCGTAATAAAGTCGCAGAGCATCGATGTCTCAAAAAGGCCGGAGCAGGTCTTCAGGAAGGAGCTGGCCGAGCTCCATGGCATGTTTGAACTGGTCGAAAAGGTTGACCTCGAGCCGTTCGACAGCCTGCACCTGTTTGTCGTGCTGAGAAAGAAGTAGCTATTTCGAGGCCAAGATGAACTGCATTTTCTCTTTGTCATCGAGTATGCAGTATCCAAACCTCTCGAATTGCACAATGTCATGCTCTTCAAGCTTTCCTGCGTACTTCTCAACATACCCTTTTGCGACTTTTAGGCTGTCTGGGGCCATGTTTCCATTGCCATCGAGAAGCATGCCTGGGATTAGCACGCTGCACGGGAGATAGTTCCCCTCGCTGACCCACTGCAGTACACTGCCCATTCCGCCCACTGCTGGTTCGCAGATTATCCCATTGTCTGTGGAGACAACCCTTGCATCGGTCAGGTCCTTGAGCCTTACCATATCCCCTGCAATGAGCCCGTTTGCGTCTACTTTGCTTACGTAGAACACGCCGGATATTTTGTACTCCCTGGTTTCGCTGCTGTCCTTCCTGACCATCAGTTTTGCCGTTAGCGGCGCAGCATTGTTGATTGTCAGCATGATCGGGTTCTCGACAAAATATAGATGCTTGGCAACATGGTCTATAATCTTCCTGTTCCCAGCGAGGAGCTTCTCTATGCTTATGGTACCCTCGTTCTTGCTCATGCCTATGTCCAGGACAAAATCCTTTATTGCCTGCGGGTCAACACCCCGCCTCCTCAGACCGGCGATGGTGGTAAGCCGTGGGTCATCCCAGCCCAAGACTGACTTCCTGTCGATGAGCTCCTTTATGAACCGCTTCCCTTTTGGCTGCCCGAGTATGAATGTCCTGGCATGCAGGTGGAGGCGTGGCTTCCTGAGCCCGAGCGCGTCGAGCACCTCAAAGTAAAGGGCGTCCCTCAGCTCGTATTCCCTTGTGCGCAGCGCGTCTGTCACACCCTCTAGTGAGTCGTTTATCGGGGTGTTCAGGTCGTAGTTTGGCCAGACTATATACTTGCCGGCCTGCCTGTAATGCGGCACTTTTTTTATTCTTAGTATGGTGGGGTCCCTCAGTGCAGTGTTGTCGGAAGACGTCTCGCCTTTGAACCTGACAATTGCCCCGCCCTCATCAAACTCTCCCCCGAGCATCTTGTCGAACAGGTCAAGGTTTTCCCCTGGGCCTGCATCCCTGTGCCCGCAGGCTTTGCGGTTGAACCTGTCCTCCTTCACCTTTTCGCCGCTGCAGGTGCAGACGTATGCTCTGCCGCGCTCCATGAGCTCCCTGGCGTATTTGTACATCTTATCGATCCTGTCGCTTGCGTAGTACTCCTTGTCAAACTTTATGCCGAGCCACGCGAGGTCTCTTTTGAATGCGTCAACATACTCTGCTTTTTCCTTCTCCGGATTTGTGTCATCAAAGTAGAGGTAGCATTTGCCCTTGTATATATCGGCCAGCTCCCTTGCTATGAACGCGGCGCTTGAGTGGCCTATATGCATGTAGCCGCTCGGTTCCGGCGCAAAGCGTGTTATTACCTTGCCTATCTCTGCGCCTTCTATAGTTAGCTTTGGTTTTCCCTCCCTGTCCTTCTTCTTCATTTCTTCCCTGAATTCGCCTTCGTACTTATGGTACTCTACTTCGATCTGATCTCTGTCGAGTCTGTTAACCTCATCAACCACAATGACAACCTCCCTTGCAAGGTCTTTGACGTTTTTTCTGTGCCGGGGCATAAGCGGCAGCACCCTGCTCAGTACACTTGGCAGCTTGGCGCTGCCGTAATCGTACGCGTTTTTGAGCGCATACTTGTAGATCGTTTCACGTTCGCCCTTACCCAGCATCAGACCTGCCTCAGTGTTGTATTCCTACCAGCCACATACGACACGCCGTTAACTGATATCTCTGTGCTTATGCTGACCCTCACTGTCGAATTGAGTGGATCAAGAGCGCCCTTCTGCAGGGGGTAGCTCTTTGCTGTGAAGTAAACCGGAACCTGCTGCCTTGAGCCGGCGGGGGTCATGTTCGCGGTTATCGGCAGGGCGACGTACTCTGTTGCAGAGAAAGAGATATAGTTGCCTGCTGCGTAGCCTGATAATAGCTGCTCAAATGCGTATGCGCTGCCATTAAGGTAGACATTTACTGTGCTGCCCAGCTGGCTGTATGCGCTTATCGTGTTGTTCGCCTGCATCCCATTCAGCGCATCGAGTATGGAGTTGGCTGAGCTGACGTTCAAGAGATTGAGCTCTGTCAGGTTGCCATAGCCTATCACTACCGCGTTTGCCACTCCGAAGGCAGGATAGTAAGTCACGTTCGAGCTCCTATTGCTCTCGTTGCTTCTTGAATTACCCCCAGAGATGCCATCCCCGCTTGCCGCATACCCTGTTATGAAGATGACCAGCACAAAGAGCGACCCCAGTAGCGTGAGTATTTTTTTCTTCCTTTCGTCCATGTAAAGCACCAAAAGCGCGTATTTTAATAGGTATCTCCAGTAAAATCTATAAAATACTAAGTGGTTTGATGGCATTTTCAGATGGCGACTTCGTAGAGATAGAGTACAGCGCGTACGATTCAGCAGATGGCAAGATTATTGAGACTACTGACGAGAAGGCGGCGCGCGATGCCGGAATATACGACAAGCACATGCATTACGGCAGGAGACTGATAATCTTTGGCTTCAGCAGGGTGATAAATGGGCTCGACAGGGAGTTGAGGAGGATGTCCGTGGGGCAGCATGAAAAGTTCACCTTCGGGCCTGATGATGCGTTCGGGAAGCGCAACGAGGACTATATCCGCGTTATGAGACTGTCGGATATGAGGGAGATGGGGGTCGACCCGCATCCTGGGATGAGAGTCAACCTCGACGGCATGGTTGCAACGGTGAGGAACGTCGCTTCGGGCAGGGTGACAGTCGATATGAACCACCCGTACGCCGGGCATGATATAAAATATGAAATCAAGATTGTAGGGAACCCGAAGAGCGATGCAGAAAGGATAAAGGCGCTGGGCCAAGCATACGACGTGGAGCCTTCAGAGGCGCAGTTGCAGGACAGCACCGTCTTGCTAAAGTACGGGCCAGACAAGAAAAAAGACGAGGCTTATTATGTGGATAAGGCTGCGCTTATCCGTGCTGTATTCGAGACCATGAAGGGCGTCTCGAACATCAATGTAGAAGAGCAATACAGGCGCGAAGAGAAGAAAGAGGAAGCTACCAAGCAAGTGGCGGCTACCTCTTCGTGAGCTTCCTCCGCACCCTGAATGTTGATATCCTGCTGTAATCGCGGTATCTGTCCCTGAAGAGCCGCTTACTCTTCTCGACCGCGGCACAGTGCCCTCAAATCACCTATCTCGAACTTGTTCTTCAGGATTACTCGATTATCGTTTCGTATATCTTATGGTACTCTGGCACTTGGGTCTCAAGTCCGCCTTTATTCCCATACTCTTTCCATGAAAAATAATGCAGGCTCTCGTCAAAGTAGTTCTGGAGCACCAGGGGCTTGCGCCGATCTTTCCTTGCAGTGACGGCAGAATCCGTCAATGGAACGGGCGCCGGGAAGATGAATGTGCCGCTTTTCTTGAGCACTCTGCGCACTTCGAAAACCTTGTTCCAGTCGCGGATATTGCCAGGTACAAGGGAAGTTATAGCCACGCCGGAGTTCCTGCTGCTGCCTTGGCTACTTTACATCCACTGCGAAGGTACTGTTAATGTTGATTCCTAGCTTCTGGGCTATCTGCGACTTCTCCGCGTTTATCACTATTATGTAGCTGCTCCACTTTGCAGAGAGCTCCTTTGATCCGCAGACAGGGCATGTGTTGCCATGACTGATTATCATTCCGCACTTCTTGCATGCCTTTTCTTCCGCCATAGCCTCACCTCCTGCCCCTCTTCCCCCTCTCCTTCTGTGCTGCAAGCTGCTGCTTCAGCCACTCCGCCTTGCCGAACCCTTCCTGCTTCATCGTCAGCGCGATCTTTGAGTCCTTGACAGAGTTCTTCATGCTCACTGTCGAGATCTTGGCATAAACGCTGTCCCCCTTCTTTAGCATCGCCTTCTTCTGCCTTGTGACGAAGATCTGCGTCTTCCTATCGTAAGAGATGAACTCGTTGGCTATCTGCGAGACGTGTACAAGGCCCTCCATTGGGCCTATCCTTACGAACGCGCCAAACTCTGTCAGCTCTGTCACTTCACCCGCCACAACTTCATCGACCTTTGGCATGAACGCGAGCACCTCGAACTCGGCATCGTGCTTCGTTGCAGGATCCCCGGGGTAGATGACGCCGTCGCTTACGTTTGTTACGTTGAAGACCACGACAATGACACCCATCTCCTTGTCTATCTTACCCTCGTACTTGCGCCGCAAAACCTCTTCGGCAACCTCTTCGACGTCCCTGCCAAACTCAGACGCGGGCAATGAAAACGTGTCTTTCACTGAATAGAGTGTGTACATTGGTTCACCAGTCAAAATTGCAAATACCTCTTTAGCCTTCCCGAGACAGAGACCTTGAAGCACCTTGCTCCCAGCAGAGAGACCTTTTGGGCCAGCAGCGTGTCGTTAGTTATGATTATCCGGCTGTATCGGTGTGAAGCCTCCCGGAGTATCCACCTGTCAGGGTCCATTCCACTATTATAGACGCTAACATTTTTAACCTTTAACATCGCGAGCGCCAGCCTTGCGGCAGCGCCCTTCTTACCTCTGTTTAACCCTATGCCCTTCAGCTCAGCCACGATGCCCCTCGAGACAACAACCTGCAGAGAGGGGAACTCTTTGCCCACCGCCGCGAATATGTCCTTCCTGTGCCTCAGCGCGAACAGGATCGAGCTCGTGTCCATTATTGCCCTCATCTCTATCACTGGTGCATTCAGGTAAGCTGCTGCGCTTGCGCTATTATGCCGCCGTTATGGTCATGGCTGTACGGTGACAGCTTTGCCAGCAGCTCCTTCCCCACTTTTGAGTTGAGGACCTCGATCAGCACGGCAGCTATGTTGCGCCTCTTGTCGCTGCCCATGTAGAGCAGCGTCACAGGGTCCTTGTCAGCTATGCAGGCGGCAAGCTTCTTGATCGCCCTGCCGTCCTGCAGCTCTCTCTTGTACCTTTCCTTGAACTCCGCCCACCTGCCAGGATTATGAAGGTACCATCTCTTGAGCTCCTCGCTCGGACCAGCATCCTTGATCCAGTAGTCGATGTTGGTAGTGCTCCTCCTTATCCCCCTGGGCCACGACCTCTCGACGAGCACCCTGTCCCCATCGGTTATGTTGGCCTCGTCATAAACTCTCTTTGACTTTATCATCTACTCATGACTATAAGGCTGGAAAGGCTTAAATATCTAAGCAGTGGGCAAAGGAGCAATTAGCTTAATTACTCTTTATGAGATACCTGCCCATGCAGAACCGCGTGATCGCAGAGATGCTTGACGAGATTGCAGACATGCTCAGTGTCGATGAGACTGCGACCTCCCGCTTTGAGGTGCGCGCCTACAAGAATGCCGCACTTACCCTGCTCTCTCTGCAGCAGCCGATAGAGGAGGTATACAAGGGTGGCGGCGCAAAAGCAGTAATGAAACTGCCAGGGATAGGTGCAGGGATAGCTGGAAAGATAGAGGAGTTCATAAAGACGGGCAGGATGAAAAAGTACGAAGAGCTGAAACTAAGGTATCCAATCAACTTCAGGGAGTTGCTCACGCTTGAGGGGATGGGGGCGAAGAAGGCTGTCATGCTCTACAGAAAGCTTGGTGTCAAGGGCCTTGCCGACCTGAAGTCTGCAGTCGAGGCCCACAAAGTCTCCTCCCTTGAGGGCTTCGGCGAGCGGAGCGAGGAGATGCTCAGGAGGAGCATGCAGCTCCTCGAAAGCAGCAAGGGCAGGATACTGCTCGGCGACGCACTCCCTGAGGCAGAGTCAATAGTCAGGCTTCTCCTCTCAGCCAAGGTCGTTGACAAGGCGGTTATAGCGGGATCGACGAGGCGCATGAAGGAAACCGTAGGGGACATCGACATACTTGCGATCTCAAGGACCGCAGGAAAGGCGATGGAGGCCTTCACATCACTCGGCGATGTGGAAAGTGTGGTCAGCAGAGGCCCCACGCGTACTACTGTTGCACTTAGGATAGGGGTCACGTGTGATCTGCGCGTTCTTCCTCCAGAGAGCTTTGGTGCGGCGCAGCAGTATTTCATAGGCAGCAAGCAGCACAACATCGGGCTCAGGAAGATAGCGATAAGGAGGGGCTACAAGCTTAACGAATACGGGCTCTATGCGAGGTCTGGGAAGATAATAGCGAGCGAGGACGAGCGCGAGATATACGAGAGGCTGGGCATGCAGTACGTGCCGCCTGAGATGAGGGAGGCAAGGGGCGAGATCGGGCTCTCCCTCCTGCACAAGATACCGGAGCTCGTAGAGCTCGGGGACCTGAAAGGTGACCTCCATACACATACAAGGGAGACGGACGGCACAAGCACCATAGAGGAGATGGCAGAGGCGGCAGCAGGTGCAGGGCTTGCTTACATCGCCGCAACCAACCACACGAAGAGCCTCAGGGTCGCAAAGGGGATGAATGACGCACAGTTCGCTGCCTTCAACAACAAAGTCGACAGACTCAACAGTTCCTTTGGCGAAAAATTCAGGGTGCTAAAAGGTGCAGAGGTTGACATACTCAAGGACGGGAGACTGGACCTTTCAAGCACCACGCTTGGCGCCATGGACTGCATTGTAGGGTCAGTCCATACATTCTTCAAGATGGGCCGAGAGGAGATGACCGAAAGGGTGGTCAGAGCCGTCGGAAGTGGGATGGTAGACGTGCTGGGGCACCCTACAGGGAGGCTGATAGGCGAGCGCGAGCCGTACCATGTAGACCTCGATGCGGTCGCGCAGGCGTGCGAGGACAACAATGTTGCGCTCGAGATAAACTCCTGGCCGAACAGGTTGGACCTCAACGATACAAATATATTGCTTGCTTCAAAGTATAAGGTCATGTTTTCTATCGACAGCGATGCGCATAGCACCACGCACTATCAGATGCTGCGCTACGGAGTAGGGACGGCGAGGAGGGGGTGGTTAACGAAGGAGAGGGTTCTCAATGCGCTTCCGCTTAAGGCGCTGGAGAAGAGGCTAAAGAGATGATAGATAAAGGATAAGAGGCACCGATGGTTACATGAAAATTGCGTTCGTCTACGACTTTCCTTACCCATGGCATGCCGGCGGGATAGAGAAGATCGATAAAATAGAGTCAGAGGGCCTGGCGAGGAGCAATGAGGTGCACTTCTACACCATGCTTTGGCCCGGTATGAAGCATGAGTTTACGCGCAACAGGGTACACTACCATGCCTGCTGGCAGGCATCCACGGACACCATGTATCTGCACAGGCGCCGCTCCGTCAGGAAAGCATTGATATTCGCGCTTACGGCCTTCAGGATATTTCCGAAGCGCTTTGACGCAGTCATAATAGACGAGTTCCCGTACCTTCACATACCTGTGGTAAGGCTCTATCGGCTGCTGACCGGGTGCAAGATCGTGATGCATGTGGCTGAGGTCTGGGACCTCCCCTACTGGAAGAGCTATGCCGGAAGCGTCATCGGCACGCTTGGCTGGCTCTTCTCCAGGCTGGCGCTCTCTGCCGATGTTTATCTTGCAAACTCGTACGACACGAAATCAAGGTTGGAAAAGATGATGCACATTGATGGGAAAAAGGTGCAGGTGTTTGCACCTGTCCTTGACACCAAGCTCATAACTTCAGCTAGGTTGCATGCAAGGAAGAGGAACAGCACGGTAGTTTTTGCAGGCCGCCTTATAAAAGAGAAGAGGGTTGACAAGTGGCTCTATGAGTTTGCCGAAACGGCAAAGAGGGTGCCAGACCTCCATGGACTTATCATCGGCGACGGACCTGAGAAAAGGTACCTAGAGAATATGATCATGGCCCTGCATCTTGACGGGAAGATCAAACTCATCGGACCTGTGCCGACGACAAGCGGGTTGTACAGGAAGCTAGCATCATGCAGGGCGATGCTGAATATGTCGGAGCGCGAAGGGCTGAGCATAGTGACTCTTGAAAGCCTGGAGCTCGGTGTGCCAGTGGTCCTGCCAGACTACTCCCCGATACCCCGCGAGATCAAATCGATGTGCAATGTCGAGCACGAGCTCGGAATACCAAGGGTGTTGGAGAGCATACTGCGTTCCGGAGACGCATCTGCGTTCATACACAGGAAGGAGAAGATGGACGCGTTCCAGACTTCGGCAGTTGAGAGGTTCTACAAGCGGCTATTCGGCAGGCTCGGCTTCAAGTGAGAGTCAGCGGAGCCCCTTTACCACTTCGTTGATCTTGGCGTGAACCGTGAGCCCCTTTTTGTGCAACTCTATCTCTTCAGCATTCTTCCCTATTATGAATGCAGCAGCGCCTCCGCCATCGCCCATACTGTTCAGCTTATCAGTCACTTCCTTGTTGCAGAAGAGGATCTCGAAGAAGTCCGCCTCCTCCCTGCCTCTCTTGTCCGCCCTATTCAGCCATTCAGCGACCTGCATTGCAGTTTTCCCGTCATCATATTTGTCGACTATCCTGCAGAACCTGAGCGTTTCCCTTACTAGTACCACATCGCTCCCCTCTCCGGCCACTGCGCCGCGCAGATGGCTCGTCATCTTATTGAAGCAGGAGAGGATCTCCTTTGCCACGGCAGGGGTGCGGTTCTCGACGCTCTTCCAAAGGGCACCCAGCACCCCCGCGCGCTTCAGCTCCTCAAACCTTGCGCCGAAAATGTCATCAAGGTAAGATTCCGAGTTCTTATTAAGCCTTGAGCCGCCCCCGCCCTGCTTCTCGACGCTCTCCTCAAGGATATCTCTGAGCGTTGAGCTCTCCCTTCCGCTTTGTTTCTCTTTCGTTTTCCCTGCCTTTACAGCTGCCTCAATCATTCTAACACCAGTGCCTGCCCAATTAAAATAGGTTTAGAAGATATTTAAGAATTTCTTACCCAAGAGAAAGGGGCAGGAAAGCCCCATAGTGCCTGACTTACCTTATCCCGGTGTCTATGTCTATCGTGAGGTTCGCCCTCGCCTGCGGATAAATCGTCACGCTCTCATTAAGCCTGCTGCATCCGAGGAACGTGCAGTTAGTTACGCTTATGCTATACCTTCCCGCAGGAACTGTCGAGTTGAACGTGCCGTCAGCGTTGAGGTCCACGTACATTATGCGGCCTGAATCCCCTAAGAGGATTAGCGACCTTGATGAATAGGTGTCGTTCGGGCCGGTGCAGGGATTTCCGAGTTTCTCTGCGCCGCACCATGGTCCTATCAAAACCCGTCCGTTCAGGGTTCCGTACTGCATGGAGTCCGTGTTGGTGTGGTTTGCAGCCATGAGGATGCCCAGTGTAAGCGTTATGCCTGCAGCAAGCACAATGGCAAACCTTGTGCTTCCCCTGCTCATCCCATCACCGAAGAGTATTTGTGCAGTTAGCTTCTAAATTTGTTTTGCAACTGTTCGGTTTACTTCCCCTATTGAAGGTTGTCGAGCTTCGTTCCCCTCCCCCACACATAGCTGAACCTCCTGTTCGCCTCCTTATAGTTTATCCTGATGACATGCTCGCTCTTCCTGTTGATTATGTTAAGGGGAGGTATCTTGTAGGCGTGCTTTTCATCCAACAGCAGCCGCTCATGCTGCATGCGCGCGTCTTCATCGTCCATCACCCTCAGCATGAACTCAGTGCCGCCATTGTGCATCTCGTCAGCGTAGTCCCTGCACTCTCTTACGAGCCTGGAATCAAGCCTCTCCCTCTTTGTCAAGATGCTCACGCTTTTGCAGTTGGCAGGTTTGCCTTTGAGCAGCACTGCGAGATTCTGCAGCCCCTTCGAGTCAAAATGCATGTCGAGGATGCGGATGCTACCGTCAAGCCTTGCGATCAGCTGGTCAGAGAGCTTGAGCATGTTGCTGTACGGGGTTAGAGGATCTAGGTTTATGCTCCTCGCCAGTCCCTTCCCCCTCGCCGTCCTCTGAGAGGCCAGCATGTAAACGTTGAGCAGGCCTGCCAGGGCAGCCCCCGAAACTCCGAAAAGAAAATACGGATATGGTTCTGCGAAGCTGAAGCTCGTCTCCAATATATAGGCTAGAGCCACGAAGAGCGGTGCCAGACCGAGCGAGACAAGGCTGAAGATGCGCCTTTTCCCCTGGAAGAGCTGCAGCACTGCGATTGCAAACATTATGAGCGATACGGCGAACAGGATATCCGAGAGCTTCAGCGGCAGGTCCATTCCGGAGAGACCGCTCACAAGAAGCGCATCCGTAGCCCCAAGCGTGACGTTGTACGCCTTGCCCGTAGCGTATATGCCTACTACGGTGCCGAACGCCACAGAAAGCTGCTGCATGTAAAACAGTGAGTAAAGCATCGCCATTATGCTGCCCAGGAAGATAAGGACCGACAGCGAGTCGGCCAGCCTCTTTTTCATTCTATCCATTTGCATACTCCCCAAAAATTAATATGTTCCATGGTCGCTTAACACCGCTTGCTGTTTGCATAAAACCCGGCTTGTGGCTGGTTGTTATAGCCGCATCATTGCATAGTTGCCCTCCAATTTTTACCTCTCTTCTAAGAGCCAGTCCAAGTTCCGCAACGGATGACGCCATGGAATTGATAGAGGAGCTGCGGAAGGATTATGCGATTGGCTTGGTGATAATGCATTGACAGCTTCTATATTGCTGTGCAGTGGCATATAAGAAAAATGATCTCTTTGGAGGGTTTCTCTCGGAGCAGCTCTTTACACGGTTTGGTTTAGGCATGTAAAGAACGGTAGATCATGTAGAGAGGGCACGCTTATCGGCTTGGAGTTTTGATCTGTTACCATACCTGAGATAAAGCGCGCGCTTCCAAGGCAGGTGAACCACAGAACGCTCATGGTGATCCTCGAATACCTTGAGGAAAGCGGGAAGATGGCACTAACGCTAAAGGGCATAACTTGGATATACAATCCGAACCAAAATCTCAGGAAGGCGATAAACAAAGGTCTTGAACTATGAAGCCAGTAGGGGTGGTGCTCTTGCCTGAAGCAGAGGAGGCGTACAGGCAACTGAATAGCATGGCTTCTGACTCAAAAGAAGAGAGAAGCATACTCAACTCGATAAACAAGAAAGTTGAGTTGATAAGGGCCAAGCCCCATTATGGCAATCCAATAGCTAGAAATATGATACCAAAAGAGTACATAGCTAAATATGGCGTTACTAACCTTTTTCGTGTTGAAGTCTCAAACTTTTGGCGCATGCAGGGTTCAGACGTGGCAAACCTGCTCTACTCAGAAGTCCAAATGCGGTATAAGGTAGGACGCCCACAAATTTCGGATTATTCAACACAGCACAGCCTATCTTTCGTCGGAAGCTAAATAGACACACGTAGAGTTATTAGACTTCATGCATAATTGCTGGCCACGTTACCGGGCATGGCGGGATTTGGACCCGCAACCGACAGCTCCGGAAGCTGTTATGCTAACCAAGTTACACCACATGCCCACGCCCTTCATTGCATCATGTGCATCTTTATACTATAGATTCTTCAGCATGGTTAAATAACCAAAACGCAGGATGATATTCGTGATGAAATGGGTAGAGTGGTTCATTTTGAGATACCGGCTGACGACCTGACGAGGGTGAAGAGGTTTTACAGCACAGTATTTGAATGGCAGGTTCAGCAGATGGACCCAGAGTTCGGCAACTACATAATGGTTCTAACCACCGGGATCGACGATAAGACTAGGAGACTAAAGACATATGGTTCAATAAATGGAGGCATGGCCGATATGATAGGAGCGGAAAGGTCAGCGCGCCTGTTTTGTATATGCACGTGAACGACGTAGAGAGGAGCCTAAAGGAGATAGTGAAGAATAGCGGCAAAGTTGTACAGGAGAAAACCCAAGTACAGGGCGAGATGTACACTGCGTATTGCGCCGACCGTGAAGGCAACGTTATGAGCCTTGCTAGGCATGGGAGCAGCTGGTGCCAAATTAAAGACGGGCCCGGCGGGATTTGAACCCGCGACTTAGAGGTTAAAAGCCTCCCACTCTGGCCAAGCTGAGTTACGAGCCCCTATACTTATTGGAAGTGCGCAAGTATTTATTTATGAGTAGGATCACTGCTTTGCCAATGCCAATATCTCCTTCGTCGCTTCCATTTCTTCGCCCCTATCATAATCTGGGGGTACGGGAGTTTCCATCACAAAGTACTTTGTCGTAAGCCTGCTATTTCTGAAGAACTCGACAAAACCGCTGGTCCCTATATAGCCCTTTCCAATGTTCCAGTGCCTGTCGAGATGGCTCCCAATGGGATATTTTGAATCGTTTAGATGAATGAGCTTCACCGCATCTAGACCTGTGGTGGCCTCTATCTCATCCATCAGCGCTGCAGTGCCTGCCTCTGTGGCAATATTATAACCGTAGGAGAATGCATGGCAGGTATCCATGCAGATACCTAGGCGCTTGCTCTTAATGCTATCAAGTATCATTGCAATCTCTTTGAAGGAGGAACCGAAGCTGTTTGTATATCCTGCAGAGTTTTCAAGGAGCAATCCCACATCGCCAGTTGAATCAAGAACGCGCCTAAAAACTTCAGTTGCGTTCATAAGCGCGTTCTCTTCCCCCATCCCAAGATGCGAACCTATATGCACCACGAGGTAGCGTATATCGAGCTGCGAGCAGTTTACCATATTCCCGATGAGGGCGGCGATCGTTTTGCTTTGTATCTCCCCCCTTGGAGAGCTTGGATTGCAGAGGTATGGGGCATGCGCAAATGGGACAGATTTGCACTCTCTCGCAATCTTCCTGAAAAGCACTGCCTCATTATTTTCTACTGCAGTTATTCTCCATGAGCGCGGATTGGTGACGAACATCTGGAAAACCCCGTAGCCTTCGCGCTTTGCCTCTGCGGCAGCGCTTGCTACACCCCCGTTTATCGAGAGATGGAAGCCGAAGCGCACATTCTCTGGCAACATTACTACCACTAATCGCTCCAATGCAGATTAGTTTAAAAAGCTTAATATAAATTTATAATCCGCTTTGGGGGTGGCAGTGTGCAAGAGAAAAAGTTCAGTTATTACGATGTAGAGCAGTTCCTCAGGGAGGCGGGTGCTGAGCGCATAAACGAGGACGCGATCAGGTCATTTGCAGAGGAGCTTAACGATTACATGAAAGAGGTTGTTGAAGAGGCAGAGGTCTATGCCAATCATGCAGGGAGGACACGTGTGGTGACAAACTCTGACATTGAGATGGCGGCCTCCTGCAAGTCCAAAAAGGTCTATGCTACTATACCAAAAGCCAAAAATAGGGTAGTCAGAATAAAGGCCAGGCCTGCCTTCCAAAGACCAGTATTAGATATAGCAGACATGCTTGTTGATCCAGCAATACATACCCAGCAGGCCAGTGAACGCTGATGGGTTATACGAGATAGAGAAGCCTTAGGCCGAAAGCCGCTGCAATGAAGAGCGCTTCGATTCCGAACATGAAGAGAGAAACCTCCCACTCCTTCATCTTCTTTATGTTCATCGCTATGTGCGTCCAGCTGTAGATCTTTTTCCCGTAGGGAGACCTGAACGTTCCGTCCTTCTGCAGCTTGCCAAGGTCTGTAACGTCAAACCTCTTCCTCGCATGCAGGAAGAACTCAACTATCCATGGTATGAAAATTATTATGCCGAAGGATTCGATTCCCCCTACTATCATTATCGCGACGATAGCAGTCCCGGCGAAGTAGCTGAAACTATCCCCTCCATATACCCTTGACGGATAAAAGTCGAAGATGAAGAGGGCTAGCAGCGCGGCGAAAAACACAGAGGAGAGAAGCAGCGCCGTGTAGGCACCAAAGGCGTATGAATAGAGCATTAACCCGAGCGCCGCAATGAGGGCCATCCCTGTCTGTATCCCATTGAACCCGCCGAGCAGGTTGAACGCATTCGCGCCGAAGATTATTGCAAGAGGCACAATGACAAGCGGGTAGAATATCCCGAAGTTCACCATCCCAATGACAGGGATGGTGATGGTCGAAACGCCCGCGTTTATCGCGATGAGGGGTACAGCTCCGATCAGGGTCAGCAGTGGCTTGTGCCATTGCTTTAGACCGACCCTGGTGTCCAGCATACCTGTCGTCTTCTGCGACTTCCTTTTGATGTTTATGTCGTCAAGGAATCCGACGAACGAAACAAGGAGTACTGCGAGCACCGTGGCAAATAGGTATCCAAGTGATGCAACTGGCAGGTAGAAACTGAAGCTGCTGCCGAAAACGTAGACAAGCAGTCCCATTCCAAACCCGAACGCTGTTGCGATGCCGAGGCTTGATGGGAGTGTCGGCTTCTTCTCCTTGTTGTAATCAACGGACGTGACGCCGCATTCGCTCATGTACCACATTGTGAATTTTACAGCAACAAAAGTTACAAAGAAGGCTATCGCTGACGGTATTATGACGGTAAGGAGACTGTGAGCCACGGGCAAGTACCATCACTCTTTATAGCTTCTAGTTGACTATGGATAAATAGCCTTATAAAAGCCCCTGTGCCCCAGTAGTATAACTTGGATAGAACGCGGGCTTGCGGAGCCTGTGATCCGGGTTCAAATCCCGGCTGGGGCGAGAGTATCATGGGGTTATATATAAGATAAAGATTTTTCCCCCTCTAATAGTTAATTAGATAAATAATCGAACAGTTTAGGCATAAAAGAAGGTTTGCTAAATTCAATAGTAAGTTGGTATTTCATTGCTGCCAAAGAGGGAATGAACCGGTTTGATATTCGTTTTCGGCCTTTTTTCCAGCACTGTTCCTGTGGATTCAGTTCGGGTGAATATGAAGGGAAGAATTCCGACCGAAATGTTCTCTCGTGGGTTTTCAAAAATTTGTCGAGTACGTTTCCATGGTGGCAAGGTCCTTTATCAACAAATAACAATACCTTGCCCAATTTATTCAACAGTTTCTCTGGGAGCCTTACGAAGTCCCTTTGTTTTTTCTTTTTGGAAAACGCGAATACAAATGACTGTTTGCTTCTTGCACCAAATACATTCGTGCACTTGTTTTTGCTGTTTATTTCGACAACAGGCTTACTGCCTCCCCTTGCCCAACCCCTTTGTATTATCGGTAATAAACCGAAAGTTGCCCCATCCTCACATCCAACTACAAATCCTCTTTGCTGATAATAGCGACCCATCCTGAAAGCTTTTTTTTAAACTGGTCAATTTCCACATCATCTGGATGTTTGTAATGTCTTGGTCTGGGTTTCTGAATACTGAATCCAAGAACCCGTAACAATTCCCATACATGAACATGGGTATATTTGATTTTATACGTTTTTCTGATATATTCTCGAACTTCTTTTGTCGTCCGCAATCCGCCTTTATTCCCTGATGGTCCTCTTTTTTCGAGATGTTTAATCAAACTTTTGCGTTGTCTAAATGTTAAAGAACCCACACCTAAAGGTGTGGGATTTCGTTCAGTAAGCAAATAACCTTCTCTGCCGCTGCGAATTGTCTTCTTTGATGTAACCTCTGATAACATCTTCGTTTACATC
>DAIDAQ010000040.1 GCA_027310535.1 Candidatus Micrarchaeaceae archaeon
GAGGAACATAGCGAACCAGCTCGCCTATGCAAACTCCATGAAGCTCGGCTATGCGATAATCGTAGGCGACGAGGAGCAGAAGAGCAGCAAGGTAAAGCTGCGGAATCTCGTCAGCGGAGAGGAAGAGATAATAAGCATTGATGATGCAATAAAGGAATTGTCAAAATGAGGGCAACGATGAGCTGCAGGTGGCGGTCAAATGGCAAAGAAAGATGATGTTGAGAGGGTGGCTGACGAACACATAGGGAAGGGAGGGGTGCTCGTAAGGCTCTATTTTGATGTGCAGGACAAGGAGGAGGGAAAGCTGCAGCCGCTGCTCACTGATCTGGTCAACAATCGCCTGCTGAAGGAGAAGGGGATAATCTACTGCTACGGAAAGGTAAACGAGCCGATAGAGTCAAACGGAATGTTTGTTGCAAGCGCGATAGTGACTGTGCTCTTTTCAGGCCTTGCCCCACTTGTTAACGTCGTCTTCAACTATGCTCCGATGGCGATAGAGCTGATCAAGCCCGAGAAGGAGTTCCACATGAAGACAGCTGAGCTGCAGTCGGTGCTGCTTGACCTCTCAAGCGTTTCGCTGACATACTCGAGGTACATGCTCGAGCGCATAATGAAGAAGGAGGACATCGAAGCAGTAAGAAAGCAAATAGAGAACCGCATCGTGATTGGTAGGAGGACGATCGACGATTCCAAAAAAAAGGCAGACGACAGCATTAACTCTACATAGCAAGAAACTCACGCCCTTTAGAGGCTGGATAAGAGCGAGTTGTTAAGGTATATAAAAATAAGTTGCTAACGTTTACAGTGGTTTGATGCAGCTGGATGCAACTAGCAAAGCTGTGGCAGCGCTGCCGCTCAGCAGCCAAACAGGAGCTCCGCCAGGCTCGTTGTCGTGGTCATCGCTTTAGTAGTCGTGCTTGCTGCTGCCTCATACAGTATCACAACAATACTGAATGCCGGCGCCCGATACCTAATAACCAGCAGGACAGCAATCAAGCGAAGCTCGGTTATATCCTTTCCGTGAAGAGCTCAGGCACAACCATAAACATAGAGTATGCGGGGGCTTTAAGCACCGCAAACTGGGGCATTTATGTCCCATTAATGTTCGGGTTCAATCGTTCTGGTGGAAACGCTATGGCAACCATCGCGGTCAACAGCTTGAGTACCTTGCAGGTATACAGGTACAGGAGGTCTCTATTATGACTGTGCCGTATACGGGAAAAACGAGACGTGCTGCAATCTGACGGCAAGCGCCGAAGCGGCCCCGCCAACATGTCTTATGGCGGTTCTGTGATAGGACGATTTATGTGTATTATTCATCTTCAGGGAAGCTTAGGTATACAATTTCGCCAGCTATTTGCGGCCTCGTCATTATAGCGGCGCCAGCCTCAATGGTCTGGGTCGCCGCTGCCGGTTGGCATATGTTTGCAGCAGCCCTCTCCTTGTTGCCGATCCCCTCATCTGGAAAGCGTCAGGTTAACGAGCACTCCAGGAACCGTTTCAACAGGCGTGTCGCCCAGATAGAAATCGCCGAGCGCTATGAACTGGGAAGGGTCTGTTTCGTTAGCGATTATCCTTATTGCAACCTTCTTTCCAGAGACTGCAAAGAGCGGCAATGTTGCGTTTGTGAAGGTGAATGCCTTCGCGCGGTTGTTCGTCAGGTTCATGGTGCTGAACCTCGCCTTTATGTAAACCTGGTCATTGCTTAATATCTCGATGTAACCCCTTGCGCCCCCCGAGCCTAAAAGCTGGAAGTTGAGGAAGTTCTTGCTTGCGATGAACGGCATAGAGGTGAGGTTGCCGTATGGCATCGAGCCGAGCCCACACTGATATGTGCTAGCGAAATAATTGCCGCTGTACCCCGACCATGCGGAGCCAAGAGGGTAGCAGCCCCGCTTGTTGGCATCCGCTATGCTGAGCGGTGCCAGGCCCCATGCGCTTCCAGTTGTAAGCCAGCCGTAATACGTTCCGGTGGAGAATTTGCCGTTCACAAGGTTGGTGTTCACGTTGCTGCTGTTCTGTTGAGGTGAGCCAAGCTCTGTTATCGCAGCGCTGCACGCATAACCTATTGAGCTGCTGCCCCTTCCACCTCTTGTCAATACGATACTGTAGTTCTGTGCGGGCAGCTGGTAAACATCATACATGCCCAGGCAGGAGTTGTTGAAGCTCTGGTCAACGTATCTCTTGCCGTTCTGCCCTGTTATCTTCACTGCCGCTCGGGTGGCATTTCCGCTCGCCACCCATAGACCTATGCTGCCACCCCCCCACTTGCATTCCTCGCTTACCACTGCATTCTCGGCCACGGTTGATAGGTATACCCCTATGCAGTTGTTCAACCCTTTGTAGATTGTGTTGGCTGGCGCCGTTGTAGTTGTCGTGCGCTGGAATGGCGTCGAAAGGCCTCCGACAAGCCACCAGAGGATGAAGAGTGCCAGCAGCACAGCGACATAAGCGATTATCCCCTTGTTCATAATCACCAACAAGAAAGGAAATACAGCACTGGTATATATTCTTATCCGTCAAAGCTTCTCTGTAACATTCGCAACGCTCACAAAGGTGCATGTTTTGGGAAGCATACCAAGGAAATGGAAAAAAAAGGGAAGGATGCGCTGGAAATGGCTCAAGAAAAGAAGAAAGAGGCTGAGGAGAGCGCAGAAGAGGAGGGTAGGCGGCCTCTGAACGGTCCTGCCGTACATCCAAGGCGATATGATGTATGTTGAGATGCAGAGAGCGCACAACCCTTACAAGCTTATAACACTTGTATTCGGTGTGCTGCTTGTGGCAGCCATCATAGCACTCTACTTCATCACAGCAAACACAAGCAGCAGCGCGGCGAAGACTGGCGCCACTACCACTGTTACATACGCTAATTACAGCAACACCACTCGCATGCAGACTTCGAACAACTCAACAAAAAATCAGGCAATGCAACAGCAGGCCAGTAACAATGGAAATAACAGGATTGTTTTAGCTCCAGGTGGTTGTGCGGCTCCATCTCTGCTTGAATCAGGAGGCACGTCAACCTCAAACCTCTCAAGCTCCTTTGCAAGCTACTACATTGTCGCTGCCAATGCAACACAGGAAACATACCTGCAGCTTGAGATTGGGACATACAGCTCTCCACTTCTCTTCTCGAGCCAGAACTTCACAAGCTTGCAGGGGCTGAAGGTTCAAAACACCGGCTGGCCCCTGTTCTTCTTCTGTAATCCTACACAAACATCAGACAGCATAACTTATTCACTGTCCGCTTACAGGTAAGTGCCATTACTCAACAGGTAGGTTTTCCATCTCCTCAGATTCAGTCCTCTTGAAGCCGTGGTACATGCCGAGCACTGCCTCTGCTCTGCTCAGTTTCCCATCCTCCAGTGCGGCATTGAAAACGCTCATCCCTTTGCCATCTATCTGGTCTTTGACCCCTGGTACTTTCAGGACCGCAAGTTTGACAGCTTTGCTGCCATTCCTGACAGCATGGTGTGCGACTGTTGCATAGGAGCTGTCCCTATTAAGCAGAAGATCTCTGCTACATGCAACAGCAAGCCTATAGTCATCATTCCCGAAAACAACTAGCACCTTTGCAATCGAATCACCTTTGTAATTCACAAGCAGCTTCTCTGGTGCCTCTTCTGCAATTCTCTTTATGCTGCCTGGCCCTTGTGCAGCCAGATTAATCACAAGTTGGTAGAAGTCGCGCAGTCTGCCCGCCGTGTCCTTCATTGAATAATCAACTTTTCCGTTTTCCCGTATACTGCGCTCTGCAGTAACATTTTTGTTAGCCATCATATCACCGTTAGCCTATTTTATCATATTATTCAAAGTATTTAACCTGAATCCCGCACTTCCGTTAATCAATCCCGCATACAAACCTCATACCTTATCTTTTCCCTTGCATTCTTGCAGTTTCTGTAAAGGCCGCCG
Organism: Candidatus Micrarchaeaceae archaeon; assembly: GCA_027310535.1. Lineage (GTDB taxonomy): Archaea > Micrarchaeota > Micrarchaeia > Micrarchaeales > Micrarchaeaceae > A-MIC-10. The sequence continues at coordinate 3,916 of DAIDAQ010000040.1, forward strand.
AGAACGTTGGAGTCGCCTTCCAACATGGTAGCCGGTTTCATGTTGGATTCCAACAACTAGCAACTTTTGCATGGAAAGAGGATTAGCTGAAGTTGGCTGAACTTCATTTGGATGCTATAATAAGTGACCTTACGAATGCGACGCTGCAATTCAACCGATGGATTAATAGGAAAGATTTTCAGATTGTGCGGTGCAATGCATATCGTAATGCCATGGACTCAAACATGATAAGGAGGAGCCTGGAGGATCAACGCGAGAGAAGGGAGAGGGAAGTATACTGTGGGCCCACTGTAGGGAGATCATGATCTCGACCATACTCACAAAACAGAAGAACAAGGTAAATGTTTTCGGCTTCCTACAGAATGGAATTAGGCGGCACAACCCATCTTTCGTCGGAAGCTAAACAGACACCAAAAGTTTAAAAACTCTTCGTTCGATGTGTTTAGTAATGTGATGGACTTCAACGTGATACAAACCGGTTTGATGCTTAGGGCTTGTTGGTGAATAGATGGCAAGAAACAGCAACTTTTTAAAAATAAATTGGAAAGCAGCCACCCTGACAGGGGCCATTATTGGATTTCTGGCATGGATCTTTGTGATCCCTTGGTACAACACTTCGTCTTTTGGCATGTATGGAATCGATGGCTTATTGGCTTCGTACGTTTCCCCCATTTTTATCCCTGTCTCTGCAATAATCGCAATACTGTGCGGTGCTTTGACCGGGCTGTTGATAGCGCTTGTGTACAACCGGCTCTTGAAATTATAACTGCAGCCCCCCTGTGGTTGCAAGCGCCTATTGCAAAGGCTCGCTGATAATTCCCAATTTACCGTGGCCGCTTTCATCGCATAAAGAACACGAAGTCCTTCGTCCTGGCGGAAGTAAAGGTTTTTAGTCTGGCAAGCCCCTAACTGGCTATGCACATAGCAAGCTCTTTATAGGTTTACTGCAGAATAAAATCTTGGGGAAGATGTCATTCAAGACGGCCAATGACAAGGTTGCAGCAGAGCCGCTGCGGTGGGACAGGGGCGACCAGAGAATAGAGGAGGTGCTACGGCTGAATGAGACTATACACCACCAGATCAGAATTGCAGCAGAGAAGATAACCTCGCTGCCCCATATGTCCCTATCAGCCAATGAGGCTAAGGCGATGGTGGATATATACAGAAAGTTCAAGGATGGATGGTTCAACCATAGGAACGAGTGCATGCTAAGCGAGTTGCGCTTCAACGCCAGAATGATGGGCAGGAACGGCGACAGACACATGTACGACGACGTCGAGACCCTACGCCACCTCGAAGAATTCAAACTCCTGCTCCTGCTGCCTGCAAAGGGCGATGAGATATTGGTCAGGCTTATGCTGCCGCTGGGGGCGATAGTTGGCGAGCGCCTTTTCATACGCCTTAGCAAAACCCAGGGCCTTATAAGGAACGGAGGCAGTAATTCCCATTGAGCGTTGCGGTAAAATCCGCAGATAGGAAAGAGAAACTATGTGATCATATCAAAAAGGTAAACCAAATTTTCTCGCAACGCCATTGAAAAACATATATATTCCAGGTGTAAATGTAATATGTGAAGGCATGACCAAAACAATTGCATTGAAATGGGATGCGGAAAGCCTTGCTGATGGTGCAGGGTGCTTCAACAGAATCTTCCTGTCACAACATGAGCCTACCGCCGCTGAAGCAATAAAGTGGGCAGAGGAATACAAGACCTACAAGGATAACTATAGAATGGCCGTTGTAGGTGATATCTTACGCTCCACACTGAGCCTTGACGATATAGAGCGCGACAGGCCCTATTTCTTCGTTAATCGCGAAGCTGTTACAATGGATAAAAAATGGTATGCATTCTTTTACGATTGTGGCACCGTTCCTATACCCGAGGGAGAGGCAATACTACGCAACTGGAACCACAAGCTGCTCCTGCCGATCGCGATAATACCCGAATCTCCCATACCACTGCTTGTCAAGGTGAACCTCAGCGGATCAGGGTTCCCAACCCACCTCAGCCTTGAAGAGGTCAGCGACAAATGCATGAAGGCGCAGGTGGCACTCGTAAGGAGGTAAACACGGATTAGCAAGATCAAGCTGTGGACTGGATTTCCAAAACCTGCATGCGGCAGGCATTGTAAAGGAGAGCATGGAGGCCCTGTTGTGGCCCATCATGAGTGGTGATTTCCTACGTGCGTTCCAAAGTGAATTATGCATCAGAGAACAAGAGTGCCGTTTTGGCGGCGGGGCCGCGCAACATGCTCTGCATAAATTAGAGGGCATCAGAGTGCCGCCGCTCGAGACTACGTATGCGCCACTGCTATGATTACGATGGCCAATGGTGGGCATCACCAAGAAGGTGGTAATCGTGCCGGGCGCATTGTGTGCACGTGCTATATGGTGGCAGAGAGGAGCAGGCGTCACCCTGCCCTCAAGCCACGCGACGGTGCGGTTTATGTGCTCGTGACGATCGGCGCCCGCTATGGTCGTCGAGGCCATAATCACCCTTGTATAAATTTCTAGCCGGACTGCCGGAAATGCAGCTCAATCTGGCAAAGATATATATACCTTCACGGAACAACTATCTGCGGTGCTGTTATGGTCACCGAAGCTCTTTAAAGGAACGTATTTTGAGAGCTTTTGCTTTATGAAAAATACAACTAGAGAGCACGCACCATAAGCCGTGAAGTCGTGTTTTTCGCGATGGATTTTGAGGAGAAGAGTCTGGCTTCACAATTATAAGCCACCTAGGGGATGGCTTGGCTGCAGCAGCGACGAAGGCCGTGGCAAGCTGCGATAAGCCCAGGGTAGCCGCAGGTCGGGCATTGAACCTGGGATAGCCGAATCGTGCGAGAGCACGCAGACGCAGGGAACTGAAATATCTTAGTACCTGCAGGAAAAGAAAGCGAAAGCGATGTGGCGAGTAATGCGAATGAAAGCCGCAGAGGGCAAACCGAATCCCTGCTTGCAAAAGTGTGGGAGATGTGGTGCAGCGTCGTCTATCCAAAGCATGAGCCGAAGGTTCTGGAAAGGGCCGCCAAAGAGAGTGACAGCCTCGTAGGCCGGTGCGATGGAGGTAGCTGCAAAGAGTAGAGCTGGTTGAGTATCCAGTGCGAAGACGGGGGCATTAAACCCCAACCCTAAATATTGGCTGCAGACCGATAGCGAACAAGTAGCGTGAGCGAAAGCTGAAAAGCACCCACACGTGTGGGATTGAAAAGATCTGAAACTAGGTGGTTACAAGCAGGCAGGGCATGAAAGGGATGAAGCAGGCGGAAGCGATACTCCGAAAGGAGGGAGCGACGCCAATGGACCAGTGTCCTGTCATTCTTCTTGAAGCAAGAGCCAGGGAGTGTATTGGAGTGGCGAGCCGAAAGGCGTAGCGAAAGCGAGGATGCGTAGCATTGCAAGGCATGGCGTATGAAAATGCGTCGAGTCACTCTTTTACGACCCGAAGCCGCTGTGAACTACGCGTGACCAGGGCGAAGCTAGCCTAACGGCTGGTGGAGGCCCGCCTCCTGTCATGGCATGTCATGTTGGGTGAGTCACGGGTAGCGGCGATATACCACTCGAACGCGGCAATAGCGGGTCCCCTCTGAAGTATCTTTAGGATAGCTCATGGCGAGCTCGCGCATGCGGTAGAGCGACCGACTATGGGGAGAGGAGCCGGAAGGCTTCGCCTCGTTATCGAACTCCGAATGCATGCGCTGCGTAGACCCATGGAGTCGGCAGCGCTGGGTAAGCTAGCGCTGCGAGACCGCAAAGACGGTGACCAAGGTTAAGGCCCCCAAATCCTAGTCGAGTGTGACGAAGGCGGGTGATGCCTTAGACAGTCGGGAGGTAGGCTTAGAAGCAGCCATCCTTTAAAAAACGCGTAATAGCGTACCGATTGAGGCGTTTCCTTCCGAAAATATACGGGGCTAAACTAGGTGCCGAGACCTTGGAATGCGAAAGCATTGGTAAGAGGGCGTTCAGTGCGGCAAGAAGCGCGGGCGAGAGCACGCGTGGACCGCATTGGAGTGAATATCCTGGCGTTAGTAACATCAAATATGGGTGAGAATCCCATACACCGAAAGCACACGGGTTTCTTCGCGACGCTCGTCAGCGGAGAGTTAGGCGATCCTAAGCCGCAGGCCAATCACCATGCGGCGAAAGGGAAGCATGTTAATATCCATGCCCACAGCGCGTAGGATTGGCAACAAAAGGCAGATTCCTGACGCCTGGGGATAGGTCCGAAAGAAAGTGCAAAGGGCTGCGGAGTCTCGTTATGAGGAGAAGTAGCTAAATGAACTGTTGGACTGATTTCCTGGGACAGTGAAAAAGGAACCTGCAACGATCGCGTTGTTCCGTACCTAGAACTAGTACAAGTGCTGCTGGCTTAATAGGCCAAGGTGTGACGGAGTTAACCAATGTTAGGGAAATCGGCAAATTGGTGGCGTAAGTTATCGAGAAGCCATGTCTGCGCACGGTATGCGCAGATGTCACTTACAAGGGGACAGCGACTGTTTATCTAAAACACAACTCGCCGCAAAGCCGAAAGGCTTAGTACAGCGGGTGACGCCTGCTCACCGCCAGTATGTGAACGTCCTTTACAAGGGAAAGAAGCGCTGGCAAAGAGCGGGAGTAACTCTGACTCTCTTGAGGTAGCGTAATACCTCGTCATTTAATAGATGACTTGCATGAATGGCGTAACGACTGTCCCACTGTCCCAACATTGGGTCCGGTGAACTCACTGCGCGGTGAATATGCCGCGATCTCCCAGTGGGAAACGAAGACTCTATGAAGCTTGACTATAGCCTGTTGTTGTTACACATTGTTCCACGCATAGCGTAAGTGGGAGCGTCGATGCCGCGGTTTCGGCCGCGGCGGAGCGGCAATGTAACACCACTCTTGGTTCAATGCGCAGCTTACTCGGAAGAGGACAGCAGCAGGTGGATAGTTAGACTGGACGGTTGCTTTCGATAAGGAAACGAAAGTAACCAACGCTCTGCTTAGGCGGGTTGGGAACCCGCTGTCAAGCATAAAGGCAAATGCAGGGCTGACTGTGCTCCGAAGAGCGAAGGGCGCAGACTGGAAACAGGGGCTTAATGAACGTTGGAGGCTCTTTTGATGGGGCCCCAAGCTGTTAAACAAGTTACTCTAGAGGTAACCGATTCGTCGCCGGTGAGAGTTCGCATCGACCTGGCGGATTGATACATCGATATGGGCTTTTGGTATCCTGGTGGTGCACAAGCCACCAAGGGTTGGACTGCTCGTCCATTAAAACCAAACACGAGCTGAGTTCAGTACGTCGCGAGACAGTACGGTAGTATCTACTGGGAGTGTGAATGCCAGAGGGTAAGATCCTTTTAATACGAGAGGAACGAAGGATCGGCGCCGCTAGTGTACCGGTTGTGAACGCACTGCCGGGTAGCCACGCGCCACGATGATAAGTCCTGAAAGCATCTAAGGACGAAGCAGGACCCGAAACGAGGCATTAGGGCGGTCATAATAGATGACTTTGATAGGACGGGTGTCTAAGCAGGGAGCTCACGCGACCTGCGAGCATTCCGTTACTAAAGCCTGACTTGAAGCAGACTCTTCTCCATTTTCTGTTTGTTCAGCTTTGTAGAAATCCTCTATCCTTAAGCAACACCGAAGGATTTTAACCCTTCGGGCATATCGGTTATTTGGTGACCGATATGAAAAACGAAAGGAAATGAAAGCCATTGATATTGTTTATAACATACACAGATACATCAATTACTGTGTATTATTGATCATAGGATTTCTACAGAGCCCAATCTTCCATTATTGGCATACCCAATTTCATAATCCCATCCTAATTTATGGGCCCGGGGAGAGTCGGACTCCCGTCTCCAGCGTGTAAAGCTTATGCGCTCCATGCTTGGCATCATACCGTTGGACCACGGGCCCACGGTAATGGTTGGTTTCCAAGCTTATTAATCTTTGCCGTAGTCGAAGCTCTTGGCAGTGCCCCAGAAAACGATGGATAAATAAGCAGGGGGCGCCCATACGGTTTTGGCGACCATATGTACGACCCACTATGC
>DAIDAQ010000063.1 GCA_027310535.1 Candidatus Micrarchaeaceae archaeon
GCTCATCATCCTCTCGGACCATGGATCACAACCCATTTACAACAAGTTCCTCATGAACAGCTGGCTCGTACAGAATGGTTATCTCCAGCTCAAGGAAAAGGTCAAGAGTAGCATAAGCGCTGAGAACGGGGCTTCCGTAGGGTATGGAATAAGAGAAAAACTCCTAAAGACAAGGCTTAGGGGGGTGTATGACAAGCTTCCATATCCAGTAAAGAGGTTTGTGTTCAGGGTGCTCGACATATTCTTCCAGGGGATATCATCTGGCGATTATGCCCGGCTGCATCTCTTCGACTATGATATGCGCAAAAGCTCTGCATTTGCTGCAATATCAAACGATCCTGTAACAACGATTTGGATAAATGACAGCAGATTTGCCAATGGTATAATATCAGGCAGTCGAAAGGAAAAGGCTAAGAGAGAGCTGATAGAGAGGCTGTCCAAAGTGAAGAGCAGGGAAGGAGATGCAATGTTTGCCAATATAATTGACGGGAGGAATTATTATAGGAGGACGAACAAGTTCATCGCCCCTGACATAATTGTTGAGGCAAAGAAGGGGTACACCATTGACATCTTCAACTACTCCGCACAGACAAACTTCATGAGGCCTGAAAGCGCAAAGGGGGGTGACCATTCCAGAAAGGCGATATTCGGCTATTACGGCAAGTCCGTGTCTATAAACCTGGAAAGGATGAATGTCCTCGATGTACACGACATAGTGCTCAGCTATTTTGGTGTGGGAAGAAGCAAGAGGCTGAGGCTGAAGCGGTGATATGTTGAGGGTCCTTGTCGTTGATCTTGGCTCGCGCCTGAATACCTTCGGGGGGCAGGCGAAGATGGCGGAGATGCTCACAGAGAGGTTGGGAAAAAGGTTCAGGGCAAACTATCTCGGCTACAGGACGATATACACGAAGAGAAGGGAGGGGGACATATTGCTCAAGGGAAGCAATGTTGCAAGCCAGTCGACGAGGAACAGCAGGCTCAGCGAGGCGCGGTCTGTAAAAATCCTGTACAACTGGGCTGTGGTCCAGAGGCTTGGGATGCTTGGGATCAGCAGGGAAGAGCTTTGCAGGAAAGTGCAGGAGTTTGGCCCTGATGCAATAATCGCAAACTCCCCTGCAGACTTTCCTCTCCTCAAACTCTTGAAATCAAGAGGTCTTGGGTTTAGATCTATCTACATAGACCATGGGAGCATCTCCACAACCGCAAAACAGTATCTTTCAAAGGAGGGGATACCTATCACCTTTGGCACCGGCCTGATGGGGCTCACGATCAACAGGGTAAAGAGAAGGTTCTTTAGATTCTTTGATGCAAGCGTAGCGTTAAACAGGGACCAGTTTAACGAGATAAAAAGATTTACGAGTAATGCTGTCTTAATAAACAATTGCCTTGACATCAGGCCGGCAGTTGCGAAAGGCGCAAGGAGCGGCCTTGGCTTGAGGCGCGGGGATTTTGTAGTAGGATATATCGGAAGAATGTTCGAGAGGCAGAAGAATGTGAGCACGCTCATAAAGGCTTTTATGGGGTTGGATGGGGGTGACCTGAAGCTTTTGCTGGTTGGCGACGGGCCATCGACAGGGAGCTACAAAACGCTTGCAAACGGCGACAAGCGCATCATTTTTACAGGAAGGCTTGGCAGCAAACGTATTGAAGAAGTATATAGCTCTCTGGATGCCTTTGTCTTGCCTTCGCATTGGGAGGGGCTGGCACTAACAGTCCTTGAGGCTGCTGCTTACTCGATACCTATCATATTGTCGAAGTCTGCCTACATAAAAGATTTAAAATTGCATGGAATAGGAAGGGTGCTGTCGTTTGACGATGACGACATAGGTGCACTGCGAAGGCTGATAGTGACACTCAGAGGCAGGGGAGCCCATAGGAACGCTGTAAAGGTTTCAAATAGCATATCGGAAAAGTTCAGTGAATCGAACATGGTCAAGAAATATGAGGACCTTTTAATCAGGCTTTGCGGCCGACCCTAAAGAGAAGGACAGCAAGCTCCTCAAAAAACATTTTTTGTGAGGCGACGACCTGCGCATTGAGCCTTTCGATATCGGTATGATAACCATTCAGCGAGCTTTCCAGCAGCAACACAACATGTTCCTCCTCAAGATGCCCGTATACGCCCTTGATGAACCTGTCGATTACCTCACGCCCATTTATCCCGCCATCCAGGGAATAGTCCGCATTTCCAGTTCCAGAAACGGGCGCGGAGTGCAGATATGGCGGATTGAATATGATGGTGTTAAATTTTCCATGTATATCGTTGAACATATCGGTTTTGATGAACCCTCCAGACACCATGTTGGCTTCTGCATTCTCCCTTGCACAGGCTAATGCGGCATTTGAGATGTCAGCAAAGACAACGTCACAGCCTTTCTTTGCGGCAATGATCCCCTGCAACCCGGAACCGGTACCCATATCCAAGACCCTGCCCGATGCATGCTCCTCAACCGCCTGCGCAAGCAGATAGGAATCCTCTCTTGGTGAGTAGACTTTTGGTGTGGTTTTTATCTTTATATTGTCAGCTATCATGCTGCTCACGCACAAGAAGCAGAAATGCCAAACAGCAACATGCTTTCCCGCCGTCAGGCAGTACACACATGTCGTGAGCAGGCTTAGCTTCCGAGTTCGGAATGGGTTCGGGCGTTTCCCCGCTCCTATTACCGTTTGGCAGTTTAATATCTGCAATTAAGGTTTTTATAAGTTGCGAAAGTCCACAGTATTATTCTTGATCCAATCACTGAGTTTAGGCATGGCTATCACCAGCCATGGGGTAAAGTCGCTAGGTTTTGCCCTTATTTCGTGCTCTAGCTGTTGCATGCTCACAAACTTCCAGCCCATTGCCTCGTCTTTGTTAAGCTTAGGTGCACCGTCATGACGGCCAATGATCACATGGTCATACTCGTTCTCCCTCAGGCCATTGCCGACATCTGCATGGTAGATGAAGCTGAATATCTCCCTCAACCCACAGTCGAACCCCATCTCTTCCTTCAACCTCCTGTGTGCCGCGTCAACCACGCTCTCCCCATCGGGTGGATGGGAACAACAGGTATTTGTCCAGAGACCGCATGCATGGTATTTGGTAAGTGCACGCCTCTGAAGCATTACGTACCCTTGGGAGTTGAACACAAAAATTGAGAATGCCCTGTGCAGCCTGCCACCGTTTTGGTGCGCCTTCAGCTTCTCCTCTACACCAATCTTGTTGTCCTTTTCATCCACCAACACGACAAAATCTGCGCTTGACATCTTCCCACTTACTTAATCTGCCTCCCATGCCTGCATGAAGCACATAGACCCTTCCCTGAGTCATAGTGCTCGCTGCAGACGTGCTTGCCGCATAGCTTGCAGGTATTTGATGCAATTCTGCCGCAAATTTCACATAAAGTTTGTCTGTCAGCCATGCATTCGACCGTTCAATGAGGCGATGTCTATGACGCCGCTAAGGAACTCTTCGGCCCTTTTCAATGACATAGGGTGCTTGCCCTTCAACTTTGCGTAGCTGCAGTAATACCTTATTTTGGCACTGGTTACCTGTGTTGCCGGATCTAGCGCCTTGCACTTCTCTATATAATCAGAGATTACCCTACATGCCGAGTCGACGTCCATCCCTTTGACATTTATCAGGTAGGGCGCTAGCAGAAGCCCTACGACCCTCTGTCTGACGTCGGGTATCGGGGTGGCAAGGAGGCGGTCAATCCAGTGTATAGTGTTTGATTGCCTGACTGCACCCGCTTCCTCTTTGGGAAGCACAACCAAGGGAGCATACTCAACGACCTGCTTTGGCAGTTCTTTCCTTGATATTGGAAGCCCTTTTGCTATGGCTTCCCCTACGGGCCCGACCATTATACTGGAAAGCTCGTGCCTCGTGAGTTCCACCATGCCTTTTGCCAACCTCTGGTTTACCAGTGAGTCTTCAACAGAAAGCACCCCGCATCTGAGGAACGTTATGACATCGAGACTGAAGCCACCGTTTCCCGGCGTGGCCTCCATTCCAAGCTCTTTAAGCAACTGCACCACATTTGGATCGGAATCGACGCCCATTGCAGCGCAGGATCTCCGAGCCTCTGCAATCGCATAAAGCCGTAGAAGGTGTTGCGGCAGTGCGCTCATAAGCATGCGTGTGTAAGCATAGCTTATTATGCTGTCCTTCTGGCCGAAGGCTATACTCTTGTAAGTGATTGCCTTTTTAGAAAGCGCTTCCTCTATGCGCGCCTTTGCCTGCTTAAGGTACTGGAACGCTTCACCGCTTGTATCATATTTTCCTACAAGCTCCTTTGCCACCTCTGTGAAAGGGTATCTATACGCAAACGAAAGCTTATCTGCCGCCTGCAACAGCACCACCATTATGCGCCTTTGCCCACTCCGCAATCTGCTTGTATATCTGGGACCAGGTGACGTCCTGGACGTTCACCTTCAACCCACCGAAATCGGTGTCTATTGACAGTATAGGAG
>DAIDAQ010000001.1 GCA_027310535.1 Candidatus Micrarchaeaceae archaeon
CTGCAGGAGTGTTCCATAGATTGCGCTCTCTATTGTGACGTATTCTGTCAACCGATCGCCGGATAGGAAACGATGACAAGGTCTCTAATCCCTACTCCAAAACAGAGTAGTGGCTGTTTCAGAGGGGAGCTAAATAGACACCTTGTCTTTATCTTTGTTGAAGAGAGCTCAAGCTGGCCTGATTTCAAACACGTATTTTTCCATTACTGATTACCAAAGCCTTTATACCTACGAAGCACAACCGTCGTCTCTGCTTTTCCAGTTCGCTCCCGCTCATCTAAGACAATCAGTAAGATTTTGCGAAGTTGACTACGTGCTTGGCTTCACTGCCGCATACCACGCACCTTTTGCCATTTATACCCTGTGCGTCGAATGGCATGTTTGTCGCTTTTGCCCCGGTTTCCTCTTTGATTTTTATCTCACACTGCTCGGAACCGCACCATGGAGTCTGGGCGAATCCGCCTGCTTTTATCGCACCTTTCAGTTCATCATAGGCCGAGACGACATTCGTATTCGCTGTAAGAAAAGCCATCGCCTTCCCATAAAGATTTGCGTGTATCATATCAAGAAGCTCCAGCACGCTCTTCCCCAACTCTGCCGTGCTAACGCTCTTCTTTGTCCCATCATCTCTTCTCGCTGCGCAAACCGTGTTGCCTTCCACTTCCCTCATACCAATCTCTAGTCTTAGCGGCACGCCGCGCAGCTCCCATTCCTTGAACTTCCATCCTGGTGAATATGCATCGCGGTCGTCAAGAGTAACTCTGAAGCGCTCCTTGAGTGCGTCGTATATACTGCGCGCCTGGTTCATTACTTCATATTTGTTCTCGTTTGTGTAGATAGGTACTATCACTACCTGCGTCATCGCCACCCTTGGCGGTATCACCAGGCCTTTGTCGTCACTGTGTATCGCAGCCATTGCGCCTAGCACTCTCGTTGTTATCGCGAACGTATTCTGGTAAACGTAATCCTCTTTGTTGCTCTTATCAACAAATCTGATGTCGAATGCTTTGGAGAAGTTCTGCCCGTCGCTGTGCCAGTCAGGACCCTGTATCGCCCATCCATCAGGCATCATCATCTCTATGCTGTACGAAGCGACAGCTCCTGCAAATTTTTCCCTGTCTGTCTTTCTGCCCGGCACTCCAGGAAGTGCCAGCAGCTCTTTCATCACGTAGCCATAGATGCCTAGCACCACATCCTTCTCTGCATTAGCTTCTTCTTGCGTCGCGAACGCGGTGTGCCCCTCATTCCAGAGGAACTCCCTGGTCCTGAGCAATGGCGTGGGATGCTTGAACTCCCATCTGACTACAGAACACCATTGGTTGAGCCTCAGCGGAAGGTCCCTCCACGATCTTATCCACTTCGCATAGCTATCATAGATTATCGTTTCCGAAGTCGGGCGGACAGCAAGCCTTTCGTCGAGTTTTGAGCTCCCGGCTTCCGTCACCCAAGCGACTTCTGGAACGAACCCCTCAACATGCTCCTCTTCCTTCTTGAAGAGCTTCTCAGGTATGAAGAGCGGAAAATAAGCATCCTCTATACCCGCTTTCTTGAAGAGGCTGTCTGTCGCGTTTTTTATGCAATCCCATACATAGTAGCAGGATGGCATATATACTAGCATCCCTGACACTGCGCTGTAGTCTACAAACTTCGATTTTGTGAGCACCTGCGTATACCATTCAGAGAAATTTTCCGATTTCTTCACTGTCATGGCCTCCACCGTAGCTTCCTTGTTTTCCATAGGATTTGCACCGTTGCTGGTACATAGCAGAATAGTTATTTAAGGGTTGGAGGGTCTGTTTTAGTATGTACCTCGGTAGGGTTGTGCTCATTGCAAGTTTTGCGGTGCTGTTTGCCGGCTCGAGCAGCGCTATAACCGTGACATTAAGCGGCTCATGCAGCGGCGTCTACGCTGAAAACTCAACCCAGTACGTGAAGTTCAGTATCTCAAACTCCGGCGACAGCCCGGCAACGAATCTGAGCATAGTGCCATACAGCTACAAGTTACTCTTTTCGCCTGTGGAGAAATTCCTGCCCATCCTGTATAACGGTAATGGCACAGCACTGAGCTTTGCAGTCTCCAATGCCACACTCAACGGGACGTATGCCTTTGGCATCCTTGTTTCGTATGGGCAGGCCGGGCAGATATTCACCGTTGCGTTCCCGTGCATCGCGACTGTCGGAAAAGCTTCTCCAGCGCTCATGTTCATCTCGAATATTTCCTTCAGCAATAACAGGCTAGCGACGCAGATAACCAACACGTACGCCAGAGATGTATCGGCTGATATGTATTTCATCTCTCCCCCATCATTTTCCATATCCCCTATGAGAACGGCAGTTTACGCCAGAGCCGACTCAATAGCATCCGAGATTTCCAATGCATCGTTCACTGCATCGTTCAACGGAAAGGTTACAGTGACTGCCGCGATCTCCTACATAATAAACAATACAGCTTACGCCTCAATCGTGATTCTACCCATCTCACCTTCCCTGCCCGCCAGGCAAGCAGGGATAGATCCGTTATGGCTCATTATCGCTGCAGTAATAGCCGTCCTCCTCGCGTTGATAATCGCATCAGTAGTCATCAGGCTCAGGAGGAGAGCATAGGTGTGAGAATGAGCAAGATTAGCATCGTGATCCCCACCCTCAATGAAGGCAGGAACATCGGGAAGACCCTCCGTGGCGTCAGGCGCGTGCTGAAGGGTTATGACTACGAGATACTTGTCGTTGACGGGCATTCAACGGATTCTACAGTAGAAAGGGCCATGGCGCTCGGCGCTAGGGTGGTATACGACAGCTCCGGCAAGGGTTCTGCGCTGGTAAAGGGCATGCATGAAGCCTCTGGCAGGCTGATAATCTCCATGGATGCAGACCTGTCGAACAAGCCTGAGGAGCTGCTGCTCCTGATCGCCGGCATAAAGGCTGGGTATGATATCTGCATGGGGTCGCGCTTCCTGGTCGGCGGGGGGACCGAAGACATGCCCGCGATAAGGAAGCTCGGAAACAAGTTCTTTGTAACCTGCGTGAACCTGATTTACGGTTCAAGGTACACGGACTTGTGCTATGGCTACAGGAGCTTTTCAAGGAAGGCAGTAAGAGAACTCAAGCTCAGAGAGAGAGGCTTCGGGATCGAGACAGAGATAGGCATCCTCGCCCAGAAAAAGCACATGAAGGTGCTTGAAGTTCCGAGCTATGAGAAAAAGAGGGTTGCGGGGGAAGGGAAGCTGCGGACGATCAGGGACGGATGGAGGATTTTGGACACGATCATAAAGAACATGAACTAACGCTGCCGGGAAGAGGGGGTGCTGTTGATCCTATACAGCCCATAAAAGTTGCCCGTCTGGTTGTCTGTTGCGCCTGCGATAAGCGTTGTGTTGTACTCTTTGAGCGCGCCCCTGCATGCTGCCCTCATGTCATCTGTAGTATAGCACCAGAACCCATAGTCTATCACCAAGCATGGGTATTTGCCGCTGTAATACTTGTATTGCTCCGTTTGTGGTGTAGTAAGGTTGGAGAACTGGCTCGATGCCCTGCCGTTTATGTTGAACAGCGTAGGGTCGAAGCTGAAGACAAGACATGAGCTTGGTACCAGGCGCGCGTTATCATACACGAAATTCTCGTAGAACCTCGCTGTCGCCGCCTGGGTTATGCTGCCCGGGCTTATGGACAGGTACTGCGCCATAGAGAGCATGGAGTAGGCGATCGCCGCTATAGCGGCTGCTGATACGGCGGCTACAGCAACCTTCCTTGTGCCTACCTTCTTCGCAAGTCCGATTGCATAGCCGATGGCATACCCCCCAAGAAGGCTTGCGGGCGGTACCAGTGCGAGCATGAACCTCCAGTCAACACCGAAGGTCACCGAACCGGCGTAGAATGCGGTATAAAACAGGAAGATCGCAGCGAACCATATCGCAAGGGCTGCACCCTCCCTCCTCTTTTTGAGGAACAGTATGCCTGCCCCGATTATGCCTAGCAGGGTGAAGAGCGCGGGCTGCATTATCGGGTAGCCTGAGTTCGCCGAATAGAGGTTGAACCAGAAGAGGATGTTGGAGCAGATGTTCGCCTTGAAGTTCTGCAGGTTTATGGCCCCGGTGGCGTTTATGTAGCCGGTGCCGCACGTGTTCTGTATCTGCGTGCCTAGTGCGCCGTAATCGTCGCCTGCGCCTACCGAAGTCACATACATGACTTCTGGCAGTATTAGAAGAAGCGCCACCATGGCGAGCAGCAGGAGCCTTGTGTCGAGCAGATGCTCCCGTACCAGCCTGAGCTTTGACGCAACCGACTTTCTTACAGATGTTTCATCAAGCAGCACGAGCATGAATGGGAAGAGTATTAGGTAGATGCCTGCATTGACCTTTATGTATGCGAGGAAGGCAAGGGAGAAGGCAAAGAACGAGAGCGTCAGCGCGTTTTTCTTTTTCATGAACACGAGCATCGCGAAAAAGGCAAAGAGTGAGTAAAACATCAGGAGCAGGTCCGATGTCGTCGGGGCTGCCCAGACGAGGAGTATCGGTGAGAATGCCATAAGGAGCTCCGAGAAGATGGCGTCTGCAAACCTGCCGAAGAGAAGGTAGGCAGCAAAGAAGGTCAGGAGGACGGCAAGCGCTGCAAAGATGATGAACTCGTTCAAAACCACCGCCCTGCTAACCCCACCGACAAGGAATCCAATGGCGATGTTGAACGAGGTGCCGACCGGCTCATGGAAGAGCTGGCCGTTGAAGCACATTGTTGGTGTGCCGTAGTTGCACATCCACGCCTGCCCAGTGCGTATCAGCATCTGCGCCCCTCCCTGGTAGATTGCGTCATCGAAGAAGAGCTGCTGCGTTGGCTTCACCAGAGAGGTTTCCAATACCAGGAACAGGGCCACGACCCCGAGCGCCGCGAGGGCGTGGGTCCTCCCAAGCCTTTGCCGCCTGAAGGCTGCCGCTATCTCCCTTCTTGAAAGGGCAAATGCGAGCAGCATTGCGGCGAATGCCGCAGTTATGCCTATCGTGAGGATGTATTCCTGGCTCCCAGCATCTATGAAAAACGCCATCTACCTCGTCCCCTGCCTGTTCTCAACGAAGAAGCCATTGATGAACATGTAGCGGGTCCTTGTCTCCTTCATTGTCCACAGCGCATCCTCTGGGCTGAGCACTATCGGCATGCCGTGTATGTTGAAGCTCGTGTTGAGGACCATGCCGCTGCCTGATTCTGCCTTCAGCCTCTTTATGAGTTCGTGGTACTGCCCGTTCTCGCCACCTACCATGTGTGCCCTCGCGGATCCATCTACGTGCATTACCGCCCTTGCGGCTTCTCGCTCGCTCTCTTTGATCATGTAGGCTGAAGTCATGAACTTGTCAAAGCCCTTGTTGTCGTACTCAAGCAGGCCGTGCACCTCCTCTTCTATAAGTGAAGGTGCAAACGGCTGGAACCATTCCCTCTTTTTAACATAAAGGTTAAGCCTGTCCTTCACTGCATCTGAGCCGCTCGGGGCGAGGATGCTCCTGTTGCCAAGCGCCCTCGGCCCGTATTCCATCCTGCCTTGGAACCAGAACAGGTAGTTGCCCCTGCCGATCAGCTCCGCGGCGTGCGCGGCCGAATCCCTGTCCAGCTCATACTTCAGGGCCCTGTTTCCTCCAAGCGCGGCTTTTGTCTCATCCTCGGTGTAGAAGTCGCCGAGGTATGCTGAGAAATCATGTGCAACCGCGCCGTTCGTACTGTGGTTGCTGTAGAGGGCGCCGCCGAGCGCCATCCCGCCGTCCCCCATGTGCGGGAATACATACCAGTGGTGCAAGGCTTCAAGGTTCCTCACTGCCATGTTTGCCTTGACGTTTGAGAACAGGCCCCCGGCGAACGCCACGTCGTGTATATGAAACCTGTCTATCGCATTGCTCACGAACCTGGACATCGTGGCCACCAGGAGCTGTTGTGCCATGTAGGAGAACTGCTCACGCGGGGTCTGCCATGCGACCCTCCGCAGCATGTCAAGCTGCCTGTTTGGGCCATATCTTGCGCGTATCGTCGTGCCCTCGACAGCGAAGAAGTCCTTGAGCCTGTTCTCCTCCAGCGTGAATGGGTAGGAATAATCAGCCATCGCCATCACCTTCCCCTCATCCTCAAGCTCCCTCATCCCAACTATGTTGGTTACCTGCTCGTAGAAGATGCCGATGGAATCCATGGCCTTTATCGCGACCTTCCTCTCGAGCCTCCCGTTTTCCAGGATACTTACAGAGCCGCAGAGGCCGTCCCCCAGCCCATCCAGTGTTATGACTAGCGCCTTCCTGAACGGGGACGTGAAGGCAGCGCAGGCAGAGTGCGCTGCATGGTGTTCGACTACATCAAGCTTGAAGCCTCTGAAGCCAATGTGCTTCAGCTGACGCGCTACTGCTGCCTTGCTTACAGCAGCGCTGCCTGGCGTGATCCCTATGGAAGTCAGTGAATGCTTAAGCTTGTGGCGCGCCCACTCAAAGCTCGGTTTTGGCGTCTTCCTCCTCCTGAACATGTAGTAATTTTCCTTCATGGACGGGAAGACCCTTTCAAGCGCCTTCGTGAACTCCGTTGTCGTGAATGCAATGTTCTCTATGTCGTTCGGCTTCAGCCCTGCATGCTTCAGGGCAGCATGCACTGAATTCACCGGGAACTTCACCTCAAGCTTGCGCTTGGTGTACCTCTCCTCGTTCGACGCGAAGAGGACTTTGCTGTCCTCGATCAGCGCAGCGCCAGCATCGTGCCCATCCCAGACACCAAGAACGTACATTGCATCCCCGCGTATATCCATTTACACGAAGTTTATTATTCTGGCACCATTGCATCAACCGTCAATGTTTATATCACTGCGCGTTCATAACTAGTCTTGGATCTAATGAGAGGTATGATTTACTTGGCCGCGCTCTTGGCCTTCGCCATCTTCGCGACTTCTGTGTCTGCGCAGAGTCTCGTGAG
Organism: Candidatus Micrarchaeaceae archaeon; assembly: GCA_027310535.1. Lineage (GTDB taxonomy): Archaea > Micrarchaeota > Micrarchaeia > Micrarchaeales > Micrarchaeaceae > A-MIC-10. The sequence goes on from DAIDAQ010000001.1 coordinate 6,922, forward strand.
CGAGCTCTGCACGCTCATAGGGCAGATACGTGGCACGATCTTCCTGCTCGCATTGGCGCTGGTGGCGCTCGGCGGCGCCCTCTACGCCCTGGCGCACCTGATGCCGCAGCAGCAGAAGGGCGGGCTGCAGAACTACGGCATGGGAATGATAATAGGCGGTGTGGTCGGGGTGGTGCTGGTGCTGCTCGCCCCCTTCATACTAGGTGCTGTGGCCAGCGGTGCTGGTGCAGCAAACGCATTGACTGCCCCGCTAAGCTCCACCTGCACAAGCCTGAACCCGTTCGGCATATGAACGCCGCACTGCAGCCCAGGAAATGCAGGAAAGCCGCTTCTTTGCCTCTTGCGGGCAGCCAAGCAGGGTTTATGCATAACACTTGTATTTGTATTGAAATACCGGTTCAAGGTCTTTAAGAACCCAAGAACGCAGAAAGTCGTAGTAGATGCATTCGGGAGATTGAAGAGAGATACGGGATCAAAATAAAGGAACTTTCCTTCGGCGGCGGCTGTGCACACATCCACATGGAGGTGAGCGCGCCGTCCAAATTCTCAATGGAACGGGTAGTGCAGCTCTCCAAGTCGCATTCCTCGCCGAAGGTGTTTGCGGAGATGCCGAACTTCTTAAAGAGATATACGAGATGGAGTTTCTGGGGCGGCCATCCAGCAGGGACAAGTGCAGGGCCGGCAGGCTAGGACATCATACAGGACTATACCAGAAGGCAGGATGTTTCATACGCCCCACTCTTCCGGTGCAGCGACGACTCCAAACAAGCGAAACTGCAGTTGAACTGATCCGAACGGCTCTGGATACCGCCGGCTTGCCGGCAGAGGTAGCCGTTCGTGCAGAGGGTCCATAAGGAGCTCCGCCCCTTTTCATTAGCCACTTTGGGATATTGGCTGGAAGCTCATTCAAAATCTGACCAAATGGCTTCAAAATGCCTCTGCATC
>DAIDAQ010000006.1 GCA_027310535.1 Candidatus Micrarchaeaceae archaeon
CTGCAGGAGTGTTCCATAGATTGCGCTCTCTATTGTGACGTATTCTGTCAACCGATCGCCGGATAGGAAACGATGACAAGGTCTCTAATCCCTACTCCAAAACAGAGTAGTGGCTGTTTCAGAGGGGAGCTAAATAGACACAAAGGCACAGATTACAGAAAGAGGGGAAGGATCGAGAGGTTCTTCTCGATACTGAAAATGAAGCCCAACCTCCTGAACGTCAGGGTTAAGGGTCTCCAGAAGATAACCGCGTACGTGAACAGCTGTATCTTCGGTTATCTATTGAAGTATATAATCTGAGGGGCTGATTTACGAAGACACGTTGTCAGTTTAGGTGGGCAAGATTTTCAAGAGCCACAGTTAGACTGCTCCACCACATAAGCTAAATACCTGTCGCTCCAAAGATAAGCGTACTCGGAGAACAGAGCTAATTATTGTGCTTTCCATGGTGCAGGGCAAAGAATACGATGTGATTGTTGCAGGAGCAGGAATGTCAGGCTCGCTAGCCGCGGCAATGGCGGCGAAGGGAGGAGCCAGCGTCCTGCTCATCGACAGGAACAAGCCGGAGGAGGCCGGGAAGAAGACCAACTGGGGGTGGGTCTGCGGCGATGCAGTTGCCAAGTCGCATCTAGAGTTCATAAAGAAGCACATAGCTATCGACTTTGCATACCCCGAGCTTGAAAAGAAGGTGAAGGGCGTTTATGCGCTTTCGCCTGACCTAAAATCAAAGTACCTCTTTGAGGGGGAGGGGTATGTGTTGAACAGGCCTGCATTTGAGCGGAAGCTCTTGCACCTTGCGCAGAAGAGTGGTGCCGAGTACGTCCCGGAGTTCGAGGTTGAGGGTCCTATCATAGAGGACTCGTATGTGAAGGGCGTCTTTGGAAGGGACAGGCAGCACAACCAGGTCAGTTTCAGGGCTAAAATAACGATTGACGCGCTCGGCATTGCAACGACGCTTAGGAGAAAGCTCCCTGAAAACGTTTACGTTGACAGGCAGATAAGCATCGACGACATTGAATCGACTGGCAGGTACATCTGCAGTTTCGATGCAGACCACGCCGATGAGCAATATTACGACCCTGACAATGCGCTGATACACCTCAACCAAGAGCTTGCGCCTGGCGGCTATGGTTGGGTGTTTCCGAAGGAAGGGAACCGTGTGAATATAGGTTTAGGAGTGCAGAAGAAGAGCCTTGACATAAGAAATAGGAGGATGAACAAGAGCGATACGCTGCACACGCTCATAGATGCCTACATCACTGCCAATCCCGTGATAAAGAACATCAAGATCGACAAGACCGACAATAACGGCAGGGGCTACTGGTCTGTGGCTGTGCGCAGGCAGATGGAAAGCCTTGTCTTCAATGGTTACATGGGTGCCGGCGACAGCATGGCCATGCCAAACCCGATAAGCGCCGGAGGAATCGGCCCTGCGCTCGTAGCAGGGGTGCTCGCCGGGGCTGAGGCAGCGGATGCGGTCCACAAGAACGACTTCAGCACCAGTGGCCTGTGGCACTACAACCTCGCATTCAATGAGGAATACGGCAAGAAGACGGCGGGGCTTGAGGTCTTCAGGGTATACCTTCAATCGCTCAACAACGAAGTGATCAATTATGGGATGAAAACCTTCGTGACTGCAAAGGAGGCAGAGGACCTTAGCTACGGGCTTGTGCCAGAGCTGTCGCTTGTGTCAAAGTTCAAGATGGTGCTGAAGGGAGCCACTAACATCAGCGCCTTCTCAAACCTTGTTTATGTTGTGAAGAAGATGAAAGAGCTGAATGCGCTGTATGAGGGTTATCCAAAATCGCCTGAAGCCTTCCCGCATTGGAAGAAGCAGGTTGCCGGCGAAATAGAGGTGGCAAAGGCTAAATTCCAGCCGGATCCAGTATAACGGGTGAAACCATGGCTGCGAAATATACAAAATATGAGACCGCAAGGATAATAGGGGCTAGGGCGCTCGAGCTCGCCTTCGGAGCGCCCCCGCTCATCAAAGTCCCGGAGGGCACAGTCGATCCTATAAAACTAGCAGAGCTTGAGCTGCAGAAGGGCGTAATACCGATAACTATCATCAGAGGCGAGGACAACAAGCCCAGAGGGTCTAGCGCGTAAACAATCCATGTACGTTCCGTTCGACCGCCAAAGCCGTTTTATGGCAGTGTATACTCGCCAGCCCATCCAGGATGGTTGTGTGCAGAAGGTTTGCACACTTGTTTTGGCGCCGCAAGGGAAACTGCAGATTTCTCCAAATGGTTGGCATTGGCTTCCAGATTTTCAAGGTACTACCTGTTCCTGCACTGCCGCCAACGTCTAAAAGCCTTTTCATATATATTAACATACAGGCGACACGGTGTAGAGATGCTGCGCATAGACAGGGTTGTTATCCACAATTTCAAGTCGTTCAAGCATGCAAACATAGGGTTCAGCGGCGGCTTCAACTGCATTGCAGGACCGAACGGCTCAGGCAAGTCGAATGTGTGTGACTCTCTCCTCTTTGCACTGTGCGAGCCATCATTCAAAAGGATGAGGGTCTCAAGCGCAGCGCAGCTCGTCAATGACAGGAAGGAGAAATCAGATACTCACACATATGTGAAGGTTGCATTCTCCGGTGACAGGCAGTTTGATGTTTCAAGGGAGGTTGGGAACTGGGGCACGACGTACAGACTGGACGGCAAGGCGATCACCAGGCAGGAGCTGATCGACTCATTGCGGGAGAATCACTGCGACATAAACGAAACCAATACGATCACGCAGGGAGAGACTGCTCGGCTTGCATCCCTCAACCCAAGGGAGAGGAGGGAGCTCATAGATATCGCTGCTGGGATAAGGGAGTTCGACATAAAGAGGGAAGAGGCAAAGAAAGAGCTCGAAAAGGTCGAGGGCAAGATGGGCAACGCCCAGGTCATGCTTAATGAACGGCTGGGGTTCCTGCAGGAGCTCGCAAAGGAGAAGGAGCAGGCGGAATCCTACATCATGGAGTCAGAGCTGCTGCGCAACATGAACTACACCCTTCTCAAGGCCAGGGAGGCGCGGCTGGGCAAGGACTACGAGGAGAAGTTCTCCGTGCACAAGGAAAACAGCAGCGCAAAGGAGAAGTGCGAGAGCGACATTTCCAGGTCGGAGGAGGAGGTTGCAGGGCTCTCTTTGCAGAAGGTGCAGCTCTCAAAGGAGCTGAGCGAGAGCTCGCTTGATGCCTCAGCGAACACTAGGGCGCTCGAGCAGCTGGGCAAGGAGATAGCACTTGCGGAGTCAAAGCTGGAAGCGGTAGCCTCGAGCAAGGCCGAACTGAACGAGAGAGGGCGCAGATTGCGCACAGAAGGCGAGCGCATGAAGCTGCAGCTCGGTGAGAACGACAGACTGATATTCATATCAGAGGCAGAGTTGCAGAACATGAGCTGCAGCGGCGCGGTGACTGACGGAGAAGCGGAGCGGCGCGCGGCTGAATATAAGGCCTCCCAGGAAAGGATCGCAGGGCTTTCAGCGAGCAAGGACTCGCTCGAGAAGGATTATTCGCAGATCTCATTCGATGCTGCAGGCACGGAAAAGGAGGCAGAACGCCTCCGCGAGGAGCTCGCGGGTATGGTCAGCGGCAGCTCAAAGCTCGAGGAAGAATATTCGCTTCTGCAGGAAAGGCTGTCAAAGGCAAGGGGCGGAATAGAGAGGTGGAGGTCCGAAGCCGCAAAGCAGGAAGCCAAAACAGGCAGTCTGCGCACTGAACTCTCAGTGTTAGAGGCAGAAAGCATAAACATAAGGGAGCAGCTCGCAATGTCTGGGAACTCGGACAAGGTTTCAATGCTCCTCTCATCGTCTATAAAGTCAGGGTTTTACGGGAGGGCAGGCGACCTCTGCTCATATGACCAGAAATACGCGCTGGCGGTACAGGCGGCTGGCGGACAGCGCTTTAATTACATAATAGTGGAATCGATGAAAGTTGCCGAGCAGGCGATCAGGATGCTCAAGGAGAAACAGGCCGGCAGGGCGACCTTCATCCCATTAGAAGAGGTCTTTGTCCAACAGAGGGAGAAAAGGCATGGCGGCATGGAGAGCGTGCTCTCAGTCATAAACTTTGACGGTAAGTTCAGGAAGGCGTTCGAGTATATTTTCTCTGGAACATATATCGTCGGCTCGATAGGTGATGCAAAGAAGCAGGGAGTGGGTGCTGCCAGGTATGTGACCCTCTCAGGCGAGATAGTCGAGACTTCTGGTGTCGTATCCGGAGGCAGCCAGAAGGCCCAGGCGAGTGCATTCAGCCTCAACTCAAAGCTGAAGGAGGTCACTTCGCGTATCAGAGTGATAAGGGAGGAGATCAGTGCCCTTGCTGCGACTTTTGAAGGATCAAGGGAAGAGGCGGCGAAGGCAGAGTCAGAGATGGTAAAGGCAGAGGTTGAGGGGAGGTACACAAAGGAAAGGCTGGAGAAGGCAAAGTCAGAGTCGTCAGCCCACGCCGCCATGGTGAAGGAGGCAGAGCAGAGGGCCTCAAAGCTATCGGGCTTGATGGGCAAGCTTGCGGCGGAGCTGGATTCTGCGGTATCGCTGCTTAACTCGGAGAAGGCGGGCAACGCGAGGATGTATGACGCGCTTACGAAGTCGCTTATAGGCGCGACCTCCCATGAGGATATTATGCGAGCCAAGAAGGAGAGGCAGGACGCAGAGGCCTGCAAGGTCCGGTTGGCAGAGCTCAACAAGGAGAACAGCATGATAAGGGCTCGGCTCTCCGAGATGGAAGCTGAGGCTTCGGAGATCGCCGTGAATATTGAAAGGCTGTCAAGCGAGGAGAAGAGGGCGCACAGCTCCATCCTTGAAAAGGCAAAGTCGCTGGACGGTCTCAAGGAGAAGACAAGGACCTATGACAAGGATACGCAGGAGATATATTCAAGGCTGAAGATGCTTGACGGGAAGGTCAATTCCCTGTCGCTGGATAAGGGAAGGCTGCAGGGCCAGCTCGACAGGCTGAACAGGGAGATACTCGAGAATGAAACTGCAAAGGCACAGATAGAGGTGCGGCTCGGCGACATAAGGGCAGAGCTCTCTTCATACAAGGATGCGGCGGTGGTCGAAAAGAAAGAGGAGGAGCTCGAGGTAGAGATTGCAATATCGAGGAGGAAGCTCGAGGAGCTGGGCCCAGTCAACCTCAAGGCGCCGGAGCTCTACAAGTCAAAGAAGAAGGACGTCGAAGAGGCGCAGGGGCAGATATCTGTTTTGGAGAGCGAGAAAGACTCGGTGATGGCGATGATAGACGAGATAGAGTCAAAGAAGCTCAACGTCTTCAACCAGACGCTCTCTGCGGTGAACAAAAACTTCAAGGAGCTCTATGGGTACATATTTGTGGGTGAGGCTGAACTGGCAATGGAAAAGGCAGCAGATCCGTTCACCTCCGGGCTGGTCATAAACATGAATGATGGGAAGAGGAAGAGGCACCTCGACCTGCTTTCAGGCGGTGAGAAGACGCTAGTGATGCTGATGATGCTTCTGGCGATACAGATGATGCACCCGATGGGCTTCTACATTTTTGACGAGATAGATGCTTCGCTCGACAAGGAGAACTCGAAGAAGCTCTCGATGCTGGTAAAGAAGCTCGGTGAGAAGTCGCAGTTCATAGTCGTGACGCACAACGACTCGATGATAACGAGCGCCGACACAGGGATAGGCGTTGCAATGCAGAACGGCGAATCGAGGGCCGTCGGCATAGCAATCAACAGGTGACCTGATGGCACACAACAAGCAGGCAGCGAAGGGAAAAGAGAAAGCAGCGGGCAAGCCGATAACTACATGGCCGATCTACGTGCTCTTCGTAGCCTTCATGGCTGCATACATACTGTCGCAGGGGAGCCTCCTCTCACTGGTCTTCGGCGTGCTCGCGTTCTTCATACTGGTAGTGCTGCTCGTCATAGAGTTCGTGGTGTCCGGAAAGCAGGAGGGTTATACGAAGAGCGTAATGGAGATTGCTGTTGCGGTAGCAGTGATCGCGCTTTTCTGGGTCTCCCTCAGGTACATATTGAATACATCTGACCCGATTGACGTGGTCCCGAGCTGCAGCATGCTGCCATCTCTCCAGCGCGGCGACTTGATCGTCTTGCAGGGCGTCAACATAAGCGCGATAAAGGCCCCAGTGGTCGACGTCTCACGGCAAGACCTCAATGCAATGCTATCCTCGATCCAGAGCGAGAACCTGGTCTGCTTATCGTACGCGAACGGGAGGGTCAGCCAGATTGAGCAGCCTGGCTCCACCCTAGGGCTCTTCAAGTTTAGAGGCAGCGCCTACGAGCAAGTCAGCGGCCAGCCCGAGTCAAACCTTGTTCAATACAAATGCGGCTATCAGCGCGTGCTTTTCTCCAACGGCACAGTTGAAAACGAGGCATACACAAAGTCTATCTCTATAGGCGGCGTAGAGCTCAGTGAAAACCTGAACAACTCGGTTGTAGTCTACAGGACCGTTCCAGGCGACTACTTCTACTCGCTGGGCGACACGTTTATCGTGCACCGCATCTATGCTGTGCTCAACGCCTCTGGCAGCTATTACCTGCTCACAAAGGGGGACAACAACCCGAGCCTTGACATACAGTACATGAACCTGCCGGTCAACTTCAGCATGGTCGGAGGCAGATCCATACTGAGCATCCCTTACCTGGGATACATGAAGATAATCCTCAGCGGCCAGCTCCTCCAGCCGCAAGGCTGCAACTCCACCGTGCTCCACTAGGCTTTCCAGCCAACCCCATTGCAAAAGGAGAAAGCAAAGCATTATACAGAGGCGTAAGGGCTTTGTCCAATAACTACTGAAAGGTGGCAGTAGTTAACACTAATCTTGTGGTATCTGTGAATCACGTCAAAAATGTATTGTAAACCACTGCCTTCAGGAGCAATTCTTTCTCCTTCATTTCATCGGTTCTCGAGAATGT
>DAIDAQ010000011.1 GCA_027310535.1 Candidatus Micrarchaeaceae archaeon
CTAAATCGCCTGTTGAAGCAAGCAGTTTTGCGCCAGCTCCGATAATGTTGAACTGGCCGAGCTTAACGTCTTTCCCAAGCTCTGCATTCATGCAAACAAGCGAGGTCTGCGGCACATATGCCGTCCTTGGCACGGAGGCGCCTTGGCCGGGATTCGAACCCGGGTCACAACCGTGACAGGGTCGTATGCTAGACCGCTACACTACCAAGGCTTAAGTTAGATATGGAGTTCAGCTTTATATTGCTTATCAGGAGTCCCGTCGGGGTGAGTTGAACACCCAACCTGCCGGTATCTGCCATTGTGACCCTCAGAACTACAGCCGGCCGCTCTACCATTGAGCTACGACGGGTTAGTGCATGCACAGTGCTGCACATGTTACTCTCTATTGTGCCAACAATATATAAATACTGATTGATAAGCTTTACTGAGGATAGACGACTGATTGCATGGCAACAAAAGGCGGCGGACTAGGCAAAAGCACAGCTCCGGAAGCCCTGAAGAGGAAATACGTCGCGCCGCTCGCCTTCTACAGACTAAAGGACATGGCGATAGACGTCGTGCAGAAAGAGACCTTCTTTGACACCGTAATAATAACGCTCGCTTTTATTGCTATCCTTTTTGCGCTGCCGTTCTACCCGGTGCTGGTGGCGGTTATCCTGGTTGCACTCCTGTTTGCAGCTGCTATATACCATCCTTTCCTAGGTATAATTGTGATGCTCATCCTGGCCATGCCTGCACTCATCTACCAGGCGCCAGCGATAGCGTGGCTCGGGATGCTTGCCATTGCCTTGATACTCGTTTTTGGCTACAAATATTACAGGACCATAACATTTGCGCTTATGGCGACTGCACTCTCCTTCTCCCAACTCGGTTACCTCTTCATAATTCCGACGGTCGCACTCTCGACCCTTATACTCGGGAGGAAAAGAGAGGTGATAATGCTGCTCCTGTTTGTTGGAGGGGTGGTGGCGCTCTCCGGCCTGACCGGCGTGCAGAACAACTCGTACCTACTTTATTCGCCGTCGGCTAACACGATAGCTCTAAACAAGTTGGGGGTACTACAGTATGTTACACCAAACAAGCCCATCCCATCGCTCTTTGACTTCCCCATGGCGTTTGCAGGCTCGGTCGGGGCCTTCTTTACGCTATCCGTAGCTCTCACTTCAACCGCATTGACAGGATATGCAGTATCGGCCTTCACATCAGGGCAGGTCGCGTATGTCTTCCAGCTTGCAGCATTGCTTGTGATAGTGCTTGCCATAGACGAGTTTGTTGTAACAAGCCGCTCAAAATACAGGGGGGTGGAGGCCAGTTCCTTTGTGGCATTGTACGGCATTTACTATATTCTGGTGTCTGGGATCCCCCAAAACATCGGGACCTACCTGACCATTGCGATAAGCATACTCATAGCGCCGTTTGTCGTCTACGGATTGCAGCTGTATGATGTTGACATAGTCAAGGCGCTCGACGTGAGGAAGAGCGACGTCAGGATGAAGTTCGGTGAGGCGTTTGAGGACTTGCAGTTCGGGACAAGCCTTGAAAGGTTCAAGGACATCGGTGACTATGAAGCCACTAAGCTTGAGCTGAAGAGCGCAGTGCTTGACCCTATCGAGTCGAGGAGCATAGCGAGGGCGTACAACATAACGCCGGCAAAGGGGCTGCTTTTTTTCGGCCCTCCTGGAACAGGCAAAACGATGATGATGAGGGCGCTGGCGAATGAGGTGCATGCAGCATTCTTCTACGTTAAGGCCTCCAACCTGCTTTCGGCATATCTGGGGGAGAGCGAGCGGAGGATAGCCGGCATATTCACAATCGCGAAGAAGCACCTGCCATGCGTGCTTTTCTTCGATGAGATAGACGCGATAGGTACAGACAGGGAGAGGGCAGCAGACGAGGCGAGAAGCAAGGCGCTTTCGCAGCTGCTCATTGAGCTTGACGGATTTCAGAAGCTAGAGCGTGTTATCTTTGTCGGGGCGACGAACGTGCCTGACATGCTTGATCCTGCGTTGCTGAGGGCCGGGAGGATCGACAAGGCAATATACATGCCGCTGCCGAACGCCAAGGCAAGGAAGGAAATCTTCGAGATCTACCTGAGGAGGTATCCGCTTGCAGACGGCATTGACATCTCTGAGATAACGGCGAAGACAGAAAGGTATTCAGGGGCTGACATAAAGCTCATATGCAACACAGTGGCGCAGACGGTTGCGCAAGAAGCGGCAGCCGAGCACAAGATATTGGGGATAACCGAGAAGGATATACTTGAGAGCATATCAGAGATAAAACCGTCTACCTCGCTTGCGCAGCTGGAAAGGTACGAGAAGTTCAGGGTCAGATTTGAGAGGAGCGTGCATGCAGAGGGGAGGGAGAGGGCGAGCTCATTGAGCATCTCTAGCGTGGTGGGGCTGGACGACATAAAGAAGGTGCTGGTAGAAGCGATACAGATCCCGCTGCTGCATCCAGACCTTGTTGAGAGATACAGGATAAAAGCGATAAAGGGCGTGCTGATGTTCGGCCCGCCAGGAAACGGGAAGACCATGCTGATGAAGGCGGCTATAAACGACGAAGCCCTGAAGGGGGTGCAGATGCTCACAATAAACGGCTCCGAGCTGAGCGAGCAGGGGATCGAAAAGGCGAACGCGACGATGAAGGAGGTCTTCAACACAGCAAGGGAGAATGAGCCGGCCCTGATCTTCATAGACGAGATCGACGGCATAGCGCCGGCGAGGGGCAAGGGGGGATGGCTTACTTCTGAGATAACCACCGAGCTGCTGAAGCAGATGGACGGGTTGGACAAGCCCTATGGAATCATAGTGGTCGCAGCAACCAACAGGCCAGCGGTGCTTGATGCCGCGCTGCTAAGGCCGGGGAGGTTTGACAAGATAATCTTTGTAGGGCTGCCGAATGCGGAGGAGAGGGCACAGCTCTTCAAGATATATCTCACAGGCCTTCCTGCCCAGGACTTGGACTTCTCTGTTTTAGGGAACGCGAGCGAGGGATACAGCAGCGCGGACATAACCGACATCTGCAGGGAAGTGAAAGCGAGGGTGCTGGAAGAGGCGGTCAAAACAGGCGAAGACACGAAGATATCAAACGCAGACGTGATCGCCGTGGTAAAACAGGCTAAGCCGTCGGTGTCAAAGGCAGGGCTCAGGGAGTTTATGGACTTCGCAGCAAGGTACGAGAGGAAGTGATCAGCTCCTTAGCTCGAACACCCTGGACAGGTCGCCGGCATAAAGTTCAAGCCCACCGTTGCGGCTGCGCACATTGCAGAATTCCACCCTTGCCTTACGGTTCAGGTTTATGCGTCCGGCGGCGGCTGCCGACGATCCCCAGACGGAGACAGGGATTGCTGCCGTACCGTCAGCTATGATAAGATATGATACCGAAACGCTGTCCCGCCCATTCGGCGCGCCTGCCAGCCTTGCAGGACCTATCTCCACAACACTGCCTTCAACGTCGACGTTCTTTTGCCCGCTTCTCAGCAGCGAAAGATCGGTTATGGCGGGCGACCGAGACAGGAGGGTCTTCGTTATAGACGTGATGTTAGTACCCTTGAGCGTACCTGTTGCCATGTCAAGGATTGCGCCCCTTATCATGATCGGGTCGCCCCTGCAC
>DAIDAQ010000028.1 GCA_027310535.1 Candidatus Micrarchaeaceae archaeon
TCATGGGCCCGCGGAGATTTGAACTCCGGATCTCCCGATTATCAGTCGGACGCTCTGACCATGCTGAGCTACGGGCCCCTAATAAGTATGATGGAGCAAGGTAAATAATCCTATTTATTGAGTTGAGGCATGCACTTCAATAACAGTTCCGTTTGGCTCTTCCTCGCGGAATATCTGGGTCTCAAAGCACTGGAGCAGAACCGCCCTCTTCTTCCATGAATCCCCAGGCAGGCCAGCTTTCGTGCAGACTGCCTCGAGAAACTCGAGCTTGCTGAAGTTCTCCTTTATTGCAACATCTGGGAGAAGAAGGCCTGTGGCACCCGCGTGGCTTATTATCAGGCCGTGCCTGCCTAAAACCAGGTTTGACATCCGCTCTTTCCAGCTCTCTCCCAAGGGTCCATGTTTTGAGAGTATGCTGACCACCACTGTAACCTCATCCATCTCGCTCTTCGACAGTGGGGGGAAGCGCGGATCTCCAAACGCGGCTTCTAGGGCGGCCTCTGTGATCGAGCGCCTGACTGCCATCACAGAGTAGAGGTACCCTATGCAGCCCCTTAAGTATCCTGAAGGATACCGTTCCAATGTCACAAAAAGGCCGTACCTTTCGTTGAAACTGCCCTGATCGAGCTGCGGCCCGATGTATGCCTGGTCTGCAAGATATCCCAAGATAGCACCCCTCGCTGCCTTGACCAAGACCCTCCCTTTCTTGATCCCGTAGATTTCCATGCAATCATGTACATGACGGCAGTGAACTCCCAAGCCACGCAGAGCATGCATAGCTGTTGCTGCATTTGTTACCGCCAAGGTCTGAGGCTGCATCCAGGTTGGTAGATGCACCGCTGCAGAGCAAGCCCTGCTCCCCGCCTATGAAAGTGTTGTCCTTTATAGAGTTCCTGAGCGAGTTTATGAGGGACATTGCCACCTTTGACGCAGTTGCGACATTGTTGTTTATCTTTGTGTTCGATACGTTCGTGAGCCTGAAAGTATAGCTCCCGTCCACAAAGTTGTCCGAAATTGAGCCTGACGCAACATTGCTTGCTATTATTCCATACTGCGACGACAGTATCGTGTCATTTACCACCACGAGCCTCTGCGAGCCGGTGACGTTGATCGCCGTGGACCTTGAGGAGACAGAGCTGTTAGTAAAGAACGTGTCGTTACTTATTGTGATGGAAGAGTTGCGCGCCAACACGGCGTTTGTGAAGCCGGCAAGGTTGCAGTTGCTCAGGGATGCGGCGCCGGAGGCGTTCTCGAAGTCTGCGAAAGTGCCGCCGTTCGTAGCTATCACCGTATGGCCTTTGCAGTTGATGCTGGAATCTGGCTTTGTTATGGTGAAGCACGTGCTGCCGGAGCCATAAGCGTAGTCGCTAGTGAGCTGGAAGTTGTTTGGCGCCTGCGTGGTCGTGCAGGCAGACGCAGGCTGCAGGGAAGGAGGCAGGACGGCAGCCATCCATGTGCACCCGTATTTCTTCGTGCCGTAGTTTATCCCAACAGACTCGGAGTTTATGCCGCTGGCCTGCTCGCTGCAAACATAATCCTGTGCATTCCTCTCGGCATAGTTGTAAACAACGGTGTTGTTCCGGGAGTTGCCGTCAAGGAACATGCCCGTGACAGTGGAGACAAAGCTGTTGTTGCGGATGAAGTTCGACGCTGAGTCCAGCAGGTAAAGCGCGATGTTGGAGTAGAGGCCGTTGTTTATCTTGTTGCCCTGGACAAGGCTCTGGCTGACATTTGAGAGATAGATACTGTAGTTGTACGTCGTGTTTACCGTGTTGTTGATGAGCGTGATGTATTTCGCGCCCGTGACATTTATTCCAGTGACGGCGCCGCTGGAGACGATGTTGCTTATGTATATCTTGGAGCCGCTTGCGTATATCCCGTTCCTGAAACCGTAGATGCTGCAGTTCTCTATCAGTACGTCAGACTTGCCTGCAGCCAGGATCCCCGAACCTCTCTGTACGGGCGATATGATTGAATGGCCGTTGCAGTTGAGCGTCGTGCCGTTCTGGAGTATGTTGAAGCATGTGGATGTCACGCCAACGAGGTTAGACATCAATAAGTAGGTCCCTGGCTTTACAAGCGGAGAACATGATTGAAGCGGGTAGAACTGCAGCGAGGGTGCGATACGGAACTTGCAGTTTGCCCAAGGCGCATCCCCCACTGTGCAGCTACTTGCCTGGAAGAGGTTCCCGGAAGAGACATTCAGCGCAGAGTCAAGCGCATACACGTCAGCCACGCTGTTGTTTTTGGCCACGCCACCCTCGAATGTATTCGTTGTTGACCCTGTAAGGTAGATACCAAACCGGTTCAACAGAAAGTTAAACTTGTTGACAACCGTGTACAATGCGCCGGAGAGGCCCAGCCCATATTGGTTGCCATAAGCGTTTATGTCGCTCAGGATCGCATGCTGGGTACCGCTCAGGCTTATCCCAAACCCTGAGTTGTTGCGCAGCGTGACGCCGCTTATGTTAATATCAGCGAAGCTGCCGACGTTTATCCCGATCCTTGAGTTCCTTACATTGCAGTTGAAGACACTGACTGAGCTGTTGAAGATGTTTATGCCTGTGGATGCGTCAGATATCGAGTTCCCAAGGCAGTCCAGTGTGACCCTCTTTGCGGTTATGTTTATGCATGGCTGCTCTGTCGCGCTTGAGTTGAGTGAATAGTTCATGCTTATGTCCTTGGATAGCCTGTAGGTGCCGCTTGACGAAATTGTACCGCAGCTGCTAACCTGCTTGCCTAGCTGCACATCTGTAAGGTTGGGCTGTATGTTTGCGCCCCTGCATACCGCAAAGCTGCATCCGGAGCTGTTGAAGCATATGTTAGCCGAGGCGTAGTTGCTGTGCTTGAACCCGTTTATGCCGCTGCAGGAGAACGATACCGGAGTCGTCCTTATGGTATTGTTTACGAACCTGTTGCCTGTTGCGTTCACCACTATCCCTACCTTGGCGTTGTAGGCAAGCCGGCTGTCTGACACCGTGTCGTTCGTGGAGCTGCCGTTGATCCTGAGCGAGCCGAAGGCGCTAGGGTTGTAGCTCAAAACATCCGAGGAAATGACGCTGTCGCTTGAATTCTGCAGCCATATGTTAGAGACATAATTGCTGGAGACGTTGCTGGAGGAGATTGATAGGAGCCTGCTCGACCTGGCGTATACGCCGTACGAGAAATTCCTTATTGCACACCCCTCAACAGAAACGTTCGAGACATTGCTGGCGAGGATTCCGTAGGTGAACGGGGGCACGATGACATACGGCCCGCTCCCATAAAGGCCATTGCCATTGCAGATTATCTGGACATTGCTTGCGGTAACATTTAGACAGGCACCGCTCTGGATTTGCGTGCTAAGGCTCCCAGCAAGGTAATATTTGCCTGCAGAGCTTATCTCCCTGCAGGAGCTGATCTGCGCAAAGTTGGCGTTTGGCACAGTCGTTGGGGCAGTCGTGCCCTGGAAGTATCTGCTGGCAACCTGTGTGTATAACAGGACGGCAGCGGCGGCAGCGATCACTATAACAAGTATGACGAGCGGCTTTGCAGGGTTTACCTTCTTTGCCATCCTGACCTTGCCGAGCTGCTGCTGCGATCCGATCGGCGCTGGGCGCGGCGGGGGCGGAGGCCCCTCAACAGCATGGCCTGCAACAGCAGTCTCACCATCTCCTTGAAATATCACAAAATACCTCCATCAGCCGCCTGCGGCGCTAGTATCTCATAACGTAACTCTTTATACTTTACTGCTGTTTACTTCTATGCATGCCCCGGTAACTCAGTGGCAGAGTGCCAGTTTCGTAAACTGGAAGTCGGGGGTCCAAATCCCTCCCGGGGCTGCCAAATATAAATTACCTACACCTAAAGGGCAGGTTTTGGCTTCAGCTGAAAAGACGCCCCTGAGCCCTCGAGTTGCCCTCCCTGCTGCTGCGCTGCCTCTGTTCCGCACTGCAGTTCCGCAGCCGTGGTAATGAGACCCATCCCGCAGCGTCTCGTGCCTATATTTCGCGCGCCACTGAAGGTGCATCTCGTTAACTCCGACCGAATGCGCATTATGCACAAGGCCCTTATTCTCGCAGGTTCCACCATCCATTATATCAATCTACGCTGCCGTTAGGCCGCGTTAGACGAAAATCGAGGCAGAGAGATAAGAATCCTGTGCCTGTTTCATCCGCATGCGCAAGCGCATGGGTTTTCACAGACCTGCATCAAAACAGATATATGCTGAATTGGGTGGCTACTTCTCTATAAGCGACATCGCATTGGTCAATATCACAAGCTGCTTCCGAGGACAACGCATATATAAGTGATATGCTATTGTAACGCAGTGAACATCATACCAACGAATCGGTGGCGTGGTACCACAGGTGCACGATGCCAATCGAACCGCACTGCAATAACGATCCCGGGTATGTTGGGAGTAAGAACAGCATCAGTGGCTGACATAACCCAGATAATGAAGTTGATTTGGAGGGGGGCTGGGGAGGGCGCACTGCTGAAGAGGGGCAGGGAGGAGCTCAGCTCGATAGCCAGGAAGGGCAACGCCACTGTGGCAGTCGATGGCGCAAAAGTCGTAGGTGTTGCCGTACTCGACTTCTACTCCGCGAGGATGTCGGAGCTGCGTTCCCTATATGTGCTTCCGGGATATCGTGGCAAAGGCGTGGGGAAAATGCTTGTAGAGGCCGTAGCGGCGAGGGCGGAGGAGCTCGGCGTGGAGGAGCTGATGACAATAACGCTCAAAGGCAACAAAGGGTGGTTCATCAGGCGCAGGTTCAACGAGGGCCCACACGGCTTCAAGGTCGCGCTCTTCAGGAAGCTCTAGAGCCTGCTTAGGTACTCATAGTCAAAACCTTCCAGCTGCCACCCACACGCCCCGATTATCTCCCTTATGTGCCCTATACTGCTGGACTTTGGTATTGGCAGGGACCTCCTCATCAGGTAATTGAGAGCCACCTGCACCGGTGTCTTGCCTGTCCGCCCGCTTATCTCCTGCACCTTCCTGATGTCCTCTATCCTCCCTGACCCAAATGGGCCCTTGCTAAGAGGGGTGTATGCTATCACTGAAACGCCGTTATGCTCGCAGAAAGGTATTATGTCGCGCTCGCACCTCTTCTTGAAGAGGTTGTAGCGTATCTGGTTCGCTGCGACCCTGTGGCGCTTGGCCGCCGCGACCGCCTTCCTTGCTTCCTTGACGCTGAAGTTGCTGACACCTATCTGCCTTACCATGCCCTCGTCGACGAGCCGCTCGATATTCCTTACCGCTTCTGGGATGTCTGTAGTGGGGAGAGCCCAGTGTATCAGGTAAAGGTCTATGTAATCTGTCCCAAGGCGCCTGAGGCTCTCCCTTACCGCCTTTGCCATCGCATCTTTCTTCAAGTGCGTTGGAAGGATCTTTGTTATGATGAAAAGCTCGTCCCTTTCCCGCCCGTCTATTGCCTTCGCGATCAGCTCCTCTGCATGCCCTTTCCCGTACATCTCTGCAGTGTCTATAACGTTTATTCCGTTGTCTAGGGCGAAGCTCAGCGCCTCTATGTCCCTGCCATCGTTCTTCCTGCTTGCGGCTATGGTCCCACCCATCCCGAAAGTCCCTATACCTACCGGGAAGACCTTTTTGCCACCAAAATCAGTTACCATGCAAACGATAGCTCCTATTGATAAGAAACCATTTAATACTTTACAGGTTAATATTGGAAGCGTGGTTTAGTGAAGAAGCAGGTGTATAGCTGCGGCATAGACTACCTGCAGGTGATGGACGAGGATGGCGGCATAGACCTGCAGCTGATGCCCAGCATCCCCGATTCAAAGATAGTCGAAATGTACAAGTGGATGCTATTTACCAGGAACCTTGACGCGAAGACGCTCAGCCTGCAGAGGCAGGGCAGGGCTGTGACGTATGCACCGTTGGTCGGCGAGGAGGCATCGCAGATAGGGGTGGCGCTCGCTATGAGGAAGGACGATGTGCTTGCACCTTCGTTCAGGCAGCACGGAATCCACATTGCGAGGGGGCAGCCGCTTGATGACTATTTCATCTACTGGAAAGGCTACGAGGACGGCAGCAAGAGCGCAAGGAGCATAAACGCACTTGCGGTCTGCGTTCCTGTGGGCACGCAGGTGCCTCATGGGGCCGGCGTTGCTTTCGCACAGAGATACATGGGCAAGGACGCCGCCACGGTCGCCTATGTGGGGGATGGAGGGACTTCTGAGGGCGACTTCCACGAGGCGCTTAACTTTGCTGGCGTTTACAAGCTGCCGCTGATAGTCGTGATAGAGAACAACCAGTGGGCGATCTCTGTCCCGAGGAAGGGGCAGACGGCTGCTGAAACGCTTGCGCAGAAGGCGGTCGCGGCAGGCATACGGGGCGTGCAGGTCGACGGCAACGACGTGCTTGCCGTCTACAAGGCGGCAGCTGACGCACTCGCCTCTGCCAAAGATGGCCCAACGCTTATAGAGTGCGTCACCTACAGGATGGGCATGCACACTACAGCAGACGACCCGACAAAGTACAGGGCAGAAGAGGAGGTCAACGCGTGGAAGGCGAGGGATCCACTCAGGAGGGTGAACCTTTACCTCACGTCAAAGGGGCTGTGGAGCAGCCAGCTCGAACAGGAAACGACAGAGCAGCATCAACGGCAGATAGATGAGGCGGTCGAGAGGGCAGAACAGTTCAAGCCAGACCCAAGGGGCATGTTCGAGACGCTTTACAGCTTCATGCCTGACGCGCTGAAGGAGGAAGAGGACAACGCGGTAAGCAACAATTTCTGGATGTGACGTTCATGAAGGTAAACATGGTTGGTGCGATAAACAATGCGCTTGAGCTTGCGATGAGGGAAGACGACAGGATTGTCATCCTGGGCGAGGATGTTGGAAGGGACGGCGGCGTCTTCAGGGTAACGGACGGACTGATCGACAAGTTCGGCGCCAAGCGCGTGGTCGACACCCCGCTCGAAGAGTCCGGGATAATCGGCGCATCGATAGGCATGGCACTCGCCGGCCTGCGGCCCGTGCCAGAGATCCAGTTTGCAGGCTTCATGCTGCTTGCGTTCAGCCAGCTCGTAAACCATGCGGCGAGATACAGGACGAGGACGAGGGGCACGATGAGCGTGCCGATGGTCGTCCGCACCCCGGTAAGCGGGGGCGTAAGGACGCTAGAACACCATTCCGACAGCCCGGAGGCCCTCTACTCCCATATCGGCGGGCTGATAGTCATAGAGCCGTCGAACCCATACGACGCGAAGGGCCTCCTGATAAAGGCGCTGCGCATGCAGGATCCTGTGATATTCCTTGAGCCGACCAAGCTGTACAGGCTGTTCAAGCAGGAGATACCCGATGAGAACTATGAAGTGCCGATAGGGAAAGCAAACTACATGCGCAAGGGAAACGACCTAACTATCATAACGTACGGCACTATGGCGCCGCTTGTGCAGGAGGTGGCGGACAAGAAGAATGTATCTGCCGACGTAATAGACCTGCGCACCATAAACCCGGTCGATGAGCAGACAATACTGGAGAGCGTGAAGCGGACAGGAAGGGCGATGATAGTGCATGAGGCAGAGCTCAGCTTCGGCGTCGGCGCAGAGATATCAGCAAGGATAGCAGAGAAGGCGATCTTTGAGCTCTCTGCTCCTATAATAAGGGTCGCATCGCCTAGCATACCCTATCCATTCCCAGGATACGAAGGCTTTTATCTCCCGAACGCGAAGAAAATAGGCGACGCTATAGACAGGATACTCTCTGTGTGATGACTTGAAGGAGCTTAAGTTTGTCGATGTGGGCGAGGGGATAACAGAGGGACACATCCAGAAGTTCCTCGTGAAGGACGGGGAGCAGGTCAAGGAGGACCAGCCAGTTGCGCAGGTTGAGACTGACAAGGCAGTAGTCACAGTCCCAGCACCGATAGGCGGGATTGTAAAGCTCAACGTGGCAGAGGGCTCTGACGTGCACGTGGGCGACACGATCGCGTACTTTGGCACGGCAGAGGAGCTTAGCGGGGTAGGCAAGGGATCTGGCGCGCAAAAGCCCGCTGTTGTGGAAGCCCCGCAGCAGAAGCAACAGCAACAGGCGGCACCGCCTGTACAGCAGGTGTCGGAGATCCTGGCGGCTCCCTCTGTCAGGAAGCTTGCAAGAGACCTGAAGACCGAAATAACAAAAGTAAAGGGGACTGGACCGCAGGGCAGGATAACAGAGACAGATGTACGCGCATTCGTGGCATCACAGGCCAGCGAGATGGCAAAGCCAATGGAGAAAGCGCACGAGCAGCACGAAGAAGTTGAGAGGGTGCCGATGTCACAGGTCAGGAAGGCGATAGCTAGGAACATGGAGCTGGCGCACACGATACCGTTCGCTGTGCACATGGACATGGTAGACGCAACGCACCTGTGGGGTATAGTGACTCAGGAGAAGCCTAAGGCTGAAAAGTTAGGGGTCAAGCTTACATTTACGCCGTTCATCCTCAAGGCCGCCATACAGGCCTTAAAGGAGAACGAGAGGTTCAACTCCAGCTACGACAAGGAAAAACAGGAGGTGATCCTCAAGAGGTATTATAATATCGGGTTTGCGGCGGAGGCTGACGACGGGCTGCGCGTGATAGTGATCAAGGAAGCAGACAAAAAGGGCATGATGGACATAGCAAGGGAGATGCAGGCCCTCAGGAAGAAGCTTGAGGACAAGACAATAAGCATAGCGGAGATGAATGATACATCGTTTACTATAACCAATATAGGCAGCCTCGGAGGCGGCTTCCTCTCTGTGCCTGTGATAAACTACCCTGACGTTGCGATACTCGGGGTTCACATGATAAGGGATATGCCAATAGTGAAGGACGGTGCCATCGCAATCGGGAAGGTGCTGCCCATTTCTATAGCATTCGATCACAGGGTAGTCGACGGTGCGGAGGCGGTCAGGTTTGGGAATTCAATAAAATCTTACCTCGAGGACCCAGAATTCCTCGAGATGCTGGGCTAACCGGTGTTTGGCATGGGCTTGATAATAAACGCGGACGATTTCGGCTACAGCAAGGTCTTCAATGCGAAGATGCTGGACCTAATCGAAAAGGGAGCTACTAAATCCGTGACCGTGCTGGTAGACAGGCTGAATGCCGAGCAGGGAGAGCAGGTATTCCGGCTCAAGAAGCAAGATGATTATAAAAAAGTTTGGAGCTTAGGGATTTCCTGCACACCGGGAAGGACATTAAGGTTATTAGCTATCTTGACTTAAGTAGAAGGAGGAAAAAGTGATACAATGGTAATGGGCTCTGTTCCTGAAAAGGTCGACATTGCGATAGTTGGCGGGGGGGTTGGGGGCTACATCGCGGCGATAAGGGCTGCAGAGCTCGGGAAATCAGTCGCCCTTGTGGAGAAGCACAAGCTCGGGGGACACTGCCTGAACTACGCATGCATCCCATCGAAGGCGCTGCTCTACATAGCCGGAATACTGCACACGGCGAAGACATCGGGCAAGTTCGGCATAAATGCTGGCGAGATACAGATAGACCCGAAGAAGATGTATGAGTGGCGCATGGCGGTCTCGAAGAAGCTAGAAGACGGCGTAGCGTTCCTCTGCAAGATGCACGAGATCGATGTGTTCAGCGCAGGGGCGACCTTCCTGTCATCGAACAAGCTGCAGCTTACCAATGGCATGGAGCTGGAGTTCAAGAAGGCGATAATAGCCACGGGTTCGGTGCCCATAACGCTCCCCGGCCTGCAGGGCTCGGAGAGGGTTGTCGGATACAAGGAGGCGCTCATGCTGGATTACATACCACGCACGATGGCGATCGTGGGCGGTGGGTATGTCGCTGTGGAGATAGGGACAATGTACGCAAAGCTGGGCTCGAGAGTCACGGTAATCGCAAGGTCCGATCTCCTATCCAGGTTCGACCCCGAGGCAGCCAACATAGTAAAGAAGAGCATGACCTCGCTCGGAGTGAACATAATGAAGGGCGTGAACGCGGCATCGTACGACGGCACATACCTGAAGCTCACGGACGGCTCGTCTGTGCAGGCAGACATAATCGTCGTAGCAGTAGGTCTTACACCTTACACAGGGGACCTCGGCCTGGAAAACACGAAAGCGGAGAAGGACGGGCAGGGCTTCATAAAGGTGGATGGCAGCCTCATGACCGGAGATCCGAACATCTATGCTGTAGGCGACGTCACGCCTGGGCCCATGCTCGCGCACAGGGCAATGAGGCAGGGGATTATAGCTGCAGAGGCAGCAAGCGGCTTGCCGTCCTCATACGACAACGTGGTTGTGCCCGCGGTTGTCTTCTCTGACCCTGAATTGGCAATAGCCGGCATCCTTGAAGGGCCTGGCATAGAGGTCACAAAGTTCCCGTTGACTGCGCTCGGCAGGTCCATAGCCCTCGACACAACGGGCGGCTTCGTCAAGATCGCGCACGACTCACGTGGCGTCGTCCGCGGCATCGAGATCGTCTCGCAGGATGCCAATGCGATGATAAGCGAGGCGGCGCTCGCCATAGAGATGGGTGCGGCGCTCGAGGACATTGCTGACACGATACACCCTCACCCGACATACAGCGAGGCTGTCCAGGAGGCTGCCGAGGCAGCGCTCGGGAGGCCGGTTCACTTCTTCTACGGGAAAAGATAGGATGGTTATAAAAGAGCGCGTTGAAATCAACTTATCAATACAGGGCCCATCTAAGGTGCAAGAAGTGAAGATAAGGATAATATCAAAGGGCAACTACCCAGCAGTCGCAAGGCTGAGGAAGGCGTTTAAGACGGAGAGCGGCAGCAGCGCCGACATCTGCATAGCCGTCGGGGGGGACGGCACCTTTGTCCTTGCCGCGTCCGAGTTTGATGGACCGATACTGCCGGTGAGGGGCAGGGAGAACGGCAGCGCTGGGTTCTACGCGGATGCTACTGTGGACGACATAGACAGGATAATAAAGGCGCTCGGCAGTGGCTCTTATACAGTAGAGACCATCGCGAGGAAACTCGCCGCGAGATGCAATGGCAAAACGGCATACGCCGCCAACGAGGTCGCGCTTAAGAGCTCAGGCGAGGAGATATACTTCAGCATATACGATTCCTCATCAGGCAGGAGGGTCAGGGTCTCCCCGTTCGTGATGGGTGGGGACGGCGTGCTGGTGACAGGCAGGGTGGGATCGACAGGGTACAACAGGTCAGCCAACGGCCCAATAATACTCAGCGACAGCGTGCTCTGCCTGACGTTCCTAAACTGCGACGGCCCGTATAAAAACCCGATCGTCATAGACTCAAAATGCAAGGTCGAGCTGGTTGTCGAGAAGGGCGCAGGCACCCTCAAGTGTGACAACAGGAACATCACAGAAGTAAAGCGGGGCGACAGGATAGCCATCTGCATGTCGGGCAAAGAACTGAGGGTGGTGAGATTCCCCGACGCGATGGAACCGACTTACAAGAAGCTGGAAAGGCTCATAATGCGCAAGGCTGTAGGCAAGTTTTGATGGTGTTAAACATGGCGCTGCAGGTCCCGGTAACAGAGAGGAGGTATGTCCTGGCAGAGAAGGTAGACGAGACGCCTGACGTGCTTGTGCTGAGGTTCATGCCCGAGGATGGGAGGCCCTGCCCCTTCGAGCCGGGAATGTTTATGATGATAAGCGGCATCGACAATGAGGGGAAGGGGCATGCCGCGAGGGCTTTCTCAATAGCATCCGATCCCTCAACCCCGGGCATGGAGTTCATGGTGATAAAGGAGCCGCGGCACGGGGATCACACAGGGAGGTCGCACTTCATGGACGCGCGTGAGGGGGATATCTTCCTCCTCAAGGGCCCGAATGGCCAGTTCAGATTCGACCCTTCGCTTGGCAAGAAGGTCTGTTTCATAGCTGGGGGTACAGGGCTCGCCCCGTTCACTTCGATGATAAGGCACATAAAGGCAACGAACGCGCAAAACGACATTGTGCTCCTCTACAGTGTGCGCTACCCTGTAGAGATAATATGGAAGGAGGAGCTGGACAGCTACGCGGCGGACTTGGGCGTAAAGCTGGCGATCACAGTCACAAGGCCGAGAGATGGTGATGGATGGACAGGACAGACCGGCCATATAGATGCTGAGATGGTAAAGAAATACGCACCTGACTACCCAGAGAGGTGGTTTTATGTCTGCGGCCCTCTGGAGTTCGTTAAGGCGATGAAGGACGCGCTGGCGGCCCTTAGTGTGGATCCACCAAGGGTCAAGGCAGATGTCTGGGGCTGACCGGCCCTGTTCCGTCCCTGCAGGAGCCCTGTAAGCTCTGGTGTTGTATAGTTGCTGCTTCACGGGCCTGCTTGTGCCTGGATGCGGTGCCGCAGGCCGCAACCTCTGGTGTCTGCTGCAGAGGGCGCCAAACTAGCGCCTAATGGCAAATACAGTGAGCTCAAGCCTGTTGTGCGGCAGCTTCTTGAACCTTATTGATGAATAGCTGCCTGACAGCCCATCCTCCACCTCCTTCATGTGTTTCCTTACAGACATTGTAGTCAGCTTGAGCGTCATTATCAGGACAGCTCCGCCTACGAGGCTGCCGGCAAGCGAAGCTGCTATCGCTGCGCTCTCCCTCGGCTCAGTGTTTGTGTCTACTGTCAGGATATCAAAACAGCCAAACTTTGCTATCGCAGCTGCGGCATTGCCATTGCGCAGGCTCACCTTTATGTGCACGGCATCGTACCCGCAAAAGCCCGCGGCGGCGCAGACAGGCCTTATGTCAGCATCGCATCCTCCGGCCTGCGGCAGTTCGCCGTCCGCCAGAACAAGGAGCTTGCGGCCGCTGCAGAGCCTGCTGTAATCCAATGCGGCGCTGTCAACAGCAAGTACTGCTGCGCCACTGCTAAGCAGGTAGTCTGCCCAGCCGCCTGGGGCGGCGCCTATGTCGAGCGCCTTCATCTGTGGCTTGATGCTTATGCCGAAGAACCGGACTGCCTCGCTGATCTTGAACCATGCCCTGCACACCTTGCCCATGCTCCTGTTGGCAACCCTGAACACGTCTATTGAATCGCGTGTGGCGGACGGGGCCGTGTGCCCTATTATTGCCGAACCCGGGAGGAGCACAAGATAGAGTATGGTCTTTGGGTTGCAAAGGTCTACGGCAACGCCCATCTTCTCAAGCCTCTGGCCAACCGCGACCTCAATCGACTTGGCGGAAGCGCCGAGCCTCGCATGGACGCTCTTCGCCTCGATCCTTATGGAGCCGAACCGGGCGCAGCCTGCTAGCCGTACGATCGCGCCGCATATGCCCTCTGTGCTGTGGCTCTGGATCGATGAATCCTCATGGAAAGCAAAGTCAACGAACGCACAGGAGTTCAGGCGCTCCTCCGCCCTTGCTCCATCAGACTCGATCCTGAACAGCACAGCCCTGCCTTCTACCATGTAAGGTGCTATATGGCAATCCGGCAGCGCGGCTGCAATCTCCCTTCTTGCCGCTGCGCTGAACCTGTGGTCCACGAAAGCAATGTAGCTTGCCGGCATGCCAACACCGCTACCTACTTGCACTTGCAGATTGATATATGTTGTTGGGCGGGTTCTGCACAGCAACGTATTTAACGCTTCATAGCGAGAAATCCCACACTCTCCAGACGCGGATGGAAGCTGGGAAAGAAGTATTATATAGATATAGGTTCATATAATGCACGATAAAAATGACGAAAGGATACGAATCTTCGGAAACATCAGTTCACTCAATGGAATACCATTTTGTATGGTGCCCAAAGTACAGACGCAAGGTTTTGAATGGGAAAATCGCAAAAAGATGCAGGCAACTGATAATGGAAAAGGCAGAAGATATGGATTGCAGGGTGATTTCATTGGAAGTGATGTCGGACCATGTGCATCTGTTCATAGAAGGGAAGCCAATCATGATGCCAAATGGGATAATCGGACAGATAAAAGGGTATACATCGCACGAGCTCCGGAAGGAGTTCAAGGAGCTTTGCACGAGGCTTCCGACTCTATGGTCAAGGAGTTATTTTGTCTCAACGCACGAACACATACCGGACAAAACGATACAGAAATATATAGA
>DAIDAQ010000060.1 GCA_027310535.1 Candidatus Micrarchaeaceae archaeon
GGTTCAAATCCCGATGGGAGCAAATGGAATTTGCGACGACAAAAGCGGATTCAGATCCCTAGCCAAAGGAAAAGGATTTAGCAGCAAACGGTTCGGTTCCATCACGGAATCCGAACCCGAAAAACTCAAGAAGCACATACATGAGGTGCTTCCGGATCTGAGCTTCCACGAGATTAAGGACGTTCTGTCCGTAATCTACCGTATCAAACAGATAGGGCATGTCATCGGTCGTTTTACAGATACGATTACGTGCGACGAAGTCAGTAGCATTGCAACAATGGCGCCTATAGGGGTACAGCTTTCCATGCAAAAGTAGTTTGGAACTTTCACTGAAAGCTCTAAACCGATATCTCATGGGATATTTTTAAAGGCCCTCACATAAGAGGATTAGGGGAATTATTCAACACAGCATTTCCACCTTAATCATTGGGGCCCGAGCTTCTTAAAAGTATATTCTTCAGCGTAACGGTTGGATAATCCATGTCGCCATACATGCTCAGCAGCTTTTCTGCATTGACAGCTTTCATGAAGGCAAACGCCATGCCCAGGCCGGACTGACCCACCCTGGAGTAATAGCCATGCAGCATCTTGTGCAGCGCCAGGTCTGTGCCATATCTCTTTCTCCATGCGGCCTCATACGCCTCAAGATCCAGCCCGCTGTTTATGTGCCTGAATATCACATCTGCGGCTGTCTTGGCGCAGCCAACCCCAAAGATTATGCCACCACCAGTCGCTGCCTTCACCTGTCCTGCAGCGTCCCCTACAAGAAGCACATTGTCCTTGGCAGTCTTTTCTCTAGTCTCCAGCGGGATGAGGCTTGCGCCCCTCATGGCTTCCTTCCCGCCCCCTATAACCCTTCTTATCCCCTCTTTTGAGGTAAACCTGTCAAATGAAGCCTTGCTGTTTGTCTTTCCCTTGTCTTCTATTCCAACAGCAACCTCCATTAAACTTTCTGAATATGGGACAGTCCATCCAAAGAAGCCCCTGGTGACTGAGTTGTCAAAATAAAGGCCGACTGTGTACCTATCTTCTACAGCTGCCCCTTTATAGACTGCCTTGTAAGTTAGCACCCGCTTCCTGATATGCGGGAAACCAAATGTGCTTGCGGTCGTCGATATAGCCCCGTCCGCGCCGACCAGCACCTTGTGGCTTTCGGCAAGCCGGCGTATCTCCTCCTTCCCGAGCCTCTCCCCGAGCCTTATTTCGGCCCCGCTCTCCGCAGCCCTTTTGGCGCATGTCTCCGCAAGCTTCGCCCTGTCAACGACATACGCCTTTGCCTCCCTTGCCCTTATCCTGAATACATGGTTCCCTGCATGGAAGACCGCGCCGTAGAGCTCGTTGACAATTGAGCTCTCGTAGTCTATGCCTGCCCTGTCAAGCCCTGCCTTGGAGAGTATGCCTGAAGCCCTCTCCGCTCCCTCCCCCACATGCCTCTTTGCCTCATAAACCGTTGAAGATATACCCCTCTTGCATAGTTCCCTTGCGAGTGAAAGCCCTATAATCCCGCCACCAACGATACCAACCTCTCTCTCCATTGTCTCACTGCAGTGCATATACCCCTTTATAAAGCTTGGTATTCAAACTCTAATAACATTGTGGTGTGGTCAGATGCCTCAAAACCCGTCAGGCAAGGTGCAGAAGATAAACTTCGATGAGATAAAACCCAACATAAGGATAAACTGCATCGTTGTCAAGGCCGAGCTGCATGCTGTCATAGACCTCTATGCGCTTTCCAAAAACGTCAAGGGCGTAGACTACGAGCCGGAGCAGTTCCCCGGCGCGATCTACAAGGTGAATACCCCCAGCGCGACTATAATCCTATTCAAAAACGGGAAGATGATATGCACCGGCACAAACACAATAGCGAATGTGAGGAAGGTGCTTGACATCGTCGCTGACGTTGTCTCAAGGTACGTGCTGGAGGTGACTCCAAAGTCAAAGTGAGCTCCTGGAACAGCTATGCCTTCGCAATCTTCCTGGCTTCTCTGTCGAAGACGCGGAAGAACCCGCCCCACGAGTACTTTTTTTCGACCTCCCTCCTTCCGCTCCTCCCAATCTCGTCCGCTGCCTTCGGGTGTTCTATGATGTAGAGCATTCGCTTCGCCATCCCGTCCTCGCTGTTCACCAGGAAGCCTGTCTTGCCGTCTGAAATCGTCGACGCGGGGCCTCCCTCGTTTACCGCTATCACTGGTTTGCAGCTCGCCATGCCTTCCAGCGGCACAAGCCCGTAGTCCTCATCTATCGGGGTGTAGAGCACTGCTGTTGAATTCCCCATGAGATGCCTGAGCCTCTTCTCGCTTACATTTCCTAGCATGACCACCCCCTTGGTCTTTGCGGCAAGCTCTTTGACCTTTGTGTAGTACTCCTGGAGGCCCCTGTCCCTCGAGACAGGGCCGCACAGGACCAGCCTATAGCTGCCCCTTCCCCTGCTTATCCTTTTGAACCTCTTGAATGCCTCTATTGCATACTCCTGGCGCTTGTTTGGCGAAAATCGCGACGGGTAAACGAAGTATCTCAAGTCGCCATCACTGCTGAAATCCTTGTATTCTATACCGCCGGGAAGGACAATAGCATCCTCCCTCTTATAGTACCTGGCTATCCTGCCTTTCGTGTTTTCGCTGTTTGCAACTATTCCCTCTATTTTCTTCACGATGTGCTGGTCGATGATCCTCACCCCACCAGCGCCCAGCGCATAGACGGGGCGTTGGTAGGGCCTCTTCACAGACAGCCTGTACTTATAGAGGTCGTAGATGTCGCGCGGAGGGGTGTGGCAGTACCACAGGACCTTCCCGTTCTTGCGCCTTATCCAGTGGCTAGGCGACATGTGTGCGTTTATGACGTCGTAATCGTCCTTTACCTGGAAGTTGTAGAATGAAAGGCCGTAATCAAGGCCCTGCGCCACCCTGCCATACGGGAGGAACCTTGGCAGGCCCTTTCCTATAACCTCTATCTCAATGTCCTTGAAACCCTCGAACGTGCTCCTCCTATCATATTCTGCCGTGTATATCTTCGCATTATAGTGCTGCGCTATCTTGAGCAGGACCCTCTCTGCACCCCCCATCAGTGTCAGGTTCGACTGCGCCATCACGAGCTTCATGTCCCTCTATCTGATGTAAAAGCAATAAAGGTATGCCACCCTACCTGCTTTGCACGATCGCGCGCAGCCTCTCCTCGCTGTAGCCGTAGTCCCTAATCAAGATGCTGTATGGGGAATAAGAGAAGTTTACCAGCCTCCTTATGCCGAGTTCCCCTACAAGGGTTGAAGTTATAACAGACGAGCGCACGCCAAAGCCCCTTATCGCCATAATCTCACCCTCCAGCTTTTCAAGTCCGGTGTCGTCATAAACCGGTGCAAAGATGAGCTCCCCGTAAGGCGCCCCGAACGCGAAGACCAGGGTGCATTTGTTGGCCACGGTGCTCTCGTTTGTAACGAGCAGCCTGTAATACCTCTCTTTCTCTTCGACGAAGGACTTCATGTTCTTCTGGTCTGCGTGGATTATTGCAACATACTTTATCGGAGCCTTCCCGATGTTGACCGTTGTCCTCGAGATTATTTTCCTTTCAACAAGCTTGTGGAACGTATACTGTGCCGCCCCCTTCCCAAGTCCGTATTTCTTGTCGATGTCGGAGAAGTCCGCGTTCCCGTTCCTGTTGAGCTCCTTCAGCACGAGGTATTCTCTCTCGAACAGTTGCCGTTTCTCCTTGACGGGAGTCTCCTTTGACTTTTTCCATATGTTCTCCTTCAGGTGGTCAAAGAACTTGTCCCTCAGAGGTATGTAGCCAAGTTCCCTCACCATGTAGCTCACGGCCCACCTTGCAGTGAAATGGGCGAAGACTGTTGAGGTTCTTGTGGTGTAGAGCCACTTCTCAAACTTCATGATATCCTCACCCACCGCTATTATGAAAAGGTCGTAGCTTCCCTTTGTAGCAAAGGCCGTCAGCACCAGAGGGTCTGCCGCAAGGTACTCCCTCACCTTTTCCATGTCTGGCTGCCATGATGTGAATTTCACCATTACGGCAAACCTGAGGAGCCCGAACGCTGCCGTCTGTACTTCCGCGGCGTACGTTATTCCGAGCTTCTTTTCAAGCCTTCCGACCCTGTTCGCCGCGCCGCTCTGGCTTATCCCAAGCTCTTTGGCTATGTCGGCCATGCTTACCCTAGAGTCGTTGCTGAGCTGCTCAAGGATTCTATAGTCGGTGTCATCCAGCCCGCCTCCCCAGCGCTCCTCGCCGGTTCGGCTCCTCGCCAGAGCGTAAACAGAAGAGACGTCGTTTTTTGCCTTCCTGTGCCTTGCCTTGACGAACCCACCGTCCGGAAGTATTCTACCTAAGTAGAGCGTCGCGGTTATGTTCCTGCCCTTCTCCTTTGAATAGCGCGCAATGCTTTCTACGACGTAAAATCCATTGCCTATCCTCGATATACTGGCGTGTGCATGCTTACCTTTTATCACCTTGAAGGCCTCCGTGACAGCCCTGGGTAGTTTCACTGCCATTGGAG
>DAIDAQ010000050.1 GCA_027310535.1 Candidatus Micrarchaeaceae archaeon
GGGCCATGCACAGTATACTCAAAAGACCTCAAGAGCTCTGACAAGGAGGTAAAAGTCGCAAACGCAGGCATACCGATCATAAAGCTGGCTGACGGCCAGAGCCTCAGGATAGAGGCGAAGGCGGTGCTTGGCAGCGGCTACAGGCACGCGAAGTTCCAGCCTGGCCTTGCCAGCTTCGAGGAGTCGGGTGAAGGCAAGTTCGGCTTTTATGTTGAATCGTTCGGGCAGATGCCGTCACGTGAGATAGCCATTAGGGCAATAGAGAAGATTAAGGAGGAGATGAAAGAGATAAAAAAGAGAGTGAAGAAATAATGCTGTATGCGAGGGTGGCAGAGCATGGTCAAATGCGCAGGACTGAGGCTCCTGTGTCTTTAGTGACTGCGTGAGTTCAAATCTCACCCCTCGCATATCTGTGTGATGCTTATGAAGATAAACGCTGAAAAGTTGAATGTCAAGGAATGGATGGCCATCACCGAAAAGGGCAGGCGAGCTGAGCTGCACGGCAAGCTGTGGGGCAAGGTCAACAGCATGGTAGCGGTGCCCAGGAGGAGAAGGGCCAGCGTCAACATTAACAAGATCAACAAGCTCTCAAAAGACGGCGAGCACGTAATAGTCCCTGGAAAAGTGCTCGGCGTCGGCAGGATGGGTCACAAGATAAAGATAACCGCCATGGAGTACTCGAGAAGCGCGGGGGAGGAACTGAAGAGATCCGGCTGCAGCGTGTTAAGCCTAAATGATACCTACATTGCGCTTTCAAAGGGCAAGACCGCAATCAGAATAATAAAATAAAGCGATGGCCATGAAGATTGATTCAAAGGAGTATGTCGTCGTCGATGCTGACAGCCAGGTGCTCGGCAGGGTGGCGAGCAGGGCGGCGAAGATGCTGATGGACGGCAGGAAGGTTGCCGTGCTGAACGCAGAAAAGGCGGTGATAAGTGGTAACAAAATAAACATAATCAAAAAATACAGGACGAGGCTGAACCTGCAGGACAAAGCAAATCCGGAACACTCACCATACTGGCCAAGGAGACCTGACATGTTCTTCAAGCGCATAGTGCGCGGCATGCTACCGTACAGGATGCCAAAAGGCAAGGATGCATACAGGAAGCTGCTTGTGTTCACAGGGGTGCCAGAGGAGTTCAAAGGAGTAAAGGCGGCAGAGATAGAGCGCAAGGACGCAAGGGCCATGTATGTCAAGACCATAACGCTGAAAGAACTCTCCGCGCTGCTAGGCTACAGCAGGTAATTTCATGGTTGAAGAATCAGCAGATATAAAAAACGAGAGAACAGAGACAACGCAGGCAAAGGAGGAGCAGGCAGCAAAGCCTAAGAGGAGGGCGCCAGCGAAGAGGAGCGCCAAGAAAGGCACAAGGGTAGTGCTGGTGAAGAGCAGGAGGAAGTCCGCAGTTGCAAGAGCGAGCATAAAGGAGGGCAGGGGGGCCATCAGGGTGAACAGCAGGCTGATATCCACTATCAAGCCTGACGAGGTGAGGGCTCTGATGCTCGAGCCGCTACACACTTCGGAAATGGCCATGAGCATTGCAAGCCGCACTGACATAATGATCAACGTGACTGGGGGAGGGACAATCGCGAGGGCAGAAGCCGTGAGAGGGGCAATTGCGAAGGCGCTCGCAGAGTTTTCAGGCAACGATTCGTTAAGGAAGGAGTACCTAAAGTACGACAGGAGCATGATAATCGACGACCCAAGAAGGGTAGAGCCGAAGAAGTTTGAAGGGCCAAAGGCGAGGGCGAGGTTCCAGACAAGCTATAGGTGATACTATGATGATGCCTGTGAGATGCTTCAGCTGCGGGGCTGTTGTAGCGGACAAGTGGGAAGAGTATGATACAAGGGTCAACAAGGGTCGTGAGGAGGCCGGTAAGGTGCTTGACGAACTAGGAGTAAAAAGATACTGCTGCAGGAGGATGTTCATCGGCAACATAGAGCTGATCGACGAATTCATAAACATAGGGAACAAGACCTGATGGGGTGCATTATTAATAAGCAATGTCCAAAATTTGGATTGTGGGGCCGTGTGCTAGCCTGGTAGGCTTCTACCTTGGGGTGGTAGCGACCCGAGTTCAAAAGGGCTCAAGACTGAAAATCTCGGCGGCCCCACTTGATTGGCTGAATGAGTGTTAATATGGAAGAGAAACAACAACAGGAAATGCTGGTTAACCAGAGCGAATACCTTGAGGAGGGCATACACATAGCCACTAAGGCAAAGGCCAAGGGCATGGAAAGGTTCGTCTACAAGGCAAGGGAGGACGGCCTCTTCCTGCTTGACATAGGGGTCATAGACGAGCGGATAAGGATAGCTGCAAAGATGCTCGCAAGGTACGAACCTTCGAAGGTGGTCGTAACCGCATCAAGGACGTATGCCATCTACGCCGCTGAGAAGTTTGCCAGCCTCATCAGCGCGAGGTTCATAAAAGGCAGGGTGCAGCCAGGAATCTTCACGAATCCCAACAGGAAGGAGTTCATAGAGCCGAAGCTCATATTCATAAGCGACTCAAGGAACGAGAAACAGGCTGTCAATGAGGCGAGCAATGCGGGCATAACAGTGATGGCTCTCAGCGACACCGACAATTCGACCAAGTTCATAGACTTCATAATACCGGCGAACAACAGAGGGAGGCGCTCGCTCGCGTTTGTCTATTACCTTCTCAGCAGGGAAGTGCTGAAGGAGAGGGGCGCGATAAAGTCCAATGGGGAGTTTCAGTACAAGATTGATGACTTCGAGGCCAAGATAGAGACGAAACCGTAAGCCTGCCGGATCAGTCGCTAAGCTTAATGGAGTCGCCGACTCTTGGCGCATAAGCCTCAAACCCTTCGCCTTTAACCTCCTCCACGAACGCCTTTGCAGAACCCTCATCTGAGTGCACGCACACCACGATGTTTGGCGCGCTCTCGCGTATGTACCTCATCAGGTCAGAGTTGCCCGCGTGCGCGCTGAAGTCGTATTTGCTGACTGGGGACTTTATCCTTATCTTTCCATCCTCGCTGTTTATGTGGCCGTTCTCGACAAGCAACCTACCGTTGGTGTCGGCAGCCTGGTACCCTGTTATGAATATTTTTGAATTGGAGTTCAGCCTTGTTATGTAGCTGAGTACAGGGCCGCCCTGGAGCATGCCCGCTGTGGTGACTATCACGCTCGGCCCCTCCATTACGGAGGAGCGCTCCCTGCCACCCTGCACGAATTCAGCTTCTTCAATCGCCTTTGACAGCTTGCTCGCATTCTCAAGGAAGCCGGAGTTCTTAGCCACTATCCTTGTTGCTTCCCTTGCCATGCCATCAAGGTAGGTGCTACCACCGAGCCCCTTCTCGTAGAGCATGCATAGTATCTCCTGCGCCCTTCCGACCGCAAAGACAGGTATCAGGGCATTGCCTCCGTTGTCGAGCACTTCCTCCACTTCGTCGACAAACCTGCTTATCTCTGCATTCCTTTCAGGGTGCTCCTTGCCTGCGTATGTTGCCTCTGTTATCAGCACATCGCTCTTCACAATCTCAGCGCCTTTGTGCAGCGTCTGCGGCTCAAGCTTGAAGTCCCCTGTATAGACAACCCGCTTGTTCTCCTTTGCCTTTACACGCTCGATCAGCGTAACCGCTGAGCCGCATATATGCCCAGCATCATGGAACTCAAGGTCAAAGTTACCGAACCTTATCGGCTTCCTGTAGCCCAACTGGACGAAATTGTTCCTAAAAAGGGAGAGCTGCCTTCTGTTGAATGGAGGTTTGAAGTGCTCCTTCCGTGCAATGCTCAGCGAATCCTCAAGGAGCAGCAGGGACAGGTCCAGCGTGGGTTTTGTGCCGAAGGCCGTTGGATGTGCGTGCTCGTAAAGCGCAGGCGCATAGCCGCCGTGGTCGAGGTGCGCATGGCTGAGCACGAACGCGTCCACCTTTGGCACTTCAACAGGGTATTCGGTCTTGCCGTCTATCTTCACGCCGAAGTCCATCATTACCGAACGATCGTCCTTCAGCAGGATCGAAGACCTTCCTACCTCCTGTGCTCCTCCGTAGAATTTTAGAATCATCAAATAACACTCAATTGATTGCAGATAAACCAGTCATTGCCTTAAAAAGAGGTTGTTGAAAATCTATAAAACTTCCTGAAATCGCTTCCGAATCAGTCAGGGGCATGCAGAGTGTGATTGCGCACATCTATAC
>DAIDAQ010000064.1 GCA_027310535.1 Candidatus Micrarchaeaceae archaeon
CCCCTGTGAGGCTTATGTAGTTGATAGAGCCTGCGCCGCCAGGCCTGAAGACGCGGCAGCTACCAGGGGGAACCTTGGGCGTGAATGTGGCCGCGCTGAATATGCCGAGCGACCAGAGCGCCCCCAGTATAACGGCAATAATCAGGATGGCCCATCCGTAGGTCATCAGGTACTCCATCGCGGACTGGTTTCTGAAGTCAGAGTGGGATGTTACTCCCTCTACTTCTTTCGGAAGTTCAACATGAATCTTACCCATCAGCATGTCAAGCACCGCCGATTACACTTCTAACAGTCTTCCCTTATAAAATGATAAGATTATGGCACTTAGGTTGCCAGGGCGCAGAAATGGTGGTCTTGACTGGATAGGTAGCGTTCCTGCCATACTGCTAACAGAGATATGCAGACCTTTTCCTTTCAGACTTCCCAGCGAGCAGCCGTGCGGCCCTCAACTCATTATTGTGCATGTATTCCAAGTGATATAATGCGGCGCTTCTGAAAAGAAAGCGAATGCCTGAATACCTTGTCTCCGGAATGGTTGCATCCTCATGATGTTTAGGAGATACTAGCTGCGAAAAAGGGATTTATGGCTTGTGTGCTGGCTCACCGCCGGCAGGAGCCCTGCTCGCAATCTCTTTTTGCAGATCGGCTATGAAACTATCGAGAGAGATTCCATGCCTCTGCTTCCCTGAGCGCTCCCTTACTGTTATGTTTCTTGCCTCCTGCTCCCTCTTCCCAAGCACTATCATGTAAGGAACTTTCTTCATCTGTGCGTCGCGTATCTTGTATTCGAGAGTCCTGTCAGAATCGTCGACGCGTGCGCGCAGCTTCTGCTTCCTCAAGCCGCTGTAAACCTCCCTTGCATACTTTGCATTCCCTTCACCTATGGACATCACCACAACCTGCACCGGCGCAAGCCATGCCGGGAATTTGCCCTGGTAATGCTCAACCATGACGCCGATAAACCTTTCGAGGCTTCCGAGTACCGCCCTGTGTATCATTATCGGCGAATGCTCCTTTCCATCCTCACCCACATAAGCGAGCTTGAAGCGCAGCGGAAGCTGGTAATCGAGCTGTATAGTGGCGCACTGCCACCTTCTTCCCTGTGAGTCAAGGACATCAAAGTCTATCTTTGGTCCGTAGAATGCAGCATTGCCTTCCTTGACCCCATACTTCATGCCGTTGCCAGCGAGCGCTTTCTTTAGCGACTTCGTCGCCTTCTCCCAGAGCTCGGTGCTGCCCATGAAGTTGTTCGGGTCGCGTGTAGACAGCTCCGCCGTGTATCTTAGCCCAAATATTGAGTAGACCTCTTTTATAAACCTGAGGAGCGAGACCATCTCATCTTCAAGCTGCTCCTCTGCAAGAAAGATGTGGCCGTCGTCCTGGGTAATTTCCTGCACTCTCAATAGCCCACCGAGGGAGCCACTCACTTCCTTCCTGTATAACTTGTCGAATATGCAGGAGCGCCACGGCAGCTCCTTGTAACTGCGCTTCCTTGTTTTATATATCATTATTGTTGAAGGGCAGTTCATCGGCTTGATTCCCATGTCGCCAGATTCATAATTCACCATAAACATGTTGTCCTTGTAGTGCTCATAATGCCCGCTGACGTGCCAGAGCGCGACATTCGCCAGTATTGGTGTGCTTATCTCTTCATAGCCGTATTCATAGTATTTCTCCCTTATGAATCTGACAAGCTCCTGATAAATTATCCAGCCTTCAGGATGCCAGTATGTCATCCCTGGGGAGATCTCCTGCCCGCTGTAGAGGTTCAGCTGCTCGCCTATTGTCCTGTGGTCGGTCTGTGGAAGGCCAGCCCAGTCTGATTTCTTTACCACAGATAGGTCTACTGCCCTCTTCTTCCCCTCCTTTCCATCCTTCTTTGGCTCATCTGTGGCTGAATAGCTGCGCGACGTTTCGGCAAGCGGGTGGCCTTTGATGTCAAGGCTGAGCTGCTTGTTCCATCCGAATGGCGCAGACTCGACTTTGCCTTCAAATACTTTTTCTGCGTGCGCCCTCATTGCCTTGAGCACGCCCATCGCCTTCCCAGGCTCCTCTAGATTACTGCTGAGGTGGGCAAACGGATATATCACAATTGTGCCAATCTTTTGCTTCCTCGCGAAAGCGGCGCACGCATCTACCGCCTCCTGTGCTATTCTCGGCGTATCGCCTTGTTCAACCGATGCTAGTATGACCAGCGCGTTTTCAAGCTTCTTCTCATCCCCCATGCTTTCCTCGTACATGCTCGCTTCAGGTTTGACCGGCTTGTAGCTGATGCTATTGACATCGAGCTGCAGAACCTTCATAAAAACACATTCAAGATTGTAACGACTATAATTTAATAGTTCTCTTCAGAGAGGCTTTGCTCAGAAAGTCAATCTTGCTCATAAAATGGTGGGCTCGCACAAAGAGCCAAATCCGTGGAACCTTGAGCTACATGATGAAAATGAGGTAGCCGACACCAGTAAGAAGGAGACTGCCGTTGAGGAGGAATACAGCGGAGGACCCGAAGGCCGGCATCCACAATCTCAGGCAGTCATGTCACCTCACATACACCGCGCCAGCTCAAACCAAGATGCCCCCATAGTGAATTTTGCCGCAACGCCAGCAAAAAGAAAGGTAATTTATATTTCCTTGACCGAGCATATTTTTGTTCAATGGCAATGCAATGCAAAATTAAGGGTTTGGTCGCTGAGGTGACTGTAAAGAAGTAATCACAAAGATTGTGGAGATGGATCCAATCAATAAATATCTTATTTAGGTCGTATACCAAAATGTCAGATCTCAGCGAACAAACATGTTGCAACCGTATAACTGCTTCAATAAAGTTTCCGATGGCAATACTTAATGGTGGGGAAATGAAGGAAAAACGGGTAACAGGAACCGAGAAGATTAAGGCGGGCTGCTGCAGGGCAGACCGCAAGGAAATCAATCCAGACAACGACTCCTCGTTGAAGGGATTCGATGAGCAGAGGGCGGAGATGCCGGCGATAATGAAGGAACTGCACGTAGCATCCAAACTGCTCAGGCAGGAGGAGCGGAAGAGGCCGCACGCCGGCCGTTCGCTTTGAGGCAAGGGTTTTAATTCTTAATAACCAATAGTAGGCAAGTGATTAATTGAGCCAGTTTGGAGTTCAAGTGCACAGGGCGTCAAAGACAAAAGGCTCTGGAAACGGTAAGAAGAAAATAAAGTTCAGGGACAAGAGAAGGAGCGAGATTGGCAATTACTTCTCTGCGACGAGAATGTCTGATAGCGAAGCTAGGAAAAGCGTAAGGAGAAGGGGCGGTAAGGTGGCCGGCGTGCTCAAAAGGGCGGCTTTTGCGAATGTCCTTTCTGGAGGGGCAGCAAAGAAGGTGAAGATAAAAGGGGTCATTGAGTCAAACGACAACCGCAACTTCGCGCGCCAGAACATAATAACAAAGGGCACGATAATAAACACTGAATTGGGCAGGGCTGTCGTGACAAACAGGCCTGGCCGTGAT
>DAIDAQ010000002.1 GCA_027310535.1 Candidatus Micrarchaeaceae archaeon
CGGCCAATTCCACCAACGGCTCCAACCTGAAGGTCAACAGCCAGGCAGCGGTAGTCGGGTCGCCCCTGCAGAGGCCGCAAGGCACTGCCAAGGCATCCTTCAGGCTCCCAAAGCCTTGATTCCCATCTGGCGGGTACGCACCGGGTTTGCAGCAGGCAAGGCCGCTGCAGCATGAATCGACCCCGCTCGCCGGGGCCGGAACAGCCTCCATATCCTGCAACTTTTCTGAGGCACTGGGCTGGGAATTTGTGGCAACAGTCCCTAATCCCCCTTATGAGAGAGCGCTGTAGAGGGTTCATAAGGGGCTCAGCCTCTTATTGCCACTTGCAAGCCCCTATGCCTGCCCTGCCACCCCAATAGTCCTCGATTGGTACCTCCCCCGCAGCTCTATTTCAGACAGCTTTGCCCTTATTGCCCTGCTGCCAGATGACAGGCTCTCATAGCCGCGCATGAAGCCCGCAAACGCCTCCTTGCTCACAGAACGCTTCATCAAGAGCAGGTCCACTGCTTTGTCCTCTATGGAGTTAGTGAAATATGAGAGGCCGAAATCGATCACGCAAACCATTTTGCCGTATGCCATCAGGTTCGCAGGCGTGAAGTCGCCGTGCGCCACGCCCCCATTGTGCATCACCGCGAGGTATCTGCCAGCCTGCTCAAGGTGCAATGCTGCCCACTTTCCAGGCTT
Organism: Candidatus Micrarchaeaceae archaeon; assembly: GCA_027310535.1. Classification (GTDB taxonomy): domain Archaea; phylum Micrarchaeota; class Micrarchaeia; order Micrarchaeales; family Micrarchaeaceae; genus A-MIC-10. The sequence continues at coordinate 686 of DAIDAQ010000002.1, forward strand.
GGCTGCCGATAGCCTCCTGCCCCCCAGGTATTCCATGTAGATGGTGTCAGAAGAAACTGCGAACAGCACAGGAAGGCGTATCTTCCCGCTGAGCCGTGCCATGATGTTCGCCTCCATCCTGGTCCTGTGGCTGCGCAGGTAATTGTCAAGGCTTGCTGTCCTGTACTCCTTCCTCGCCCTTCTCTTTGCGATTGCCGGCCTCCCGAGGAAGCTGCACCTGAGGATTTCGGCCTCCGCGCCCTCAGATATCTTCTCCATCACCATGCAATCTCAACCGAATCTATGCGGTAACGCTGGCTGGCCCCCTGCTTGATGCTGTGCCGCCTCTGCCCTGCGCCAAGCATCTTCTCGGCAACCAGCGCGATCATTGCGCCGTTGTCGGCATTGTACTCATTAGGCGCATAGCCGAATTTAATCCCGTGCGCCATGCAGACCGCATGCAGCATCTCCCTTAGCCTCTTGCTCTGAGCCACGCCCCCGCAGACAAGCAGCTCGCGCTTGTTGGTCAGCATCAGAGCGCGCTCTGTCGCTTCGCAGAGCATAGAGAATGCGGTCTCCTGGAGGGAGAAGGCAACATCGCCCACGCTCTGCCACTTCAGCTGGGAGATCGCGTTTGTGAGCAGCCCAGTAAAGGTGAAATCCATGCCCTTCACCGTGTAAGGCATCTGTATGTAGCTTCCCGATTCCGCGGCCTTTGCAACCGTGGAGCCCCATGCAGGATTCATCTTTGCAGCCCTTGCAAAGCTGTCGATCATGTTTCCCACCCCTATGTCAAGGGTCTCGCCATAGATGTGGTAATGCCTGAACGGCTTTTCCTCCAAGCCGACTATCTGCGAGTTTCCGCCGCTTACATACAACGCAAGCGGGTCCCTGAACCTGTTCGCATGCCTTGCTATCTCGATGTGCGCAACCCCGTGGTTTACAGGGAGCAGCGGCACCCTGTATATCCCTGAGAGCGTCCTGGCAGCGAGGTACCCGATGCCCAGGCACGGCCCAAGCCCAGGCCCCTTTGTGTAGCCTATCCCGTCGATATCAGAGGCAGTGACTTTTGCCTTCCTGATGGCGGCGTTTATGGCCCTGGCGACGTTCTTCGAGTGGAAGTCGGCAACCTTTGCAGGGATCATCCCCTTGCCGGCTATGGGGAACATAAGCACCTCGTTTGCAAGGATCTTCCCCTTCTCGGTGATCCCTGCGCCGAATGTATGGGCGCTGCTTTCTATCCCAAGCACTGCCACGCTGTCTCACCTGGTTTCCTTTATCTCATTCACTACGCTGTCTATAAAGGCTCCATAGCTGTACGTAGGTAGGTTAAGCTCCCTTAACACATCTTCGCTAAGTTCCACGACAGGGCTCGCATCATGGTTGTCGACACCTTCCACGGCAATGTTGAATCTGGATAGCACGTCATAGGCAATATTAAACCTTGTCTTGAGCACAGGCACAATTATTGGTATTGTCTTCCCCCAGATGCTGCGGTTTATGCACTGCACCGCTACCTCTGATATATGCCTGAGGTAAGTTGGCTGGAATTTCCATGATACATCATATACCGCAGGTACACCTTCCCTCAGATTCTTCAATATCCTGTTGAATGGTCTATCGTTGGTAGTGTTCGGGCTTGCCCCTA
>DAIDAQ010000003.1 GCA_027310535.1 Candidatus Micrarchaeaceae archaeon
GTTTCACTGCCATTGGAGATACTTAAAAGTAGAAAATATAAATCAGTGCCCGTAGCCGGCTTACCTGGCAGGTAGCTCCTCGCTGACTATTATGCTCTCGGCAACGTTCTTTACTCTGGCATACTTCACGCTGTGCTTTGCCAGCACCGCCGCGGTCTTGTCGGTCTTCATCAGGTCGTCGAGCTTCGTAAGCAGCAGATTCGCCACGCTGCCGTTCTCAAAGTCCAATATCACATCCTCAACTATTCCCACGATCCTGCCGCTGTTGCTTATTATTTGCTTGCCGTATAGTTCAGAAAGCATGATTTGTGTCATCTCCTCACCTATATCTTCGCTATGTGTTTGGAAGCATATATTTTTATTATGTAGCCCTTGAGTTCGCCGTTGAATACATTAGGATTTCCGGCCAGCTCTGCGAGCTCCCCACTGTCAAATAGGCCCCTGTTCTCCATGACGAGCTTCGCTAGGTACTCATCCGTTAGGTCTATACTCCGGCCGTTGCATGACGCGCAGATGTATATCGGCATGATAGGTATATTGTGCTCCTCGGTGAACAGGCTTATGCTCCCGCCGCAGTGCGGGCATGGCTTTCCTATCCTTACCTCCTCGTACTCTACCCTCGTCATCGCAACCCCCAGCCCCGCTGCGCGCTTGGCCGCCAGGTCTCGTGACCTCCCCATGTTAGTGAACTCCCTGTCGATGACCCTCCCGTCCCTGCTGTACCCTGTCCTCAGCGTCCCTTCCCTGAAGTCCTCGAATGTCTCGAGCAGGCTGCCCTTGCTTGCGTTGTAGTCTACCCTAATCTTTCCCACCCTTCCTGAAACGTAGACAACCTCCTCCATTTCAATTACCTCCCTTCACAGCGTAGTCCTCTATGTCATCCTTAAGTATCGTCTTCCTATTGCACTTCCTCGCGTTCGCGACCGCATGTGCCGCGATCTCCCTTGCCTTTTTATCGAGCATCTCGCCCAATGCATCTGCCGCAGTGTCACTGATGCGCACCCCTGCACTGTGCACCAACCTTTTTATCACCGCCTTTGGTATCCTGGCTTTTTTCTCTTCCATTCAACGCACGAATCAGTACTCAAGATCCTCATCACAGCAGTGCTCAGGGCGCTTGATCATCACGAGCCTATTCCTCAGCTAAAAATTATAAAACCTTTGTGCATTGCTGAGTTGTGGGCGGTGCCCCAGAAAACGATGGATAAATAAGCAGGGGGTGCCCATACGGTTTTGGCGACCATATGTACGACCTCCTATGCATATACTGTAAATCGAAGAATATAGTAAGGAATGGGTTCAGAAGACCGTACAGAGAGGCATGATACAGATATATAAGTGCCCAAGATGTAAACGTGCCTTCTGTATCGATGATGGCTTCAAGCGGAAGCACTATCCCAGGGAAAAGGTTGTTGAAACCCTTGGATTTTACGTCGGAGGCGGTAATCCTTCGAGGTTCTTAGCAGAGGACCTTCAACTATCGAAGAATACGATACTGAGATGGGTCTTCGAGTACGTTGGCAAGATATCGCGTTTCACAAATAAACTGGTGCCAAAGATAATCCAGAAAGTGAACCTCGATGAACTGTTCCTGAAGATGCGCAACCAGTTCTTTTATCTGTGGGATGCGATCTGCGCAGAGAGTAGGTTCGCGTTCTTCTATTTTTCGCCGAATAGGGGGAACAAGGATGCAGAGGGATTGATCAGACAGTTCAAGAATGCACTATTCATGACTTTCGACGGTGCCTTCCAGTACCCTTCCGTCTTGAAGAGGATGTTCGGCGTCTGGTGGTACTATCACCACACCCGCAGGTGCAAAGACTTTTAGGACAAAAAGAACAACAATATCGTCGAGAGGCCGCAGGACTTCGTGAGAAGCAAGACGCACCAGAGGAGGGGATTCAAGAGTCTCAGAACAGGCAGAATGCAGATTCAGATGTTGTTCATCTACTACAACTTCATCTGGGTTCATTCGTTGATAAAAATGACGCCCGCAGAGAGGGCAGGAGTCATCGAATACTTGGGTCAAAACACCGAGAAAAAGAGGTGGTTGTTTCTGATAGAACAATCGATGAAAATGATTAATTCTTATTTGGTATTACTGTCCCTCGTATTGTGGGACAGAGCCAAAGCTGACCAGAAAAAAAGATATAAATATTTCATCGATCCTAGTGGATGGGTAAAATGGAGGTTTTATGGACACCAAAATAATATCAAGCGGCAAACAGCACAACACTTGCGTGCTGTACCCTGGTATGAACAGCTACACAAACGAGTTCATTGTGCAGGAGGCTTGCAGGATAATAAATAAGGGCCCGTTCCATCTGAAGAGGCTGATAAGGAAGAACATAACCAGCCTGCTGAGGAAAGACGAGAGCAGCAACAGCGTGATACGCCACATAGCGCTAAGCTGCAGCAGCAGGTACCACAATATAATACTGGACCACATTCTCCTCTACTCAAACAAGAACAAGGAGGGTGTAAGGGTGAGCGACATAATCTATACCTTCGGGGACAAGAAGACAAAACAGAGAATCGAGAAGAACCCATCCACATACGGCGTTCCAAAGAACCTTTTCGATGTCAAAAGGCCAGCGGCCAGTGCAGCCTTGCCTAGTAAAGAGCTCAGGATGGTCGCCGAAGGGCAAGGCGCGTGATCTGGTACCAACCGTAAAAGGCGCCATGTATCAGTTATATATACCTTCAACAGAAAGTGAGATTGTCAATAGAGGGTGATGCAGTGGCGGTTATCGAGATCAATGAGAAAACGTTCGAGAGCGAAGTGCTCAAGTCCGGCAATCCTGTTGTCGTTGATGTGTGGGCGGTGTGGTGCGGCCCGTGCAGAATGTACAGCCCAATAATCGACGAAGTCTCAAAAGAATATGAAGGAAAGATAAAGTTCGTGAAGGTCGACGCAGATATGAACCAGGCGATAGTTGAAAAGTACGGAGTGATGAGCATACCGACCACGCTGTTGATACTGAACGGGCAGCTGAGGGCGCAGACAGTTGGAGCAATCCCAAAAGAGGCGCTCAAGAAATGGATAATGTCAAACCTCTGAGACCCCATCAACTTTTAGCTTTTGGTGTCTAATTTTTTACAGATTCTATGGCAGAGATACAGTTTCCAAGGGGGGTAAGGGACCTCATGCCAAATGAGGCGCTCTTCAGGAACGAGCTCCTGAAAAAGGTCGAGGCGATTTACCAGAGGTTCGGCTTCTGCACCATCGACACCCCTATCTTTGAATCCCTCTCCGTTCTGAGAGCGAAAGACGCTATCGGGGAAGAGAACAAGCTGATCTACGAGCTGCAGCAGGAAAACATGGGCTTGCGGTATGATCTTACTGTCTCGCTCGCGCGCTACTACGCGATGCACTCAGAGATTCCCCTTCCGTTCAAGAGGTATGCAATAGGGAAGGCATGGAGGATGGATGAGCCGCAGCGTAACCGTTACAGAGAGTTCACGCAGGCCGACGTCGACGTGCTCGGTGGCAGGCAGATAGTGACTGACGCAGAGGTGATAATGGCGCAGTCACAGGCGCTCGATGCCATAGGGGTTGATTACGAGCTCCACGTCAACGACAGGGAGGTGATGGACAGCGTCTTTGCAAAACTGGGGATAAAGGGCGAGCTCCACAGGGACGTCTATCGCGCGGTAGACAAGCTGGAGAAGGCCGGGAAGAAGGAGGTCGAAGAGAGACTCTCGAAGCTCAAGCTCTCTGCAAAGCAGATCGATGAGATAATAGGCATGGTGGACCTTGACGCGGGCAACATAGAGAAGCTGAGCTTCCTCGAGGAAGTGACTGGCGGAAAGGCAGAAAGGCTTGATTCAATCATCACCATGCTCGGGCAGTACCCGATCCACGGGCACGTGGTTGTCGACCTCTCAATGGTAAGAGGGCTTGATTATTACACATCGACGGTTTTCGAGTTCAAGTCTGCGAAGGAGGGTATGGCGGCGTCGATCGGGGGGGGAGGTAGGTATGACAACCTGGTGAAACTCTACTCTGGAAGGGAGGTCCCGGCGGTCGGTGCCTCCCTTGGGATAGACAGGATAATGGATCTTCTTAGGTTCGAAGAATCGATGCAGTGCACGTACTCGAAGGTCATAGTCAACTACATAAGCAACCCCAATTACCCATATGCGCTGAGGGTTGCAAACGGGCTGCGCTCCGCAGGCATAAACACAGAGATAAACCTCGCGCAGAGGAACAT
>DAIDAQ010000027.1 GCA_027310535.1 Candidatus Micrarchaeaceae archaeon
TTGAAGATAATTTTGACGGCGTAGCCTGCAATTACAAGCATGTCTGTATACAAGTAGGGTGCTCCGACTTTGCTCGTATTCATCTGCGGCAGGTCTGCCTCATAGTTAGCCAGTGCAGTCTTGACATACGTAGACGTTCTAGCTCTCTCCACTAACATACGGTTATAAGTTCTCCAACCCCTCTTGTCTACATACCTGGTGATCGCTAAATTCATCATGTACCCTAGGGCTTTATGCCCTAGGGTTTACTTTGAATAGTGGAATTGTTGGACACAGCCGGTGTAAGCGAGGGTTTATAGATTTTCAAGACCCTCCATTATGGGCAGGGTGGTACAGAATAAGGGCAAGAAGCATGCAATGCAAGTTACGTTTCCGGTGGCAAAAATGGAGGAGCATATAGATTTCGATACTAAAAAGCGGGTTTTTGATGAAGAGAACGTAGATACAATTGGTAAAAATATCCACACAACAAAAAAACTCAGATTGCTGCGCTTCCTTGTGCCATCGCTTTACAGGGCTGTCATAAACACGACGAGGTATTCGCCATTTTATGGGGAGTTTGCAAGGGGGGACCATTACTTTGTAGTTCAGGACCTACTGCCAGGCACAACAGCTTTGGACATAGGTGCGAGCGTCGGAGAAACCGCGATTTACATGGCGACATGGCCGGAAGTCAGCGAGGTTCTGGCGTATGAACCGTTCCCGCGCGTGTTTGCAGAGGCGGCAAAAAACGTAAAGCTTGCAAGCATAAACCCCATTTACAAAAAAATACGGTTATTCAATGCCGCAGTAGCAAATGAAGACGGCTTTGTAGAACTTCCAGACCTTGGCGCCTATGATGAAAGCCACGGCCTACAGGATGCGATTGGTTTTGGTGCAAGGCGGTCTGCCGGGGTAAAAGTGAGGGCATTCTCTTTTAGCGGCATCCTGAAAAGGCTGAGAAGTCAGAGAAGGAAGGCAGTGCTCAAGATGGATATAGAGGGTGGGGAGAAAACGCTTTTTAACGGACCTCTTGATTTTTCCATGGTGTACAGGGTGATGGTAGAGTACCATTGCCGCAGCAACGCCGAAATAAAGCACATCGAGGACAGATTAAGAGATGGGAGGTTCAACGTGAGTACGGAGAGAATTGCTAAGGATCAAAAGTTTGGGGTTTATCTCGGGAACATATATGCGTGGAAATGAAGGAATGGTGGTCTGTTTATTGGAAGGTCATGCTAAATTAAGCGGCACAAGGAGCAACCATAGAGGATGTAAAAGATGCGTTCTGGCTTCAGAATAGGTAGCTGGGGCAGCAGGGCCAGACAGCCAGCGGCGCTGGAGAGGATAAATAGCAATATATATGTTTTCTTACTTATAAATAAAAGTTTCAGCCTTTTCCTGCTGTAAGGCAGCAAGGCGGTTTTATGGTAGAGCTAGCTAGTGAGATACGTTTAGCTGTCGACAGCGGTGAGACTGCAATAGGCCTTAGGGAGGTCATCAAGTCGCTCCGGGCTGATAAGGCGAAGCTCATCATACTTGCGGTCAGAGGCGAGGAGAAGGCGAGCGGCAACGTCGAGCATGCCGCGAGGATAGCCAACGTGCCAATGGTGAGGTACAGCGGGACATCGGCAGACCTGGGGACTGTGTGCGGGAAGCCCTTCCCTGTCTCGATGCTCTCAATAATAGACAGCGGAAACTCCAGGATCCTGGAGCTCAAAGGTGAATGAATGCCGAACGGTGAATTTGCAGCAAGGAAGCTTGTAAGGCAGAGAAAGAGGCAGCGGATGCTCAAGAAATGGCTGAAGAGGAAGGTGCTCAGGCTCAAGGAAAAGTACGACCCTATGGGCACTGTGCCGCGCGCAAAAGGCCTTGTGCTGCAGAAGTTCATAGTCGAGCAGAAGCAGCCGCACTCAGGCCAGATAAAATGCGTCAGGGTCCAGCTCATAAAGAACAACAAGGTGGTTGGCGCGTTCGTGCCAGGGGACGGATCCGTCAACTTCATCGATGAGCACGATGAGGTAACTATAGAGGGCCTCGGCGGCTCGCAGAGAGGGCAGATGGGCTGCATCCCTGGGATGAAATACAAGGTTGTTGAAGTTAACGGCGCTGATATGGACCTGGTTAGAAAGGGCAAGCTAGAAAAGCCGAAGAGATGATCATGGAAGCCGATGTCAGTGCAGGAGCAGTGGTACAAGGGGCGCAGCAGCAGGCCTCGGCGTCAGAGGCGAAGCCAAAGCGCGCAAGGAAGGCGCCGGCAAAGAAGGAGCTGGCAGAGGAACAGGGTGTAGCAGAGGCGCAAGGGGAGACACTGCTCTTTGGCAAGTACAGCTACGGCGTGAATGTCGACGATCTGAGCCTCAGGAACTACATCAACCTCAAGCCGCTCGGCTATCCTGCCACATTCAGGCGCGACAGCAACAAGAGGTTCTCAAAGGCGAACATAAACATCATAGAGAGGCTCGAAAACTCGCTGATGCGCGGCGGTACAGGCGGCAAGATCGGTGGGAAGGTGATCCGCACGAAGGGAAGGCTGCAGGGCAAGAAGGTCAAGGTCATGCACTTCATTGAGGACGCTTTTGGGAGAGTCAACAGGGAAACGAACATGAACCCCCTGCAGGTCCTTGTAAGTGCGCTCGAGAACAGCGCCCCCATAGAGGACACGACAAGGGTAAGGTACGGCGGCATCGTTTCCAACGTCGCCGTCGACATAAGCGCGAGCAGGAGGCTCGACATCGCGTTGCGCAACATCGCGCTGGCTACAATAATGAGCTCGTTCAGGAACAAGAGGACCTTCGTCGATGCGCTTGCGAGCGAGCTTATCCTTGCGTCGAAAGGAGACCCAAACAGCTATGCGATAAAGCGCAAGAACGAGATAGAGCGCATGGCGCGCAGCGCCAAGTAGTGGTCCTATGGTCAGGAAAGAGTACGTCGTAGAGGAGATTACAAAGATAATGGGCAACGTGGGCAACATACGTAATATCGCGATAATCGCGCACGTCCACCACGGGAAGACGAGCCTTACGGACTCGCTGCTCGCAAAGGCCGGCCTGATCCCGAGGAGCTCTGCCGGCGACCTTCTCTACACTAACTACGAGGCGATCGAGAAGGACAGGCGGATGACGATCAAGTCTGCCTACATCTCGCTCGCGTTCGATTACGATGGCAGCGACTACTTAGTCAACCTGATAGACACGCCTGGCCACGTCGACTTCGGCGGTGACGTCACCAGGGCGATGAGGGCGATTGACGGCGTGGTGCTTGTCGTTGACCCTGTTGAGGGTGTTATGCCGCAGACCGAGACAGTGCTGAGGCAGGCGATGAAGGAAAAGGCAAAGCCTATACTCTTCGTCAACAAGGTCGACAGGCTGCTCAACGAGCTCAGGCTAACCCCGGAGGAGACGCAGCAGAGGCTCATTGACCTGATAGTGGACATCAACAAGCTGATAGAGGAATACGCGCCGATAGAGTTCGCCGACAAGTGGAAGGTGAGCGTCGAGGGCGGCAGCGTCGCGTTCGGTTCCGCGACCAACAGGTGGGCTGTATCTGTTGGCACGATGAAGGCCAAGAAGATCTCGTTCAAGCAGATCTTCGAGTACACCGCTGCAGGGGATGAGGCAAAGCTGGAGCAGATAGCGCCGATAGAGGACGCGATACTGCCGATGATCGCGAAGCATATGCCAAGCCCGAAGGAGGCGCAGCCGTACAGGATACCCCAGATCTGGAGGGGGGAGATAGGCAGCGAGGATGGCAAGTCGATGGTTGCGACCGACGCGAAGGCAAAGTCAAACATAGTGGTTTTCAAGATAATGAACGATCCGCACAGCGGCGAGGTCGCGATAGGGAGGATATTTTCAGGGACCGTGAAGAAAGGGAGTGAGTTCTACCTTTCCGGGCACCAGGGCCTGCAGAGGGTGCAGCAGGTTGCCCTTTACATGGGGCCTGAGAAGGTAGTTGTAGAGGAGATACCCGCGGGCAACATTGCTGCTCTCATCGGATTGAGGGACCCCGCAGTCGGGGACACGATGAGCGAGAACGTGATAGAGCCGTTCGAGCAGATCGTGCATTTCTCCAAGCCTGTTGTCACGAAGGCGATCGAGCCGAAGGATCCGAAGGATACCACGAAGCTGATAGAGGCGCTAAGGAAGATGCAGAAGGAGGACCCTACGATGCAGGTCATAATAAACCAGGATACAGGGGAGCACCTGATCAGCGGCATGGGGGAGCTGCACCTAGAGGTCAAGGAGACGAAGCTCAGGGACGAGTTCAAAATACCCATAGCGACTAGCGAGCCGATCGTGCTCTACACAGAGACCATTGAGGGCAAGGCCGGGCCGATAATCGGCAAGTCCCCCAACAAGCACAACAGGTTCTTCATAACGGTACAGCCCGCGCCTGAGGGCATCCAGAAGGCCTTTGACGAGGGCGAAATACGCGAAGGGAAGCCGAAGGGTCAGAACGCGATCGAGACAATGATCAAGGCAGGGCTTGAGAGGCAGACAGCGAAGGGCGTCGTCTACGTCACAAACAAGAACCTGTTCGTCGACGCGACGCACGGGGTGCAGGGCCTGAATGACGTCATGGAACTGCTCACAGAGGGGTTCAGCAACGCGATGAAGGACGGGCCGCTGGCGAGGGAGAAATGCGTCGGGGTCATGGTGAACATAGTCGACGCCACAATCCACGAGGACCCCGTGCATAGGGGCCCAGCTCAGATAATACCGGCGATAAGGAATGCAATCTATGCCGGCATGCTCACCACCGGAGTCATGCTGCTCGAGCCAAAGCAGAATTTCACGGTCAACATACCGCAGGATGCGATGTCAAGCGTGATCTCTTTCCTGCAGAGCAAGCGCGGCCAGATAACTAGCATCAACCAGGACAGGGAACAGGTTAGCATACTCGCGAAGATGCCGGTCGCTGAGGTGATAAAGGGCTTCTCCAACGACCTGCGCGGCCTGACCCAGGGAAGGGCGATCTGGTACACCGAGTTCGCAGGGTACGAGAAGCTGCCGAAGGAGCTGCAGAACAAGGTGGTCAGGGAGATACGCACGAGGAAAGGGCAGAGCCCAGAGCCACCACCCCCCGAGCAGTTTATGGACTGAAATTGGGGCTGCCAAAATCATGGTCCTGCTGCCGCGCGCAGGTTTCCGCATTCTAACCGATAGCTGCGGCTAAAGGCAAAAAAGATGGTGCATGGCGTGTGCCATGCACCTTTGGGTTGGGTGAGAAAAAGTCAGGGGAGGTGATGGTGATAGTGTGTGAACACTATTGTGGTTTCACTCCCCAACATCCTCAAAGTATATACACACAAACTGGTATTTATATCTTTTCTTGACTTGTGTGCTTATACTATGCATCTTTGTTCCAAAAATATAAAAATATATTGTTTTTTACCATTTTAAAAAAGTTTGCAGTTGACAAATTCCTCAATCTAAAAATTATATCTATATAGATATATTTATATATTTTAGATTCACTGCGCGCCGCAGAGGCGGCACGTACCACATCTTGACGGTGAGTATACCTCCCGCCGGGCGGTACAAGAGTTTCAAGGCCCCAGCGTGTCGCCAATTTTCAGCAATGTATAATAATCTTCTGAGGCTTATCATATCTGCCTTTTGAGTGCGGCATTCGCGCTTAGTTCAGATGCGGTGCTTAGAAAAAAGGGGCGTATTTTATGGCATACCAGAAATTCGAGGTTTCAGATGAAGTTGTCGCGAAAACCTATGAGGCCTTGCAGCAGGCAAAGCGTTCGGGGAGCGTAAGGAAGGGGGTGAACGAGGTCACTAAGAGCATAGAGAGGGGGCTTGCAACCTTTGTTGTGATAGCTGGCGACGTGGCACCGGAAGAGGTCGTCATGCACCTGCCCATCCTGTGCGAGCAGAAGAAAGTCCCGTATTCCTACGCGCCGAAGAAGATAGACCTTGGCAAGTCCATAGGGCTTAATGTCCCGTGCACTGCAATAGCGGTAGAGAAGCAGGGCGGAGCAGAGCAGGCCATAAAGGAGATAGTCTCAAGAGTGACAGGGAAGAAGTAAGCGATTAGGGGATTGGATGGCTGAACCGCCGCAACAACAGAGCAGGTTTGCAGGCTACCTTGCAGAGCTTGTGGAGATAAACTACAAGAAGAAGACAGGCATTTACGGAGAGGTCTATTTCGTCAGCTGCAAGATCCTCGAGGGCAGGGACAAGGACAGGGTGATAAGGCGCACGATGGTCGGGCCTGCAAAGGTGGGCGATGTCATAAGGTTGCCGGACACGAACAGAGAAGCAAAGGAGATAAGGGTGAAGTGACAGGAGGGTAGTCCAATGAAATGCTCATACTGCACATCTGACATAAAGAAAGGGACGGGGATGATGTACGTCCACAACAGCGGCGCGGTCAGGTACTACTGCTCATCCAGGTGCTACAAGAACGACGCTGTCATCGGAAGAAGGTTCAACAGGAAAGAGGCAAAGGCGAAGAAGGAAACAGCAGGCAACGCACCGCAGGTCACATGACGTCTATGTCGAGCTCCTTCCCGTCAAGGTCCTCGAGCTGCTTCTTTATCCCGGTCTCTGTATATTCTGGGAAGCCTACGCCACCCACTACTATCATCACCTTTATTGAATCCTTCTTGAGGGTTTCGTCGATCCTGGCTCCCCACTTGAGCATCGCCTCAGTGCCTATCCTTCCAGACACCTCCTGGAAGATCGTCTCTGCCTCCCTGAGCGTGAGGTTCGGCCCCCCAATTATGTTCACGAGCGCCTTCTTGGCGCCCGACATGTCTGCTTCGAGCAGCGGGCTGTTTATCGCGTTCTCCAGCGCTATCCTGACAGAATCCCCGTCATTGCCGTTGTTGGTAGCTTCGCCTGTGCCTATTACTGCATAGCCTGAGTCCTTCAGCACAGCCCTCAGGTCCGCGAAATCGATGTTGACGAGGCCCGGCCTTGTCACCATCTCTATTATGCCTTTTGCGGAACTCGCGAGGATCTCGTCAGAGATCCTGAATGCCATGTTGAGCGGCAGGTCGGGCGCGACCTTCAGAAGCTTGTCGTTGCGTATGACTATCGTAGTGTCCGCTATCTTCCTTATCTTGTCGAGCCCTGAGAGCGCGCTCCTCATCCGCGCCACGCCCTCGCTCGAAAAAGGCAGGGTGACTATCGCTACGGTTAGCGCGCCGGCCTCCTTTGCCTCATGTGCTATCGTTGAGATTGAACCGGTTCCGGTCCCACCCCCAAGCCCGCATGTTACAAAAACAAGCTGCGAGTTGCTGAATATATGTTTTATCTCGTCCTTGCTCTCTAGCGCAGCCTCCTCCCCCACCTTCGAGTCGCTGCCCGCGCCCAACCCTTTGGTGGTCCTCTTTCCAAGCAAAACTTTTCTCTCAGATCGTGTCCTAACAAGATGAGCAGCATCCGTGTTCATCGCAACAAGCGTCGCCCCCTCTACCTTGATCTCGGATAACCTATTGATCGTGTTGCTGCCGCTTCCCCCTGTTCCAACAACGTAGATCTTGGGCTTTGATGTCTCTATGAACCTCAGTATTTCCTCATCATCAGGGCTGATAGCAACCTTTGCATCTTCGGCCATAAAATCACTGGTCGCATATATATAGCAAATAAGTGATAAAAAGCTTGTTATGCATAGTCTTCTGTGTCAGTGATGGCCATGGTAGCAAAAAACGCGCTAAAGCAGCAGCTTCTTAGGAAGGCAATAAGGGACATAAAGATAGGTAAGGGCATGAAAGTCAGCGGGCTTGTCGAAAGCATGTCTAGAATGGGGGGCTTTTCAGGCCAGCACCTCTACAACGGCGTAGAGATAACAAAGGCCATGCTTGAAAACAAGGACTCGTTCAACTTCCTCTCGTTTCCGGCTGACATAGTATCGACAGGGCTGCGCGGCGTGCTCGCAGGCATGGTGAAGCATTTTGATGCAATAATAACGACAGGCGGAATGCTCGACCACGATATCGCAAGGGCATTCGGCGGCAAGTACTGCGTTGGGGAGTTCAATGCAGACGACAATATGCTCCACCATCTCGGGATCTACCGGCTCGGGAATGTTTTCATCGAACAGAAGGAATACGGAGTCAAGGTCGAGGACGCTTTCACACGCATAATGGGCAAGATATGCAAGGAGAGCGGAAAGAAGGAGTTCAGCGCGAGCGCACTCGCGTTTGAGTTTGGCAAGGAGATAAAGGACAGAGGGTCAATACTCAGGCAGGCGTACTTGCACAAGGTGCCTATCTACAATCCAGGAATACTGGACGGTGCGTTCGGGACGCAGCTCACTCTCTTCTCGCAAACGCATGATCTCAATCTCAATCTGATAAAGGATGAGCTCGCTCTCAGCAACATCGCCTTCGACAACAAAGTAACCGGCGCGCTTATGATAGGCGGCGGTATAAGCAAGCACCATGTCATATGGTGGAACCAGTTCAAGGGTGGCTTGGATTACGCGGTATATATGACAACAGCAACGCAGTTCGACGGCTCGCTCTCTGGGGCGAGGCTCACAGAGGCCGTATCGTGGGGTAAGGTCAAGGAGAAGGCAAAGTACGTGACGATAGACGGCGACGCCACGATAATCCTTCCCATACTGGCGGCCGCGCTGGGCTTGACATGACTGATACGCCTTTCAGTTGGTCATCTCATCCCTTATTTCGTTGAATGTTGGTTCGAATATCTGCGCTGTCCTATACACAGAATTGTGGATTCCTACAGGGGTTATCTCAATTCCGAAAAGGTTACCGCTTATCTGGGACAGCCGCTGAAACGGGATTGCCCCTACATAATGCAATGCCTCCCAGATACTGGTTATCGTTGGCCCGAAGATTCCTTCCCTCGGCAACTCCGGGTGTGTGGTGATATGGTCTTCACCGCAGTCATTGCAGTGGTATCCATACTGCGTAAACTCCATGACGACCTTCTCTATCTTCACGTCCTCTATGGCCCTCTGCTCCCCCAAATTATCTCTTTGTTTGGGCTGTTGCATCCAGTGCATCGGTTTGGTTTAAGGTCGATGAAGCGGTTTGGCCTTGGTCTCTCACGTGT
>DAIDAQ010000053.1 GCA_027310535.1 Candidatus Micrarchaeaceae archaeon
CTGTTACGCAAGCTATATAACATTTTAACCCCTTAATTTATTAATAGTCTTTTCCGGAAAAAAGCGTGAAACCTTGGAGAGCTTCAAAACTACAGCAGACATAAAAGTCCCTGAGAGGCTTATCGACCAGATAATAGGCCAGAGGAAAGCAGTCGACATAATAAAAAAGGCGGCAAGGCAGCGCAGGAACGTCCTTCTAATCGGATCGCCGGGGACAGGCAAGACCCTGCTTGCGCAGGCCATGGCAGAATTGCTGCCTACAACAGAGCTCGAGGATGTACTTGTCTACAGGAACCAAAACGATGAAAATGTGCCACTGATCAAGGTCGTAAAGACGTACCAGAACAGCAAGGAAAAGGTCGGGAACGGGCAGGGCAGGAGGATGGTACAGGAGGAGAGGCAGAAGGGCAGGATGGCGATGAGCAGGGCCGGGTCCATAATTACGCCACTCATATTCGGGCTGGTGATAATCCTCTTTGTCCTCTCTATAAGCGGCTATTTTTCAGGGTATGAAATAATAGTGCTCGCCGCGCTGATACTTGGGGTTCTGATATTCGGATCCATGGCCCTCTTCACGACGGGGCTAATGCGGAGGATGCCTCTTCCCGGCGGTGCCGATCTGAACGAACCAAAACTGATAGTTGACAATACAGGGATGAAGGCCGCGCCCTTCATCGATGCGACAGGCACAAAGGCGGGCGCTCTGTTTGGTGACGTCAAGCACGACCCGTTGCAGTCAGGCGGACTCGGAACTCCGGCCCACCTGCGCGTTGAGAGCGGTGCAATACACAAGGCAAATAACGGCATACTCTACATAGACGAGATATCAAGCCTCGATCCGCGCTCGCAGCAGGAGCTGCTCACTGCAATGCAGGAGAAAAAGTACGCGATAACGGGCAAGAGCGAGATGAGCTCCGGTGCACTGATAAAGACGGAGCCGGTGCCCTGCGACTTCCTGCTTGTTGCGGCGGGAAACCTGGCTGACATCCAGCACATGCACCCTGCGCTCAGGTCAAGGATAAGGGGATATGGGTATGAGGTATACATGGACTCGACGATAGAGGACAGCAAGGCGAACTGCGACGTGTTTGCGAGGTTCGTCGCGCAGGAGGTAAAGAAGGACGGGAGGATACCGCACTTCGACATGGGGGCTGTTGACTCCATAATCGAGGAGGCGAGAAGGAGGAGCGGAAGGAAGAAGCACCTCAGCGTCGCCTTCAGGGAGCTTGGAGGGATAGTGAGGGCTGCTGGCGACATAGCTGTTGAGAAAGGCAAGAAGCTGACCACAAAGGAGGATGTCGTAGAGGCCATGAAGTTCACAAACCCTGTTGAAGTTCAGGCGGTGAACGAGAGCATGGAGGTGAGGAAGGACTACAGGGTCTTCCACATGTCAGGGTACAGGATCGGGAGCGTAAACGGGCTAGCTGTGGCGGGGGGTTCTGCCGTGGCGCCTGGGTTGGTCCTCCCTATAATCGCTGAGGTGACACCTGCCGGGTCAAAGTATGAGGGCAAGTTTATACCAACAGGGAAGCTAGGCAAAATAGCCAGCGAGGCGGTGAAAAACGTGAGCGCGATAATAAAGAAGCACATAGGGACAGACATATCGAACTTCGACATGCATGTCCAGTTCCTGCAGACTTATGAGGGCATAGAGGGGGACAGCGCAAGCATCGCTGTTGCCATCAGCATACTCTCTGCAATGGAGAACATGCCAATAGACCAGTCGGTGGCGATGACTGGCTCGCTCACCGTCAGGGGGGAGGTCCTGCCCGTAGGGGGACTCACCGGTAAGGTGGAGGCGGCGATAGGCGCCGGCATAAAGACCGTGATCCTCCCTGCGAGCAACCTAGATGATGTCTATCTTCACGAAGGGCTCAAGGGCAGGGTGAAGCTTATACCAGTGAAAACCTTCTCGCAGGTGATAAAGGCAGCGATCAAGCCTAGCAAAGCAAGGAATGAGGTTATAAGGAAGCTTAATAGATACGAAAAGCTCGCAGGGCGGAGCTAGGCAAGGACCGCTGTTTTCTTCAGGATGAGGTAGACCGCAGCGTATGTGGGAAGTTCCACAGTTTTGCCATCGAACGGGCCGAACGGCAGGCCATTCATGCTGAACTCGGGCACTTTAGTGGTCTTGACCCTGACATGGCCGTCTCTGAAGAAGGGCGCGGCCTTCATCGGGTCGAATGACTCTACATCCTGCACCGGCTTTGCCTGCAAGCCGGTTCCTGGGTGTAGGGTGCCAGGCAGCCTTATCAGGTGTTCGATGCCGCTCGTCACGTTCCGGTCTATGGCGCTCGTTTGACTTATGGCTATCGAACCGAGCGCGTTCGCCCAAAACCTCTCCTTGTGTGGTATGTCTATCTGGTCCCAGTTACCTGTGGTGATACCGAAGATTATATTGGCTTTGTTTCTTATCAGTCTCTTTGCCGTCGGTGCGTCTACACCCATCTTCACTAATGCTTCATATCCGGAGTTTAATGCAGAGATCACTGCAGCTGCAAGCTTCCCACGCCATCCAGGATCTCTGTACTTTGGTCCCCTTAGGGTCTTGTACCTCTTGCCGCCAGATTCCTCGTCAGTCTCCCTTTCACCGAGGGTTGGAAAGAGGGATTTGAGGCTCAGTCCCGTCCCTGTTACATAGTCCGTGATCTGCTTGCGCTCGCCTGCCTTCAGCGGGTAGAAGCGCCTGTCGCTAACGTGAACGTGGTAGCCGCGGTTGCCGCTGAAGTTTATGGATATCGAACCCTTTGATATTCCGAAATCTGGCACCAGAAAATCCTCAACGAGCTTGATTGTTTCCCTCTTTACAGAGTCAAGGCACGTAGAGCAGACCCACGACCTGCCGTGCTTTTGCTGGCAGGGGAGGTGCAGGTCAGAGGCGTCAAGGTCGAAGACCAGCTCGGAGCCGAGCCATCCCTTCTTTTCCATGGGCCTAGCTTCCGGGAGGCTGTAGAACGCCGATGAGACTGAAACAGAGGCGGGTGCAGAGGCTGCAAGGTACTGGTTGAACACCCTGCTGTTCCGGAATCCAATGTGCCTCTTCACTATCGCGTTCTCGAAGTCGCCGAATCCAAACTCGCGCTGCTCGACCCTCTCAACGCGCAGGGAGGAGGCCCTATAGAACTCAGAGTACTTAAGGTGCAGGAACCTGGCGGTCCTTTCGTCAAGCATCCAATCAATAGGATAGGAGGGCCAATGGCTAAATCGCTTTCTTCGCTCAGGCGTTCATCACTTCCGTGATGCTCTCGAGCCTGCTCTTGTTCCCGATGCCCCATACCTTTGCCCTCTCGATGTCCACGCCGCCCTTCTTTGCCATACCCTCTATGAACTTCATCATTGCATAACCGCCCAGGTTTATCACGCTGGATATCGCCATCTTCGCCGCTGGGTTGCCCTTCGACTCCATGCCTGCATTCCTTGTGGCCATCTTCGCCAGGTGCCTGTACGATGCATAGTAGACGGCAAGCATGGAGGGGTTCAACATGCTCCTGTTCAGCTGCTTGCCCTTTATCCTCCCTAGCGGCACGTTGAGCATGGGGGTGACTGTAAATTCAAACGGCCTTCCTTCAACATAGGAGTTGCTCAACCGGTTTATCAGCGCTACGGTATCCCAGTTGTCCTCGTCAGTCTCCCCCTCCTGACCCACCTGGACGGTGAACGCGGGCCTCCAGTAATACCTTGTGAGCTCCTGCACGCCACTCCAGACAATCTCCTGCCAGCTGCCATCGACCCCGATCTTCAACGGCAGGGTCTTCGCCGGCATATGCTTCCTCGCGAGCTCCTCGCTGCCTGTCTCAAGCCCGGTCTGTATTCCGACCCAGTTCTTCGGGCCCGTACGCATTACACCAGAGAGCTTCTTGACCAGCTCGGGGTAGCCTGCTGGGATCGATATCCTGCCGTGCGTTGGGTTTGAGGTTTCGATCCCCTTCACTGACATTACGGCCTGCATAAGGTCAACGAGGGCCTCTTCATTCGGCACGAAGAACGGGCCGTGCCTATAGCCGAAAAATTCGTCAGAATGCAGCCAAGCCTTCGTGGCCCCGCCCTCGTTCACGTTCACTTCTATCTCTTTCTTTATCATCTCAAGCGTGTAGTATCGCAGTGGCCGTAGTGTGACCTCACAGAAATCACAGCCTACGCCGCATCCCCTCATGATCTCGACCATTGACTTCGTTGAGGGGTGGACTATTGTAGATATTTGCTCAAGCTTTGGGTATGCCCCATATGAGGTCCTCGCAATGAACTTTTCATCATGTATCTCGCTCATGCGAAAGTTGGCATCGAACGTGTTGTACCCGACCTTGAACATGCTCTTGTCTATGCTGCCGCTTATGATCTGCTCGAAAAGCTCGTTTAATACGTCGTCTGTCTCGCCCTGCACCGCATAATCGATGTTCAGCCTCTCGAAATCCTCCCTCAATATTGTGAACTCCCATACGCCGGGGCCGCCGACTACGAGTTTCGCCCTCTTCCCCTGCCTGAGCCTGTTGAGCTGTGCAATTAGGCTCTCCCACTCGGCACGCACCCAAGCATAGAAGTCCCCACCAAAGATAGCTGCATAGGACATCGTGAGCGGCCCTATGCCGAGCGGATCCATCGTGGAGACCCCTATGATCTCCGTGCCATGGTCGATGAATCTGTGTGCATTGGCGATGTCGGTTACAGCTATCTCCTCTTTAGGGTGCTTCTTCAGCAGAGTCGCCTCCAGCTTCCTTATTGAATAGGGAGCGTGCAGGAGCTGCCCGTCAGGGAAGGTTTTTGGGTATTTGCCGCGGAGGAACTTGTATATCGTCCCTGGAACAGCGGCTTTTGGCGCGCTTGGGAGGAAGTCGAGCAGCGGAAAGTCCCTAAAGGTAAATATGAGTGAATTGTCTGCCACCAAAACGTATTTTGCCATTATATCTTGCCTATAAGTTAGAGATAGCAAACAGCAGGATTTTAAGCCTTTATTTTAATCTGTTTGTAGGCACCTCTACTTTTTTACGAGCCGCTATTAAATATAACTGCACAAACAGCCAGTAGTGGGCATCAAAGCATCGCCTTTTGCAGGAGCGGGCTACATCGCAATGTATTTTATTGGTTGCTAAAAAATCTAATAACGTATGCCAGGGTGGCAGAATCTGGTAACGCGCTGGTCTTGAGTCTGCTCAAGAGCTGATCGGTGATGCGAAAAGAGCAAGTTAACCAGTGCCCTTCGGGGCTTTAGGGTTCGAATCCCTACCCTGGCGGTTTTATAACCATGTGGGTCTTCACGCTGCAATATGCAGCGTTGCGTACAGCACCATTCAAAAGCAGACCAGCACGCAGATAAGCCTTGCCACCGCAATAAACATGGTGTCTCATTGCCCGCGCGCCACTTCCACGCAATAGTGGTTGCTCTTGCCGTGCTTGCTGTTTCGCTTTCACTGCTGCTTTACTTGAGCCGTTCCTTGGCTTTAAGCAGGGGCCCGCCTGTAATTATTGGGATTGGAACCCACGGAAACCTTAGCTCTGAGGATGTGGCTCTGTCTAGCGGAGTTAGGTACTTCAGAAATGACATAACGCTGGAGCCTCAGCAGGTAAGCCAGATAATGAATGAGAGCTCGCAGTACGGGGCAAGGTATCTTGGCATTCTGGACTATGCAACCCTTGGCGGGATTTCCGTAAAGGGCTGGAACACCACAGTATGGAACAGGACGGTTGCAAAAGCAGTGGCAGACTATCCGGAGATAGCCACTTGGGAGGTCTGGAACCAGCCATGGTTCGGCCCATTCCAGACAGGGCTCGTCAACGGCAGCGCATACAACTACTACAGAGTGACAAGGGACGCTTACCTGCAGATAAAGAAGGCAGAACCGAACTCCACAGTAGTGTGCTTCGGCGGGGCCCCGATCGCCGACTATGGCACGCTGCTATGGTATGAACAGGCGTGGGGTTATGGAATGGCCAGGTACTGTGATGCGATATCGCTGCATGCTTATCCAAGCCTGCCTTTCAACCAGTCAGAACAGAAAACATGGAGTACGTACCTGTCAGCGTATGAGAATTTAACAGGGAAACCAATCTGGATAACAGAAACGGGGCTGCCAGTCATTGCGGGAACGCAGCTGACGCAGGATGCGCAATCAGCTTTCATGAGAGAGGGCATTGCCTTCTTTTCCAGTTTTGTTTATATCAAGAGGGTCTACTGGTTCGACTTATGGGAGGGTTCAAAACAGTACGATTACGGGCTTCTAAATGACACTGACCCGACAGGCACCGCAAAGGCAGCGTGGAAGGTCTTTACCTCGCTTTATTATGGCAGTGCGTCATCGCCGAAGTAGATACTGCTCAATTGCTTCCAGGGCGTTTATGGAAAGCACTATATGCGAGCCCTATATCGAAAAAATCCAACTTTCCATGCATAGGTATCGGGTGCTTTAGTCTTGCCGCATCCCTGAGAACAAAACCATATTTGTCATTGGAGTACTTCCCTGATGCTAAACGCCTTGGCATGTCTTTCTTGAAAAGCTCCCGGTAATCGTATTTTATCACATTGCATAAGACCGCCGATCAGACGACTGCTCGTCTTGGCAGCAGCTCGGGGCCAAGGCGGAAGTGCAGGCAGGCATCTTTCTCCACCTTATCTGAGGAGTGTATGGGGAGCGGCTCCCTGAACCTCGTGTTCCAGTTCCTGAGCTCTATTGTCTTCCTCCGTTGGAGGATGAGCTCGGCATAGGGCCGCCTTAGCGATAGGTACTTCATGACGTCACTGTACTGATATAATGCAACGTATGGGTTTTTATCCCTTTAAAAGAGAGCTACAAACGTGGGCTCGTAGCTCAGCTTGGTAGAGCGGCTGGCTCTTAACCAGTAGGTCGTGGGTCCGAATCCCACCGAGCCCGTGGACTGTGCATGAAGGTTGCAATCAACATGGCCGTCACAGCAAACGGTATCATAGCAAAGCCTGATGGCAGCACACCTTTTGTCTCAGAGGAGAATTGGGCCTACCATCTGGGTTGGGTGAAGGCTGCTGATAACACGGCTTTAGGCAGAGTCACATATGATGTGCTGAAAAACTCTGGGGAACTAAAACTGTTCAAAGGCGCAAAAATAGTTGTGGTGACACGCAGGCCGAAGAGAAGCAGGGCAAGGGTGTAATGTTCACGAACATGAAGCCTTTGGGGATCGTGAAGATGCTTGATAAGGAGGGGTTCAATCATGCGCTAGTTACCTGGGGGGAAACTTAACAGCATCTTCATGAAGAGCGGTGTGGTTGACGAACTGCAGCTGCACATAGAACCTTTCGTCATTGGCACCGACGTAAAACTGTTTTCTGACGAGAGTTTTGAAAGACAGTTGAAGCTAGTTGGTGTGAAGAAGGTAAATCGGAATGCGCTCCTCCTGCGGTATAGGGTTTTGTAGCCCTCTGCATACTTGCTACACCAAGATTTATCAATATATGCGGCATTTACACACGTATGGAAAGGATACGGAATAAGACGCAGGTTTCACACACTAAAGCCGCTTCTATGCTGCGAGCCTCTGCAGGAACAACCATACCATTGCCCGAAATTGCGGGTAAACATATGTGGGTTACTGCAGAAAATCTGCATTTTCATGTTGAGTGATTCAATGGAGAAGATATCGGAGTTTATGGGGAAGGATCACAGGCGTCTGGATGGATTATTAAAGGAGTTCAACATGGTTGTGAAGAGTGATATGCAGCGGTCAAAGCCACTGTTCCACAAGTTCAGGGCAGGGCTGCAAAGGCACATTGCATGGGAGGAGGAGGTCCTCTTCCCGGTTTTTGAATCACACACAGGGATGTTCAGCGATGGCCCGACTTCCATCATGAGGATGGAACACCACATCATTAGAGAGCTCCTGGGAAAGATACACCTGAAAATAGCTGCAGGGCAGGGCAACATAACTGAACTGGGAGGCAAGCTGAAGGCAGTGCTTGAAGGTCATGACAAGAAGGAGGAGATGGTGCTCTACCCATGGTTTGACAGGGAGAACACATTGACGGAAGAGGAAAGGGCGGATCTTTTTAAAGATATCGGAAACATGCCTCCGGAGCGCTACAACAGCTGATTCATTACATTATGGCAGGGTGGTCTAAGACGCACTGAATCCGGCAGGTTTCATAGTGCTGCGATTCCACGCCACGGCCAGCTCTGCCATGATCAATAGGGTCTTTTGATAGGTACAACACAGAAGTAGGAAGCACTCTCGCATGCGTGGCGGGAAAGCACGGAAATCCGGAACCGCTGCATGGCTGCCCCTGAGCATTCTTCTCACGGCTGCATCCAATCTATTTCGTAGTACTCGTAGCCGCTCCTCTCCAGCTCAATGCGCCTTGCTTTGTAGTACGTGACTGCGGTCTCGCGGTCCGCAATGGCTATCACCAGCTCGCACCTGAACGATCCAGCTTCATGGATTATGTTGGACAGCTCTGCACCCCCTATGTACTCGTCTTCGGAGAGCGAAAGCATTGCATATCTTGGGCTGTCCACGTCAGGGTTCTCTGCCTCCCCGCTCCTGCGATAGTAAAGTAGGAAGTCAACTGACATTTTCTTCTGCCTGCTCCTGCCGGGTATGGCAAGTATGAATGTCTTGCGCACTGAGTGGGCGACCCTTATCGCCCTCGCCCATTCCGATATCAGGAGCTTCGTGTCCCTCGGGAAGACGTGCACAACGTGCTTGGAATGCACCCATGAATTACCTTCACCCTTCGGCCGCGCCCCTGGAAAGTATATCCTGAAGTGCGTGCCGAACTTGAAGCCTGTCTTGGCAACGTATCCGTTGGATCTCCAATCGGAATAGACAGAGTAAAGCTTGGGAAAATCAGACCTTCTCTTCACAGCCATATCAAAGAGATCACTCCTCGAATAGCCTTCGACGCCCAGCACGCGGCTGTCTACCAGGAAGAGGGTCTCGTATATGTCGAGCTTGTTGAGCACACCGCGGTCGCTCGCCTTGTATGTTCCATACTGGCCGAACCAGTAGTCGCTGTATATCTCCCTGCCTGCCCCGCCGCTTCCGACAACCGTTACAAGGTCGTCGCGGAAAAAAACCCCGCGGAGCTTGGCGTGCTTCAGCTTCAGCTGCCCTGCAGGATATCTTTTGACAGGTACGAACCCGCCCTTCTTCTGCCGCTTTGCGACCTCTGGGCTCTTGAGCAGGAGGCCTCTATCGCGCCAGTCCTTATAAGTGAAATAACGCGCCATCAGCTTGCTTCTGCCTGAAAAGAACAGCGCAACGTCATTGAACTCGAGCTTCTTCCCACTGGAATAACATTCAGCCTTTCTGACGTCTATTATGTAGAGGGCCTCTTCAGGCTCCAGTACCAGTCTGCCGTGCCTTCTTTCACCTATGTAGCCATTCTGGAGGATATCAATGGTTGCCTGGTCTGTCGAATATATTTCCCCTACCTTCCTGTCCAGCTCTATAAGCAAGGCCATAGTGACACCGTTCAGGCTTTGGTACCCAATGCCTTTAGCCTTGCCTTGAGATCGTGTGCACCCCTGAATAGCACTACATTGAATCCTAGCTGTCTTGCCATCCAAATATTCTCCTTAGTGTCGTCAACGAATATGCACTCGATGGGCCTTGTATGCAGCTTTTTGAGCACCAACCTGAAAATCTCTCCGCAGGGCTTGGCCAGCCTTCCGGAAAGGATGACACTGCTTACGTCGAATATGACTGCCCTGATTGGGGTTTCGGCCATGCGCTCAGCTCTTTATGCCGTCCCTTGTTATCTTTATGACACACTCGCCTTCTGGCATGTTCGGCGAGTCTATGAGCCTCACTATCCTCTTCTCCTCCTTACTCTTGCGCATGTAAAGCCTTGTAGTGGCGGCATGCGCCATGATGTTGCCCCCTATCGGCGTCGTAGGATCACCGAAGAGTATCCCGGGGTTGTCCATCACTTGGTTGGTGAGATAGACGGCGAGGTTGTGCTTGTCGGCGAGGCCTTGGAGCTTGTGGATGTGCATGTTTAGCTTACCCTGCCGTTCGCCGAGCGCCCCCCTGCCTATAAATTCAGCGCGGAAAAGGGCCATCATCGAATCCACAACAATAAGCTTGATGTTGTTCTCCTGTATCAGCTTGTCGGCCCTCTCAGCGGTCAATATCTGCTGGTCGGTTGTCTGTACCCTCACGTAGAAGATATTGCTGAGTGCCTTTTCAGGATTTATGCCCCTGGCCTTCGCTATCTCGCTGATGCGCTCAGGCCTGAATGTAGACTCGGTGTCTATGAAGAGGACCTTGCCTTCCAACCCTCCATCCTCCTTTGGGAGCTGGACGTCAACACATAGCTGAAAGCCAAGCTGGGTCTTTCCGCTCGCAAACTTGCCGTAAGCTTCAGTTATTGCACCAGCCTCCATCCCCCCGCCTATCAGCTCGTCGAGGTCTGCTGCTCCTGTGCTTATCTTGCCGACCTGGGCCCGCCTCTCGGATACCGCGTTGCCTGTCTCGTAGTTTACAGTAGTTGACTCCTGCGCAGCCTGGACGGCCTTCTTTGCCGCATCGGTGCTGATGCCGGCAGCTTCTGCAAGCTCATGCGGCGGCATCGTTGCCACTTTGTCTAGTGAGTCAACTCCAACCGCCCTGAGTTTCGAAGCACTTACCTCCCCAATTCCAGGGAGGTCCTCTATTTCCTGGATCTTTTTCTCTTTTGCCATCAGACCCCCAAAAAGAGTTAGACTTATTATACTCCATGTGAAAGTATAAAATAGTTGCTTACAACTAACCAAAGGTCAAATGACGGTGGTCAGAAAGGAATAGTGCCAGCGTGCATTGCACGCTGGCAAGGCGACCAGTTCTTTACGACCTTCTTTCTGTAGAGAACCCAGTACATGTTTAAGGAAAACAGGTTTAAAAGACTATCTTAATAGTGGAATTTTATCATAAATTTGGAAACAATGATTATATGGCTTTGTTGACTTTAAACAGGAAAGGGGTTATTACAGCCGTGCTCTTGGGCGCAGCTCTGCTATTCTTGGGTGGCAAGTACGGACCTCTGATGCTCAGCCTAATGCTTTACTTCCTCTTTGCATCGTTTCTTGTGACACGGATAAGGCTGGACTATAAAGAGAAACACAGGCTCACTGAAAGAAGTAGAGGGGCGATAAACGTGATAGCAAATGGGCTTGGCCCTCTGGTGTTTGCCTCGCTCGTCTTCATAGGTGGAATCTATGCCAATAACCTCTTAGAGACTATGGGTTTGGTTGGCTTTGCTGCCTCTGTAGCCGGGATTACATCAGATAAGTTCGCAAGCGAACTAGGGGTTCTTGATGGAACACCAAGAGAAATACTTACCTTGAGGAGGTCAAAGAAAGGGAGGAGCGGCGCAGTGACAGCATTTGGGTTATGCATGGCATTTGCAGGAGCAGCGTCTGTAGCCGTCCTCTTCTATCTATGGCAGTATATCACAGCAGTGCCTATACCATGGATAATAATGACAATAACGCTCTTTGGCTTTGCTGGCAGCATTGCTGACTCAGTGGCCGGATACTTTGAGGAGAGGGGCTTCGGGAACAAACACACCTCAAACCTTGTCTGCGCGCTGGTGGCTGGGCTGATAGCGGCATTGGTGGTGCTGATCTGAAATCTTAAACCTTCCTGTTCTTCTGAGTAGCTTGCTATAGTACATACGTATCTGTGCCTTGCTTCCCGATCTGCTTTGTGTAGAAAGACTCCTTGAACCCGCTCGCCGCGCATATCGGCGTTGGCCACTGTTGCAAACCCTGCTATCGTCCAGCTTGCAAGATAAGGGTCGGAGGATCGAAAACATTGCTGGCAAGCTCCATGCCCTTCATATATAGGGATGACTGGCAGAGTGGGAGAAGACCGCACGTGAATGGCTCCAGCGAAGTCTTACCAACCTGTTGTTCTGCTGGTTGTAGATCGCCATAGTTTGTGGCTGGGCCGTTAATGCACTTATCTACAATGATTATAAGGTGTTTTACTTTGTGAGTTTTAGTGCTTTCTGTGCATTTATGCTTATTGCGTTTCATCCCCCCTTAGTAATAGACTTGTTTCTTACAGATCTCTCTTAGTTTCCTGAGTTTTGGTCTCTTCTTTCCTTAGGGGCCTTAAATAAGATCCGGCTTTAACTGCAGCAAACGTAGCGAGCAGAAGTATCCTGCCTGTCACTAACATGCTGGCCATAACAGCCATTTAAGGTATGGCGGCAGCGAGTGAATATGAAGGTAGCTTGCACGGAACCTCATTGCTGAGGATAAATGCCGAGCCGATAACGTGTAGTTTGTGATAAGTGCCGCTTATCTAGCGATCTTGGTTGAGCTCTCGCTAAGCTCTTCAAATTTTTCAACGGATATCTTGCACGTTTCTGCCATGTTCTCACCTTATACACTCTGCTTCTGATATAAACAAGTTACTTTTGATTTCCATGATCTACAAAATATGCGCTAGCCGGGATTTGAACCCGGGCGACCAGCTTGGGAAGCTGGTGTCCTACCATGCTAGACTACTAGCGCACAGTAAGAGATACCAGCTGCATATATAAAAGTGTTGATGGCGCTACGGCGTTGCGGCAAATGGAGCCATCGTTTTAATATTATCACACAAGCCCTTTTTTACACAGCGCCAGCGTTGACGAAACGCCCTTGGACAGGGTTTGTCGCAACACCTGACGCTATCTTATATAGGAGAGTTTCCTGTCCTTCTCCTCCTCCTGCATTGTAATCTGCTGCGCGAGCTCTCTTTCCATCCTTGCAGTCTCATTTATCAGCTTGTCAATCCCTTCTGCCTTTACCTTTATGGGAGTGGTCTTAGATAAAACGCCGAGCACTGCCTTCGCCGCAGTAGCGTCAAAGTCCATCAGGCTTGTCTCGCCTAGCAGGCATATCCCAGGAAGCTTGTGCATCTTGGCAAAAGCGAGCATCATGCCTGCCGAGCCCCATATTGCCCCCCTTGACTTACCGAAGACTATATCGTACTTTGAGAACTGCCTGATAACATCTTTGCTCGTTGCATTAGCAAAGACACGGGGCTTCCCCGGCATCCCATTATGCGAGACGTAACCGCCGACAGTGTAGATGAAGCTGCCACCCATCTTGTTGATAAAGAATTCCACAATGGCAGAGTTGACATAAAACTGCCCTTCCGGAGTGCCTGCCTGACAGTCTCCTGTCAGCAGGAGGATGTCATTCGGCTTCTGCTTTATCAGATAAATCCTGTTGCTGACCAGCCTAATGCCTCCACCTTTTGTCATCATCACATTGCTTAAAAAATGTGGCGAGTATATGGCGGCTATCAGCTGCGGCTTGTACTCCTTGCGTATCTGTTCTACAACTATTCTGCCAACGCTACCGATGCCGGGAAGGCCGACCATCATTATAGGCTTGACCAGCTTCACACCCTTTCTCATCCTCACTTTTATCCTCATACTCACAGCCTGTTTATTATATCAACTTTCTCCTTTTTTATCTTCTCCTTTTCGATTGAGTACTGACCCTCCTTGAGCATATCTTTTATAGTGGACAGTGAATCCTGGATGTGTTCCTCTGCTTCTGGGTAATCATTGCCCTCTGCAATAAGTCTGTACCTTGGGGCACCTATGTATTCCACGGTGACTTTGTTTGCCTCTATAGTCTGTAGTATCCTACGAATCTGGTCTATACCTTCCATTGTGTTGTATGTAAACATAGACAGGATGTATGCAACCTTGTGCTCTCTGGTGGTCCTGCTTGACTCTATTAGTTTCTGTAGGGTTTCCTTGAGCTTCTGCGGCAGCTTTGCTGCAGCAAAGCCTTCTGTGTTGTCGGCTGCGCTCTTGATAAACTTTGTAAAAGAGCGAAATTCACTGAGCACGTACTCATTGTATTGATCGCGCTTCTCCTTTGGGCTGACCTTTGCTTCCTTCATCGCCTGTTGGAAGAGCGATATCAATCGCTTCTCCAGATTGTATATGTTGAGCTTTTCTTTTGCTTCGTTTTGGTTCACTTTTTTTATTGAAATGTCTATAGTGCCCCTGTTCTCGTCTATGAATATTACTTTACAGACTACAATCTGACCGGCGTGAATGTACTCGTGTATGTTTTTTATCCAACCAGAAGACACCTCCCTTATCGGCAGGAATGCTTCCAAATTATTGTATTCCACAAGCCTGCAGTGCGCGCTGAACTGCGATACCTTATCTATACTAGTTATTACAAGCTCACCCACGTTTGGTTTCCTCTTCTCATCCACAATAACACCTTTATTTACGACCCTATTTCAAGCTTCTTTTTTGTGCGCGTACCAAATACCCTCTCCACTATATAACCACAATCCTTGCACTTGAGCAGCGTCTTTTGCCTTGTTGATATCTTTTTCTTTGTTGCCTGCCCTTTTACCTTTCCATGATAACCAGAGAGCTTCCTCAGCCTACGCCTGTTACCGAGGTTCATGCCTATGCCGAATCCTGGTCCCTTCGAATAGAGTTTAATTGTGTGTATTGTGTGCTTGTTGCATTTTGGGCAGTATGCATTTATTTCTTTTGGGACCTTCATTGAAATCGACCTACTTGTTTATCACACAGTTAGTATGATTGTTTTGGTTTATTATAGTTACTCTAGTTTGCACAAGTTATTTGATATAAGAAATTCTTCATCTTTTTTGTTTTGTGTTGTTATTATCTGATTTTTTGACAGCGGCCCAAGTTCGTTTCCGGATGGTAATATTATTTTTGGTATTTCTTGTGTGACCACCATTTGTGTTTTGTTTGTTTTAAAGATTTTGTCTTCTTCCAGTACACTTTGCAGGCTGGTGAGTAATGCTTCTTCTTTTGGTGGCAAAGGTTGTGGTGGCTGTTGGTTGTAGGCAAGGTATGCCATAAGCTTCTGCTTCCTTCTTTCATGGATGTTTGTGAGCAGTCTTTGGGTATTCTCTTGAGTTGTTTTTTGGGATTCTGTTGGTGGTGTTTTGGAGAGGTATTCTATCACATCATCATAAAATGTTTTGGGTATTTGTTGGAGTTTTGATGATTGCTTCTCTTTTTGCCACACAACCCACACAGTTTCCGAAATTTCCTCCAAAACACCACCCCACAATTCCTGTATTATTTGGCAGCTCTAATTTAAAATTGTTGGTGTTTGTTGTATGTTGAATGTAGTAGAGTAGTATAATATACTAAAACCAACGAATAGTGGAATTGTGGGGTCCTTGTGTGTAGCGAGGGGTGGATTTGAACCACCGATCTTTGGGTTATGAGCCCAACGGGCACTCCAGACTACCCCACCTCGCTTTTATGAACTAGACTGTATATATATTATTTTATTACTTGCGGCTCACATTTATGGTTTATTCTGATCAGAAACCTGGTTGTGGATAAGCTCCTTTGCCCCTTCCTTACTTATCATCTTGAATTTAGAGTTGCAGACCTTGCATTTGAAGTGATCTTCATAAGCAGCGTCAAAATCAAATATTTGTTTTGTTTCGTCGTAGCATTTGGAACAAACAAAATAATCATTGCAGTTGTCTTTTATTATTGTGTCATCTTTCTTTATCGATTTTATATATTCAAAAAACGACTGAATCTTGGGAACGTTCACATACCATGCGAATGAAAGCCAACCATTGTCATTCTTAGCAACATAATAATTAGTTATTCCATAACCCTGCATTATATTCAGCATGCTCCGTACAAAGTTTATTTTTATATCCAGAATCTCAGATACCTGCTCTGCGGTTTTTGGTGTTGTTATGGACGTTAGAACGTCTATTGCATTCCTGCTTACATTCTTCAGAAGATAATCAACAGCAACCACATCATTCATTATGGTATTTATGGCTTCTTTTGCTATTTTTGGCTCAGGTATGTTAAGCTTCTCGCGTTTCTGTTTTGGTGTCATCCTCTTCTGCTGCTTTACTTGAGCTTTGGCCCTGATAACAGTACTGTTCTTTTTTCTGCTTCCCATATTCTTTTTTTTCATAGTTTTGGCATGCCTTCTAATGTGTTTCTTGCCTGTTTTCATTACGGCAATGTATTTTGCAACGTGCCCTCTCTTCTTGGCCTTTTTAGTATTCTTCATCATTACACCTTCAATAACAGAATGCAGAACCTTGCCTTATATCATTATGTAAATTTTCATATTTAAGACTTTCTACATCTATACAAAGTAAAGCTAAAGAAAACCCTTTTATGCTCACTTATTTAGCTTTTTTTATCCAATTACTATACTAATAATATAAATTCTTAGTGGGGAGTCAATGTTTGAGATCAAAATAGACAATGCAAAATACTGGAAGAATTGTGTTGATGCGATTGACTGCTTGATTGACGAAGGGGCTTTTACAATAGCAAGCGACGGGGTTTCGCTCAAGGCTATGGATGCCTCTGGGATCAGTATGGTGTCTTTCTTTATACCAAACAAGGCCTTCTCAAAATACAGCGTAGACAAGGTAGCGACAGTTGGTATAAACTTGGACAACATGAGTAAGATACTCAACAGTTCAAGACAAGATGAACAGCTCGTCATGAAGGACGATGGGAACAAGCTTACCATTGAATTTGTAGGACGGAACAGTAGGAGAAGGTATAAGCTCCCCCTTATAGATGTTAGGAAGAATCCAGAGAAGGAACCATCTGTTGCGTTCGAATCCACTGTCAATGTTAAGGGCGATTCACTTAAAGAGATACTAAGGGACGCAAACTTGCTTTCATCCTACATCAATTTCAAGACGGATAAAGGAACATTCAAGGTACTCGCAAGGGGTGATGCGGGGGAGCTGGAAGAGGAGCATATGGACAATGCAGAATTCATAAACAAGCTTGAGGTGTCGAAGGCCTCATCAGCAACATTCAACCTCGAATATCTGACTAAGATAATCAACCCATGTCCTGCCGATTCGCAGGTCAATCTCTTGCTCAAAACAGAGGAGCCGATAAGGATAGAGTATAGTATCGGCGATGCAAAGGTCTCCTACTATCTGGCGCCGTACATGGAAAGCTAAACAGATCGTTCCCAGAGGTCTAGAAAGGAGCTTCTGCAGCCCTAAACCTAATAGTGGCCTTTCTGGTTGGAGTTGGTGGCAGTGACACCGAAGCAAACACAACCGCCCCTATAGCAAGAAATCCTATACTTTTTAGATGCGGGGTTGTGGCGAAGAACGAAGTATTATATAGATATGTATTCATATAATTCATGAGAAAATGGTAAAAGGGCAAGAATCTTCGGAAACATCAATTCACTTCATAGTATACTGTATATAGAGGAACAAAAGAGGATGTGATGGAAGAGACGCACAAGTTCAGGCTATACCTGCCACAAAACCTACACCTTCCAGTGGCCTGGGCATGTCACATTACCTCCATGAAAGGATAAAGTGTGGTAAGATGAGGTTTCTGGTGCTCATACCTCCGTCGGACTTCAGCGACGAGTCTATGGAGCTCGTTGACCTTTTTTTCAATAAATGGGGTATAGAATATGAGATCGCCTCGTACACCAGGAACGCCTGCATTGGCAGCCACGGTGGAATAAAGAAGCCAACGTTGCACGCCAATAGCGTTACTGTCTTCGGCTATGACGCGTTCATGTTGATAGACGGCATTGGTGTAGAAAAATACAAGCTGTACGAATACAGGCCGCTGCTTGACATGGTCTATAGCTTTCATAGCCATAAAAAGGTGGTGTGGGCTATCGGTAACGCGATAAAGATTGCTGCCCGTGCAAATATCATAAAGGACAAGAAGGTCTCTGTACCACAATCAGCAGACGTGCGCGGTGTTGTCAACCTGTTTCGTGGCATCCTTTCCACAGAACCATCTGAGGTACAGGGCAACATATGCACTGTTGGTAATCCGTCAAACCTGGAGTTGGTAATGCCCGGGATACTTGCGAAGCTGGGTATAAAGTAAGTACTATGAAAAGCAAACCACTTGTTTTACAGATTGCAAGCGAAAGGGTGGGCATATTGATGTGCTTGGCAATGCGGGCCGCAAAGGAGGGTAGCATGCAACTCGCAAAGCGCTATGCAATGCTGGCCAAACGCATCGCAGTTCACTACAATCTTCACGATAAACAGATCAAAAACTCGATATGCAAAGGCTGCAAAGTGCCTTTGCTGCCAGACCTCACTGCGGTTGTTGTTGTCTCAAGCTCAAAGAGGCAGATAATCTACGCGTGTAAGTTCTGTGGTCGTGAATCAAAGATTAAGTATTGATTATTATAATTTGCCTTATAAAATAAATAGGTGTACCTATGAAGAAAAGCAACTCGTTGCTTATAGTTGCTATCGTCGGCATTGTTGCAGCTGCAGTATTCGCTTATATAGATTTCAGGAATGTCTCTACCGGCGGCCTTGCTGCCAGCACTACAAGTACTGTCAATACAACAACTAGTATAAATCCCGTATACAAGCTCTCTGGGCCAGCCATCAGCAGAGGTGAACTTGAAAATCTCTTTGGCCCTGGCGTTTACGTCTCGACAGGGAATGAAAATGCGAGTATATACGGTTCCCTGCTCTTCCCGCAGGCAGGCGAGAGCGGTACGAACTCTTCCTTTTTGTCTGGAAACGTATCAGCCTATTGGTCTGTGTTGTACAACATTACCAGCCCATCTGTCTTTGTCAATAATACCTACATAAGCCCTTTTGTACTCGAGCAGCTGTTCAGGGCAGCCAACCCAAGCTTTGTTTACTCACAGATGCTTGGTGGCGCGTTAAATGTAACCAACGCAACGCTTGACGGGCTGACTTATTCATATAGGGTATCGTCCATGTTGAACGGCACAATTTATGTGGCTGGCTATAAAGGGGATTACGTGGTAACGCTGTATGCCTTTGGAAAAAGTGCAAACCTAGACTCAATAGTAACTACAATATCAAATGATCTAACACAGACCTGAAAGGGAAATGGGGCCGCCGAGATTTGAACTCGGATAGCCAGCGCCCGAGGCTGGTAGTCTGCCAGGTTAGCGTACGGCCCCAAAGCAAGCTATAATAAATTGCAGAGCAAGCTTAATAAGTGGTGATTGTATGGCCATCATCAGATATGAGCAAGTAAAGGAGGTAATAATTCACGATGCAAACAAGCTGTCCCTCAAAGAATTTATTATCCACAAGATAATAGGTGGTTCTGGCACGCCATGGGCGTTGTGGTGTGACGGGATCCTGCTAAACATCTTTTGGCCTGCAGATGCAAAAACATACGATGAGGAAATTGCAGGCGGGAAGATCGTAGTTAACAGGCTGTTCTATGCAGAGATGCATGACTACACTCCTATAC
>DAIDAQ010000021.1 GCA_027310535.1 Candidatus Micrarchaeaceae archaeon
GCATTATGCTCAATCATAGATTGGGTGGCGCAGTAGGAAGGACTTGCGGTTTGCGGCTTTCCCCTTAAAAGCCGCTGGCCCTCTCGAAATCCTGACTTTAGGAGCAACCTTCGGACTTTAGGAGCAGAATGGACTTAAGGAGCAAAGCTGCAGTGACAGAAACGCTTAAATCGTTTTATTGCGAAGCAGTAATGAATTTGATGCAACAGCTTATCTTTCCTGGGGATATAATAGGCACAGAGGAGGAGTTCGCCCCTTCTGACGGCGCCTTTGCTGAAGAAGGAAACCTGCGTTCCTCCCAGGTGGGCGTAACCACAGGCAGCGGCGGCAGAATTGGGGTGGCAGGGATAAAGAACGTCAGGCAGTTCAGACCAGGGATGGCTGTGCTGGGCATAGCCACGGACAGCATGCACAACATCGCATTCGTGAGGATAGATTCCCTGAGAAGCGGCACGCAGTCTTTTGTGGCGCTCAAGGACGGGAAGCTAATGAGCCCCAAGCCGGATGCGATGCAGAAGCACAGGCCCAGGGAGATGGACGGGGAGCGCAAGCCAAAGGCAAAGGCGCTGAGCGTTGGGGATGTGGTCGCCGCGCTGATAATAGGTGAGGGCAGGGATTCATACACCCTCTCGATAAACATGCCGGACTTCGGTGTGGTTGCCGCGGACTGCAACCTTTGCAGCTCACCAATGCAGTATGACAGGGAGGCTGGCGCGCTGAAATGCGGCTCATGCGAAGTTTCCGAGCACAGGAAGATAAGCAACCTCTATGGTGACACAAACAAGATAGAGGCGCTGCTCAAGAGATACATCAAGTAAGCGTTCAAAGATGGTTTAATGGAAGTGGAACTTATCAGGAACGAAAGCAAAGAGGCCATATTGGAATTCTCAGAGGCGGACCTCACGATACCAGAGCTCCTCGCCTCAAGGCTGCTGCAGCAGGATGACATAGAGTTCGCGGGCATTGCCCAGAACCATCCAGAGACTGGAAGGCCGAGGCTCGTCGTGAAGACAGAGAAGCACAAGGCCGTCGATGCACTCTGCAGAGCCATAGAGGACATCGACGGGGACCTCAATGAGCTGAAGACAGAGCTCTCAAGGAAGAAGTGACGTCAGGCTGAAACGCTTAATAACTTCTCCTGGCATGTTACACCATGAAAAGTGGGGTAAGGGTAGCCGCAGTCACTTCAGGGCCGGCAAGCCGGGGGAAGAAGGCACTGCTCGTTTGCGTAATAATGCAGAACAGAGCCCTTGAAGGCGTCCTCTCCTCGCATGTGACTTCCGACGGCAGCGACGCTTCCTCCAAGATAACAGCGATGCTTAGGAGGTCAAGGTTCATGGAACAGGTAAAGCTTATCGCGGTCAACGGCATAACGATTGCTGGGCTGAACGTCATCGACACAAAGAAGGTTGGAAGGGCGCTAGGCGCCAGCTTTATCATCCTGACGAGGCACAGGCCGAGGCGGCGGCTTCTGGTAAAAGCGCTCAGGAGGCTAGGGAGGGAGACACGCACGAGCACAAAAGGGAGGATCAAGGTTGTTGAGGGGGCAGCGGGGCTGGGGTTCGTGAAAGTAGGTGGCTTTTTCGCGCAGAGCGATACAGAGATTTCCGAAGATATCGCAAGGACCGCCTTTGAAGCGCTGCGGCTCTCGCACATAATATCGAGGGGCATCGCAACAGGCGAATCAAAGGGCAGGGTTTAGCGGCAGAGGATGCTTTACCAACAGCACGAACACTCCTCCCGGCCATCGTTCCATCTTGTATTGGTGCCTGTCTTTTCTTGCGGTCCATGCCGCCAGGGAGCTTCCGGGTGTTATACATCAATCACAATAGCCAAAAGTCATGTATAAATATCTGAAAACCAGCAATAACAGTGTGGATATCATGGAAAGCAACAAACAACAAAACATGGAACCACCCCAAAAGGTCGGC
>DAIDAQ010000057.1 GCA_027310535.1 Candidatus Micrarchaeaceae archaeon
TCTTTATGATCTGGGAGATCGTAGTATCTGCCCCAACTTTTGTGGCCTTGCATTTGAGCAGCCCGGTTTTATTGATGGTTGCACTAATTACCTCATCGCCTTCTCTCTTCTCCACAGGGATGGATTCGCCAGTAACAGCAGCCTGGTCAACCGAGGAATCACCTTCGACCACTAACCCATCAACAGGTATGCGGTCGCCTGGCCTTACAATGAATATGTCACCGACAGCCATCTGTTCTATCGGCACCTGTACCTCTTCACCTTCCCTTATTACACTTGCCAACTTCGGCTGGAGGTCGAGCAGCTTCCTCACAGCATCAGAGGCCCTTCCCTTCACTATTATCTCCATTACCCTGCCAAGTAGTATAAGCCCTATTATAAGGCCAGACTCTGTGAAGTAAACCTCAGGGCCTGCACCTTGCACGACTTTAGGGAGGACTGCAGGGATAAAACTTATCGACTGGAGCGTAACTATCGTGCTGTAGACCCACGCCGCCGATGTACCTATCGCAATCAGGCTGTCCATGTTGGCCTGCTTGGCTTTGATTGCATCCCATGTTCCCTTGTAGAACCTCCAGCCGGCTATGAATTGTATTGGGGTCGCAAAAAGGAGAAGGATGACATAGTTTGGCAGGAATGGCAGGGAAATCGGATACGCATATTCGAGCAGTGCGGTGATGCTCCCTAAGATGAGCGCAAGGGCGGTCATTATTTTGAGGCTCCTGAACTCCTTCTCAGGCGCCAGAAAAGTCTTCATGTCTTCTTCATTGCAGAAGTAATATTCTATGCCCCGCCGCTCGGCCTTGAAAGTAGCGGTTTTCTCGTCAACGTACATTCCGCATATAGGGTCTGTTGCCATTTACACCATCCTTTTCCCCTTGCTTTCTACTGCCTCAATGGAGCGCTGAGCCACTTTCAGGTTGCAACTTTCATGAGAGGAGCACCACGCAAGGCACTCGCCTGCCAGCTCTTTGCTCGTATAGTGCAGGCCACAGATGCTGCACTTGTACAGGTTCTTACCTTGCATACTTATTATAGTCACCCTCAAACTTCCGCTTGCACGACTCTGAGCAGAATATGTATTCCTTACCTTTATATATGCTCCTGAATTTCACAGCGCTTATGTCCATTCCACATACAGGATCCTTCATTATATCACTTCACTTCAGCCTAAGCGCCCAGTTGTATACGTATGCCACTATAACGCCCAGAGCCGCGAAGAGCACAACCATCATAGCAAGTGAGAAAACGGAAAGCTGCGCATAGGCGTATGGTTGGCTGGATTGATAGCCACCTGTGTACCCCATCATGCCGTATGTGCCGCCGCCCATCATGCCGAGCCAAGAGAATGCTGCCACCCATCCGAGGAGGCCTATGACAGCCCCAGCAATGGCTGCGGCTTTCACGTTTATCTCTATAAAATTCCTTGCCATGATTTTAACCTTCTTGCTGCAACATCAGAGCGCGCGTCCACGGCTGCCTTTGATGGGTGTCTGCCAGCGGTTGTTGCAGCGTAGGCTGCAGTTCTGCCGCTGAGACCAGTTTTCGGCTGAATTTCCCGTTCTCCTGTATGCCGAAGACATTGTGTATCACAAGGGGCCGGGATTGTAACACTTGAATATTATTGCCCGTTAAACTTTATAAGGCTTACCACGTACTGCCGCGCCGGCATCGCACAGCAAGCCGTTTACCTTCCCGCCGTACCGCTTCATTGAAGACTCCATGCCCGCACGCTCAGGCGCCGCCGCCTGCCCAGTATATCCTCCTGACAACCGCAGCGCCGCCCTCCGTAACCTGCAGGTCAACCTTGTCACCAAGCGAGAGGCATGGTTTCTCCATCATGTCGTGCTCATAGTTGAATGATATGATTCCGGAACCAGCCTTGAGCTGCGATGTGCAGTTTGACAGTCCGGTCCTTTGGTCTACGGTGCAGCCCTCATCGCTCAGCACAGATAGACCTGTGTAGACCTGCTGGTCGAGAGCTCCGCTGACCACCTTGCCATTGAAGGTGTCGAACCCTGACCCTGAAGCGCCCGCCTGCGGCAACATGTAAAGGTAGATTCCGATGGCTGCAGCAATGGCCGCCGCAATCACACCGTATATCAAGCTTCTTTTCATCCGTGATGCCCCGCCGCAATTTCACTCCTTGCAGCAGTCTATTATCTTGCCTATAATACCCCTGAGCTTTCCGAACTGGTCTTGGCCGCCCCCTCCCTCGGTGAGCGCCTCTGTTGGTTTTGCCCTTGAGCCCTGGCCCAGGTTCAGGCCCCAGAAGAGCGAGTAAAGGTCGAACGCCTGCAGGAACTTCTCATTCGCCTCCTTTTTCTTTCCAGCCCCAAGATACTTGGTGCCAACCTCCATCAGCCGCATCGATGCAGCGAGAAGGTGCTTTGAAGTGCACCACAGCTCACCCTCGGGTTGCCTTATTAGCTCCCTGAGCAGCTTGGCGCGTAGCTCCCTGATTGACTTCAGGGTATCAAGGTACCGCGCGGCGCCAGTCTTCATGGCTGTGAAGTAAAGGTGCTCCTCTATCGATATCAGGTTCATGACCGCAATGCTCAGGTCCTCAGGCGAGGAGAGATCTACGTTGTCAAGCTTGAAAGAGCCAAGCTTAGCCAAAAGCTCGTCAGCGTTGCCTATCTTTTCTTTCCCTACACCGCCTTCCATTTCACACCACGTAATAATTCTTTGTAATCAGCCAGAGCAGCAGCGACGCTGCAACGAGCAACCCGAGCGTGAGCAGTATGGATTGATAAGGCACCGCGGCGTTCCTCCTTCTCTTTATGTGGTTGCTAACCGGTGCGCCGATGAAGCTTATAGCGCCACCCAAAACAACGCCGAAGACTAGCCTGTTGACCCCGAGGATTGTGTTGGCCATGGTCGGCATGCCGTTGAAGAAACCGGCAAAGTAGAATGGCAGCACTGTGGATACTATTACTGCCGCTATCACTAATGCCTGCAGGCCGGTGCTGACCTTCACCCTCTTCTTCACTATCCTGTTTATCCACAGCGCCGTAGATACAGCTAAGGCACCGAGCCAGATGCCGACTATTGTGTCGTCAACCCCGTAGTACCTTGCGATGCCGAGCCCTATCGCGGCTCCTGCCGTGCATAAAGGGCACATGGCAGACGCTGTTGGAATTGAATACGAAAGGAGCACCGCCGCCATCAGCAACGATGCGATCAGACGCAAAACACCAGCTGTAATCCGCATATTTAGCAATAGGTACTTGACAAATTATAAACCTTTCTGTTTATTGCGGCCAGGCGGCCACGGACTCCTTGCATACAAGCACCGTGCGGCCATTGTGATGTTGGTTACAAGGTTTAATGCATGGGCTATGGGAGGCCGGGAAACCTGCTATCGGGAATCTATAAATAGGTTCAGGCAGATTCCTTTGTGAGGGCCCGTAGCTCAGCTTGGATAGAGCGATACCCTCCTAAGGTAGAGGTCGCGGGTTCAAATTGGCTTTTGTAATGCAAAAGTTAGGGGAATCCCGCCGGGCCCGATTGTGATAAAATGGAGAGAGGAAAGAGAGTAAAGCAAGGGGCTGAACCCGTGTTCCTTGTCAAGTCGGCAAGGATAGGGGGGCTTGATTACCTGCACATATCGCTGATAGCTCTTGTTGCAGTGCTGGTAGGCCTGGCGTATGCGCTGGCGTACTTTCAGCCCGGGATAGAGGTTAGGGCTTGCCAGTACGGGGTTGTGAACAGCACGTGCGTAACCCCGTTGCACAACAGCACAGAGGCGCTCACCGCTGTGGGGAGGGTGCTCGCAGGCTATGCGGATTTCAACTCGTCTCTGTCTCTTCTCTCATATTATTCATACTTCAACAGGACAAAGCTCTCCTACAGTGCAAACACGAGCGAGTGGATTGCGATAGTCCCATACCGCAACCCATTCCTCGGCAACGAGACGCTCAATGCGACCTTCGTGCTCAACGGCAACCTCACCCTGAGGCAGGCGTTTATATCAATGGCGGCGCCGAGGAGCCAAAGCAGAGACGGTGTCGTGAGCTTCGGTACAGTAGCGCTTTCAGGCAAGGTGCTGTGTAAATACTCAAAGCCGTTGCCTGTTTACTTCATAGCGGATCCGTACGTTCCTGGGTTCATAGACTCCATCAGGGAAGCACTCGGCCTCTCGTCCAAGCTTTCTGGCACAGTGAACATGAGCTATTATTTCATAGCCTCGCGGTACGCTGAGAGCAAGTACAGCGGTTTCAGCGCCTCTGAAACACAGGGGCTTGTGAGGTACCTTGCGTGTGCATCATCACAGAGGAACTTCAAGGCATTCGTCTCAAACCTCAGCATAGGCTACACAGGCAACCCACTCCCAAATTCGACGCTACGTGAGATGGTGCTTGGCTCAGGGCTTAACACGACTTCCTTCTTCTCGTGCCTGGCGAATGCAGACTCCACGCTCTCCGCACAGGCGGCACTCGTATCGTTCTACCGCGTCAGCACCGTACCATCATACATAGTAGACTGCAGATACAGTTCGATACCAGGCGTGGTAGAATCTGCGATAAACTACACGCTTGGCGAGGCGGGGTAAGGGTGGAACGCCGCCGCCTGATTGTTGGAATAGACGCCGGGAAGACAGCAGCGGTAGCCTGCCTGTCGTTTGATGGCGAGCTGCTTTACGCGTCGCACAAGACCTTTGGCGGCTACGACTGGATGGTTGCGGAGTTAAGCGCGGTAGGGATATACCGAGTCTGATTGCAACCGACAAGAAGAGGCTGAACACGCTTGTGAGAAGGATCAACTCAGCTTTTAATTCAAGACTGTTCATGCCTGACAAGGACCTTCCACTGGAGCTGAAAAGGGGGCTTGGCAAAGCAGCAAACCTGAGGAACAGGCACGAACAAGATGCCTATGCAGCAGCGATAAAAGCTTATTATAGGTATGCAAATAAGCTTAAACAGGCGGCCAGGATGCTCTCGGGTCTCAATCCGGCAGAGAGAGACCTAATCATCGCAAAGGTCATAATGAAGCACTCTGTGAGTGAAGCAATAAACAACAAAGAGGCATACAGGAGATAACTAGCAGGGATAAGATGGTGACCAGGAGCAAATCCAGCAGGGCGAACATCGTAAGGCAGGAGTCAAAGTACATACGGTGCAAGATAAACTCCCTTCCAATAAAAGCGATGCTTTACGCCTTCCTTTACCTTACCTCAAAGGCAGAGCCATGCATGAGGTCGGCAAGCCAGGGCGCTCTCGCAAAGGCGAACGACTCAGTAAAGGTGCTGAAAGCAGTTAACGGGAGGCTGCGCGGCAACAGCGAGCTGGACCCATCGGAGATGTACGACATCATCAACATAACCGTTTCTTCGTACGTCAACCTTTACTACTCCATAGACAGCACTACGAGATCGGCAATACTGGACGACTGCCACAGCAGCCTGCCAAAGGAGTTGAACCTGCTGACCATGCCTGCAGTCATGATTATGAAAAACACGCCGAAGGGCCGGGTGGCCTCAGACATCAAAAGGAGCCTCTGCAAGAAGCCGCTGATCTTCCTCCAGTCGGCGATCCTTGCATCGCGCAGGATGGAATCCATTAGGGCCTCAATGTCGCTGAAGAAATCCTATGACCTTGGATCGGACAGGCTCTCTTCCTGCCTTGACCTTGTAGGAAAGCTCATAGAGAACGCCGAGCAGGGCATCGTAAAGCCAAAAGAAGATGAGGAGGAGAAGCTGAAGGTCATCAACGGCCTTGTCAGCCTCTCCCAAAAGTACGACACGCACACACTGAGCTACATAAAATCGAAGCTGGACGAGACATCATTTAATATAACTGCTGCACAGAGAGTAATCAGGCAGTAAGAAGAGGCTCCGATCGTCTAGCTCGGTCAAGGACACAGCCCTCTCAAGGCTGAAACCTGGGTTCAAATCCCGGTCGGAGCATCGCAACAATGGCACCTATAGAGGCGCTGCTTTCCGCGCAGAAATAGTCGTGGAACTTTCACTGAAAGCTATAACTGCACTAGTTGTTTTGCCACACCGTGATGCCAGTTTCTTGCGACGAGCGTTCCAAGCTCCAGGATTGATAGTTTGCATAGATCTCACTTTTTATATGCAAAATGTGCTGTCGCCTCGGAGAAGTCCCGGCCCATCTTTTTCTGGAGGTAGCTGACAAGTTTTGGCGGCCTGCCGTTGCAGAAGCGCGCCTTGACGACAAAACCATGGCTGCCATCAGTAACATATACTTCCTTAACCTCCTCGAAAGATATCAGCTTCCTTGCCGTCGTAGTCACGTCAGTACCACCCCTTGGGTTCAGAAGGTAAAACCTCTCAAATGGTGGTACTTTTGTGTTTTGATGTTTCATTTTTTCTCCCCAAAAACGGGAGGTAAGGAGCCCAGCAACAATTTGTGGTGGGAACCGGGCATAAAGGCTAGCGATAGAAATCAGCCTGCGCCAAAACGCCTGTGTTACCAGACCCAACCATGTTACCAACCCGTTTCTTTATTTACTGTAAACCTCATATATATACCTTGTTCCATTAATTTTGACGAAAAGCAGCCAATTTTGCCCATAAAATCAGATTTTTTAGACAAATTTTAAAATTTCGTGAAGACTGGACAGTTTCGTGAGTTTACAGTGGAATTAAGTTTATATAGTCTCTGTAGTTCCGCTAATCTCTGCATTTCCAGCAAGATTTTTATACCAGCCATGACGCTGATACTACTGGGTTGGTAGTTTTGGGTACCGGGGCAGACGCCCTAAATAGCAAGGGGATGATAGAGAGCGTACGAAAAGGCTCTCCTCTTTATCTAGCACTCTCTCAAATGCAAGCGATGTACAATGCAGCTGGCTCAAGAGAGGGCGAAGTAAACAGGAAGATATTGACAGCGTTGAGCATGAACGGTCGCATTTCTGTCCCGCATCTCGAGAGAATAATGGGGATAGACGGCGTTGACACGCACGCCAGAATAAAGAAGCTCGAAAATGAGCTAGGGATAAAGTACACTGCCGTCATAGATCTTGGAAAGCTTGGACTTGATGAGTACCTGGCTTTCATCAGGTTCACTGACAGGATGCCTGGACCCGACGAGATAAAGGTGGATTTGCAGAACTCGCCATACGTGCAGTGCGCGATGGCAACCACAGGCAGCTTTGACCTGCTTGTTTACTTCCTTGTGGAAAAGTGCATGTCGAGCGCCGCGGCGATCAACGCGCTCAGGAACAGCATTTTCAAGGAGTACAACACGAGCTGGCGCGTCACGCCTTTCTACAAATCGTTCGGTCATATACCTCTAAGGGATAGATTTTTCGACAGCATCATAAAGAAAAGGATATGGCATAGGGAAAACGGCCGTGCGGAAAAGAAGCCTTGGAGTCTGGCATACAGGGAGTATGCCGTTCTGCG
Organism: Candidatus Micrarchaeaceae archaeon; assembly: GCA_027310535.1. GTDB lineage: Archaea > Micrarchaeota > Micrarchaeia > Micrarchaeales > Micrarchaeaceae > A-MIC-10. Next base: position 7,373 of record DAIDAQ010000057.1, read on the forward strand.
CGAGCTCTGCATTGACGGTAACACAGAGTTCAACAGCATAGACGACAAATATGGGTTTGACAGGGGTAGGTCACAATACACCTACCATCAACTAAAGAGCGACGGCATCATAGGGAGGATTACGATCGACATGCGTGCCTTACCGGTAAGGCACAGCCTAATAACCAGAGTGGAGAAGCTGAACCTGCATGGCGCCGCCATGCTGCCGAGGGCGCTCTTATCGCAGCTCTCTGACAACACAGGGATTACCGACAGGTATTCGCTTATTGGGGAGATACATGCACCTGACGGCGTGCTGGTTGTAGCGCCAATAATCAGCGGCGGCGAGGCCGCAATCAGGAGCGCGCTGAACGATATAAACGGGACCAGGTCCGATACGTCAATAGCTACGTCAGCCATCGTCGGTTGTATCTGCATGAGGAGATTCGATGCGGCGCATCTGGGCATGCACCTAGGCTGCGGGGCCAAAATGGCAAAGGGCGTCATAAGTTATGATACCTCCAAAAAGGAGGACGGGAAAAGGCGCGACATACGCGGGATAGAAAAGGAGGACTCCATAGACGCATAATGCATAGGGGCGGCAACCAGGTGCAGGATGTATTACAGAGCGGGTTCGTATGATAGAATTATACGCTGCTCTATTTGCGACCCCCCTGTATAGGCAGTCCTTATTGTTATCTGGAAAGACGGATCGGATGTTGAAATCCAGATGTCCAGCTTGGCAAGTAGGTTTACATTCTTGTTACCCGGTGTGTTGAAGACACCAGCAAGCGTGCCGCCTACCGTAGGGGTTATCCCAAACTTCATGTTCCCGTCACCTATTACGATTGACTCTGACGCCTCAATGAATGCAGTGGTTTTGGCACGGTACGACAAAAATAGGCCTCCCTGCACCGCCCCAATCTGCCCTGCATACTGCAGATTGAAGCCAAGGCTGAAGATATCAGTAGGCCTGACTGCCTCATTTGGATTGAAGTGCCAGTAGTATGCACCGCTGCTAAAGCTAAGCGAGTCTTCCATCCACTTTTTCTGCTCTGGTTTATATCTTACAGAGCCGCCAACATAGCCCCACGGTGAGTTTGATGTATAGATGTACGTTGACTTTGTGCCAGCTTCCCTTACAAACTCTCCTTCAAACGTTGCTATCCTACCGGCGACCTTGCCGCCGAACGTACTCCCATTACTCATGAAGTTCCCTGCTGGGGAGTCTAATTGCGTGTTCATGTCCACAGCAAAATCAACACCGGTCTGCGCCCTTGCAGGTATGGCAAGCACGGCTGCAACCAAAGGCACAAAAGCCGCCTTGCGGGCCATGCTTCTGAGCTTGCCTAACAGCTCCTTTCTGCCGTCGTGTGCATGGCGGCTCCCTTCCTCGTTGCCTATCTCCCTATCCTTTGCGTGGTCAATTTCCCTAGGCATTCTGCTCACTCAACAATATTCCTTGCATTTCAGATTCTTATGCTTTTCCAGAGGACTGACATCTCTCTTATAAACACGCGGAAGGTAATGGCGCGTCTGCCTTTCCGGATGCTGCTACGGAGGTCTTGAGGAGAGAGGTAACGTTCCCACCATATTATCAGTTAGGATAAATAGACCTTTTCCATTCAGATTTCTCTGCGAGCCGGCACGCACCTACTATCGCGTATTGTACGCCTATTCCAAAATAGATAATGATGACGCTTTCGCAAAAAAACAAATAATGAACTACCTCACCCATGAAATGACTTCCATATTCTATGACGTTTCGGAGGCACTGTAGTAAGAGCCATGTGTAAAATGGTACATTCATGCGGCAGTATGTATTTTTAAGCAAGCAAAAAAATTACAAGCATGGTCGCTGTAAACCATACATTAAAATCCAGTGCTGAGGAAGTGCAGCCCAGGGCCCTTTCAAAGGTGTTGAGAAGAACCGAAAAGGTTATGATAGGTATTGCAGTCACGGCAATAATGGCCTTCTCTGCAGGCGGCATGGCAACCAAATGCGAAAGGGGGGAGGGAGCCGTCAAAAAGGCAATAGATACGCTTATGGTTAAATTGAGAGACACCTCAGATGCTGCGCACAATAATCCGGTTGCCGCAGGGTACATTGTGGAAACCAAGGCATCCGAAAAGACCAAAGTGACTGCGGTAAGCGGCTCATGGATTGTCAATGACGTGCCTTACACAAACGGCGCCCCATTCCTCTCCGCGCAACTCGTTGGGGTAGGGGGTGGCTCCCTGTTCATACCAGAGGATACAACAATAATACAGGCGGGCAGCTTTTCGGCGCTGCTTTCAGGAAATAGGTACTTCGCCCTGTGGTACGGGATGTACCCTAATAAACAAGTGATTGTTGATACGGGAGTGAGTGCTGGCGACGTGATAAATGCAGGCATACACCTTATAGACAGCACAACTGGCACATGGTTCATCAACCTGCAGAATGTCACGAAAAAGAGGGCTGTCTCATTCATAGAGGACTACAGGTCTTCAAGGCGCTGTGCTGAGTTTGTATATCAGATCGCGCCAATGGCAGGCGGCAACGGCAAGATAACTTATGCCGATTTTGGCGAAGCAGACTTCGGCCCAGCCTATACAGGCGCATATTACAACATCATGGTAATAAACGGCATTGCCAAACGGCTTGGCAGTCTGCGCGCTATACCGGTGGTGATGTCCACAGGGAAAGAGGGGGGTGTAGTGGCAACTCCTGTAGGGATAGAGGCGGACAGCTCAAGCTTCAGGGTGGTCTTGATAAAGCACATGCCCAATAGCGAGCTTGGTAGGTAAGGTGCCAGTAGCTTGTGGCAGTGGTTAGGCTATTGGCGAACCCTATAGAAATTAATATATACCACAACCAATGGAGTAAAAACGTGCATTACATGGCAACTAATTTAAGAGAGGCTGTGGAGGAACAAAAGGGCCAAAAACAGGGATGCCAGCAGATATGCAGCATGCTCAGGAGGGTATCAATAGCCGGGGCATTCCTGCTTGCATCGGCGATAGCAACGAAGGCGCAGGAACTTGTAAGTGTATCGGCCTCAATGGAGTCTAACTTTGTCTCATCATCCGGGGTCACCTTCGTTGGGGGCATCTCTGGCGGTGCGAAGCTAGGCCTGAACCCCGGGAGGTATTTCACGATCTCTGCGAGGGGCAACTACGATATCGGTAATAGGTTCGGCGGCGGCTTCTGGAAAGAACAGGATCTCGGCGCTGCCGCACACGGCACGATAGACTTAAACAGCAGAGGCGTGATAAATGGAGAGGCCAGCATCCAGATCTGGCAGTTCGTGCAGAACAAGGCATTCAACAGCAACACATATGTTTTGGGCAGCGAGTTGAATTACGGGCTGGGCAAGTTTGAGGCAAAACTTGACTTCTTCCATGCCATATGGGACAATGCAAGGGACGGGAGGCTTTACAGCAGGTTCCTAAGGAACGACAAATCAGCAGCCAACTTGCACATTTCAAAAGAGATCAGTTTGCTTCGACAAATGGGAAATGGGGGGCCCACTATGGTGCCAAACATCGGCATAGGCTATAGCAGCAACCTGTTCGGCAAGGGCTACAACGGTGTCTATTTCAACTTTGGGGGGGATATGATAGCCAATCTTGGGGGAACGGAGTTTAGGATAAAGCTTAACGAACAGCTTACCCCTTACAGGCTCGGCAAGCGGGCCGGATTCCTGAACCTTGGTCTTGAAATCAAGAGGTAGGATCTCATATCTCTGTATGCTCTATCGTCCAGCAATATGACTTTGCCCAGCTCCATGGACCCATAGAGCCATCACTGCACACGATCGCGGAATGGACGGCACTTGTGAGACCTGAACCACTAGACCCCCTATACGGGTCATTGCTCCTGGAACCAATTGTTTACAATATGTTGACGTGATTCGCGAACCACTGCAAAATTAGTGTTAACTGCTACTACTTTTCAGTAGTTATTGGACAAAGCCCGATTGTACACAATCTTTAAATACTTATTTTAGTTAGTATTAGCAGAGTGAAAAGATGCAGGGCCTGTTAAGGATATGGAAACCTGATTTTATCATGGACAGCCACTGCATCAATGGGATCAACGCCAAGTTTCTGATGCTGACGTACGTTGTTGATTCGGCCGCATAAATTTCCTTTAAGATTTTTGGTGGTTTATGTGGGTCGAATGCTAGATACTAGAGAAGATAAGCTTCTTCAGAGAGAGAGGCTGATACTGCTCGAGATAGGGGATGACAGGATAGACAGCGCGTCTGCCTTCGTGGATTACATGCACGAGGTCTACAGCTTCTCAAAGAGCTCGGTATGGTACAATCTGAACAGGCTGAAGTGCAAGGGGCTGCTGGACTTTGCTTCGCGCGCAGAGCCGGGTAAGCTTCTCGAGCTGACTGAGAGCGGTCGTGGCTACCTTTCCGGCGGCGTGCTCGAAAAGAGAGAGCTGTTAGGCAGGTACAGCTACGCAAACCTCATGACGCTGAATGGGTAGGGTTTGACCGGGTGAGGTGATGGTAGGGTTGTTACAGACCCTTAAGAGAGGATGCATTTTCTCTCTTTAGTAGGCGTAGCTTTGCTGCTGCACCGCCTCTCCTACTGTAGCTTCCTACCGAGCCATTGCTTTTTATGACCCTGTGGCATGGGATCACCACCGGTAGAGGATTTGCAGCAAGCGCGTTGCCTACGGCCCTGTATGCCTTTGGCTTCCCTATCCTCTTCGCTATCTCTTTATATGTAGCTGTCTTGCCTTTTGGTATTGATGAGGTTGCCACCAACACCAACTTCTGGAAATCAGTAAGCCCATACTTGGAAAGAAGGGCCTCTATTCTTTGCTGCATATGTGTTTTTTTAGGCATCATTTTTTATTTGTTCCTTGCGAATTTAGTGCAGTGCATTGCATGTCATTGGGAAGACGGAAAGTCTGGCTTGATTCAAAGATGGTAGGCTACGAGAAGGCCAAGGTGCCAGTTCTTACCCATTCCATGCAGTACGGATCAGGGATCTTCGAGGGGATAAGGTCTTACAGGACTGGCAAAGGCACGGCAGTTTTCAGGCTGCAGGACCATATCAAGAGGTTTCTCAACAGCGCAAAGATTTACTCTATGAGGCTCGGTTACAACCAAAATGAGATAGAGGGGGCGGTCAAAGCCGTGGTAAGGGCTAACGGGCTCGGCGATTCGTACATAAGGCCGTTCGCCTTCTACAACGACGACAATATAGGGTTATTCACGTACAAGAAAAAGATAAGCGTCTTTGTCGCCGCAGTGCCGTTCGGCGCGTATTTCGGAAGCGCAAGGGAGACCGGGCTGAAGTGCAAGGTTTCATCATGGCACAGGATAAACTCGGAGATAGTTCCGGTAGAAGCGAAGTGCAGCAGCAACTACGCCAATTCGATACTTGCGACAACCGAAGCCCGGATATCGGGCTTTGACGAGGCAATACTGACGTCTGTAGACGGGGACATAGCAGAGGGCCCTGCTGAAAACATATTCATAGTGAAGGACGGCGCGCTCATAACCCCTAACATAGATTCCGACATACTTGTAGGCATAACAAGGGATTCTGTCATAAAGATGGCAGAAATGGAGGGAATAGAGGTAGAGCAGAGGCCGGTAAAGCGGGACGAGCTCTACAGCGCAGATGAGGTGTTCTTCACAGGCACCGCGGCGGAGATCACCCCGGTAACTAGGGTTGACAACGTAAAGATAAGCAGGGGCCCTGGAAAGATAACTAAGGCGCTTGCGGTGCAGTACAGCAGCATAGTGCATGGCAAGGTGCCTGAGTTCGGCGGATGGCTCACTTATGTTTAGTCGTTTGAACTGATGCAATGCTTAGAAAGTCAAAGGGGGAGCAGGTAGAGGGCGCAATAAAAGCAGATGCAGAGGATTTTCTAGTAGAGGAGATAGCAAAGAGCGGCGCAACAATAGAGAAAGACAGGAAGTATTCAGCGCAAGACCTTGGCTTTGACAGTGCTGGTGGGAAGTTTTCAGTCTTCGTGCTGCAGAAAAGGGATTGGAATACTATGCAGGCATGCAGGGAGGTGGCAAAAGCTGCAGGAAGGGGCATAAAGTCAGTAAGCTTCGCAGGGACAAAGGACAGGAATGCAGTCACAACGCAGCTATGTAGCCTTTACGGAGCAGAACCAGAGCGCCTCCTGAGTATACACATTAAAGATGTGTCGATAAACGGCGCGTGGAAGTCTGAGTCTGCTGTTGAACTTGGAGATCTCATCGGCAACAGATTCGCGATAAGGATAAAGACAGATTCTGCATCCGCAACAAAGAGAATGTCTATTATTGAGAGAGACTTGGGAGGTTCGTTCCCGAATTACTTCGGCATGCAGAGATTTGGCGCCAGGGGCAATAACGTCGGAATAGGGGTCAGCATAATGAAGGGCGATTTTGAGAAGGCTGTGATGCTTTTCTTAACAGATACGGCAGGCGAAAGGAACAAGGAAGCAGTCGAAGCGAGGAAGCGGTTGAAAAGCGAACTAGACTTCAATGCTGCGGCTTCATACTTCCCGCAGTATCTAAAGTACGAGCTCCGTGTGCTCAACTATCTTGCGGAATATCCGACAGACTTTGGAAATGCAATCAGGAGGATACCTAGGCAGATTGCGTTGATGTTCGTGCACTCTGTAGAATCATACATTTTCAACAGAGAACTGGAGCTCATAATAAAAGGTGACATGGACACCGATAATGGGATTTCATGCGGCAGCAACTCTTACGGATTCCCTGATGTACAGAATGCAAAGCGCAGCAAAGACGGTGTCTTCACCCTCGGCAATATAATTGGTTATGACACAGAAGACATAACAGAGCAGGAGAAGGAAGTGATGGATGAGCTTGGCATAATCAAGGAAGATTTCATGATAAGGCATATGCCAGAGTTAGGCTGCAAGGGAAGCTTCAGGGTGCTCTTCGCCCCTTATAAATGTTTTGCGCTAGAGAAAGGCGATGATGGTGTCTTGATTCGGTTCTCGCTGCCCGCTGGCTCGTATGCGACCACTCTTCTTGACGAGTTCATCACGAGCCGTGGGGAGTAAAAGCGACCCCTGTCCATAGCAGGTTGCATCCGGCGGCAGATATACCATCGTGTTTTGGTCATCATACATAGGCTTCGACTCGTTTAGGTTGATTATGAAAGATGCAGAAATGCCTGTGTGCTTGAACACTAGTATTTGGTACTGCTCGCCTCAAGCAGGTAAGCATTGTACGCGCTCAAATTCTCTCCAGTGACACTCTGCCTTGCTGACTCTGTGATGCTGCTGGACTTGAGCGACCCTGAGGAAGAAAGGAGGCTATTCACCAGCGTGGTTATCGCGCTGCTAGAATACATGATAATCCGAGAAGGGGATACACAAGGGTCTATCGCTTCTTGAAATCGCAAATGTACAACTGAAGAGCACGAATGTATCCGACTTCCTGCAAGAATAGGCAGGAAATCTGCACGACATTGTAAGCCGTGCGGCAGAGGTTCGGGCATTTACACTTCCGCTACTTCCGAAAACTGTATCAACTTTTGTTGCAACGTCAGAATAGGAAGCTTCAGAGGTAATAAGAGTTTCAAGGTTCTACAAAGTAACGATTTTCTTTATGTTGCCAATAAATAGAGTATAAACGCCAGGGTAGGGATTCGAACCCTAAAGCCCCGAAGGGCACTGGTTTGCCTGTTTGCATCACTGATCAGCTCTCGGGACACAAATCTCGAGACCAGCGCGTTACCAGATTCTGCCACCCTGGCATTATGCTTATGTATAAATTGTTATCTTTTAATAGCTTTATTACACAAAGTGAATAATATGCAATTCCATAGCAATATGGTGCTTGGCACAAGGATCATAACTAGTGCCATATTTGTAGTTATAGCAATAGCAGGCATAACCTTCTCACTCTACCTAATTTACGTGGCTAACAATGTGTATATGTTTTTCGTAGCTGCGCTTTTCGCAGTCTTATCAGTAGTCTCTGGCTTTTTCAATATATTCACTGCGCTCATGTATTACAGGTCATACTTTTACGATACCCATATAAAGAAAATAACTTCGCAGCTTAAGCCCGTCAAAAGATGGCCGACAATTGCTGTAATCATGCCGGTTTACAACGAGGACGTGAGAGTTGTAGAAAAGAATCTTCTACGGCTAAAGGATCTGAAATATGAAAAGGGAAAGATAAAGTATTATCTGGGTGACGATTCGACAAACCCAGAGATGATAAGCGAGCTTTACAGGTTCTGCAAAAAGCACGGAATCGTGCATGTCAGGAGAGGGACAAGAGAGGGATTCAAGGCGGGCAACGTGAACAACGTGCTCAAGATCTCAAAAGAGGAATACGTTGCCATCTTCGACTACGACGAATATGTTACCGACACAAACTTTCTCATAGACTTGATCCCATATTTCAACGACAAGAAGCTCGCATATGTTCAGACTGAAAAGAGCTACATCAAAGGCAAGACGCTCTTCTCTGACTCTATTGCACTCTTCGATGCCTTCTTTTTCAAGTTCATACAGCAGGCCCGCGCGCTGAACAACACAGCAATCTTCGCTGGCTCATGCGGCATAGTGAAAAAGAGCGCGCTTGACGCTGTCGGTGGGTTCCCCCAGTACATGATAGAGGACACCTTCTTCAGCTTTGAATCGGATATGCACGGCTACAACAGCATTTACGTGCCGAAGGTTTACGCTATCGGGAAGCCGCTGACGACTTTCACACAGCTGGCAAAACAGCAATGGCGCTACAATTACGGTGACACGCAGTTCCTGCGCTACTTTTACAAGTACAAAAACCCGAAGAGGCTAACCCCGCTTTCGAACATAGATTATGTCACGCACGGATTCGGGCTGAATTACATATCCCTAGTACTGCTATTGTTCACAGTGGTTTCTGTACTGATAGTCTTTTCCGCTGTTCCGCTCACCACAATAACGCTGCAGAATCTCTTCAACATAAACGCAAACTACATAGGAGTGGACCTTGAGATAATCGGGAGCTTTGCGTTTGCACTCTCACTAGTGATTCCTGTTGTGCTGACGAAGCTCTACTTCAAGTCGATAAAGAAGGGCATAATGATACTCATGTTGAACTTCGCGCTTGTGGTGATAAGAACCAAGGCTGCGTTATCTGCCCTCTTCACGCCACCCTTGAAGCTCGACCTTGGGAAAATATGGAGCAGGTACAAGAACAACAACAGGAACAACCTCACCGCTGCACTGGCAAGCACCAGAACTGAGATCGCACTGGCCGCAGGGCTTGCAGGGCTTGCAGGGCTTGCCTTCCTTAATGGTAACCTGACAGGTAGCATATGGCTTTTCTGGTACGCTGCACTCTACTCGCTCGCGACAATCTTCTTCTATAGGTATGGTTGAATGATTTACATAAAACTGCACAACAGCGAGGACGGCGTACTGCTTGCGATGTGCGATGAGGAGCTGATAAACAAGGTGATAGAGGATAGCGATGTCTACATTAATGTAAGGGATTATTCCGATTTCTACAAAGGCTCTTTGGTAAACGGCAATGAAGTGAAGAGGCTATTGCCTAGAAAGCTTCATTCTGCGGATATAATTGGAAATGAGTCAATAAAAACCGCGGTGGAAAACTCAATAATAAAGAAAGATAATGTAAAGAACGCAAACGGCATTCGCTATGCACATGCCTACCGGATAGAGTGATGTTTAGCGACCCGGGTATTTCCAATATGCCTACTCTATTCATCACTCTCCGCTTCTTTCTTGAGTGAGAGCTATTGATTTGGTTGCATGAAAATACCAAATATACTGGGGAACATTTAAATTCTTTGATATACAAATTGTACACTGAATGATTGGGTGGCAAGATATTCAAAAGGTGTTGAAAGGGGAATACAGCACCACGAAGACATTCAAAGGATAAACGGTAGAAGAGAAACTGTGAGAAAAGAGGCCATAAAAGAGCTTATACGAGAGGACATTTCTAGGCACTTCCTTTCACTAACATTTTATGTTAGCATAGCCAGATTAGTAAATACTATAAAATTAGAACAGAATGAACCATGTTATACGGCACCTCATGAAGACCCTAAGACTGATGGCAACAAACATTCTACAAGCGATGGTAAAGATTATGTAACTCATAATTATAATGATGGTTCAGAAAGGTATGATCCATTTCCAATGGGTGGAAATGATAAATGGATGCCTGATAAGGGAAGCAGTTGCAATCCATACGATACATTATAGCATCCCAATGAAATCCAACAACTTCCGTTAATCTCTTTCCGTGCAAAAGTTGTTAGTTCTTGCCATCCAACACAAAACTGACGACCATGTTGGAAGGAGACTCCAATGTTCTCGGCGACCTTTACAG